>JASHSB010000079.1 GCA_030036945.1 Methylovirgula sp. | reverse complement strand
GGATGGACGACGACGTCGGCGATGATCGGCTGCAGCACGCCGCCGCCGAAGGCGCGACCGGGTTTCGGATCGAGCCGGCGAATTTCCTCGACCATGTCCGCGACGTCGTCGCCGCTGACATTGCAGAGCCTGCGCAATTTTGCGTAATCGCGCTTGGCGACGAGGTCTAGATGCGCGACGAGCGTCTGCATCGCGGGATCGAAACGATCCTTTTCGCGCAGCTGGATGGCGATGCATTCGGCGAGATTGCGCGCACCGACGCCGCAAGGCTCGAAAGTTTGGATGAGCCCGAGCACTTTTTCCGTCCGCTCGATCGGCGCGCCGAGCCGGGCGGCCGTTTCCGCCGCGGTATCGGTGAAATAGCCCGTCTCGTCGATCAAATCGATGATGCTTTGTCCGATCAGCCGGTCGACGGGGTCGGCGGTCGCCAGCCGCAGTTGGGCGACGAGGTGGTCCCGAAGGCTGACTTCGGCGGCGACGTAGGCTTCGAGATTGGCTTGCTCGGCGGTGTTCTGCGAAGGCGAGGGGCCGCCCGACCATGAGTTTGCCGAAAGGCCGGTGCCTTCCGCGAATTCCCGGGGTTCGCGCGGCGTTGGCGGCGTCCCGTCGTCGAACGTGTTGGTAAGCTCCGTGCCGAGGCTGGCCTCGAGCGCGCCGCGGTCGGTCGCCAAGGATTCCGAACTCCATTCGATATCACTGGTATCGTTGAAATCGGCCGCAAATGCCTCACTTGTCTCGCCGTCTGCCTCTGCCGCTATAGGCGGCACCTCCTCGCCGTCCGGCCCGTCCTCGGCGCGTTCGAGAAGCGGATTTCGTTCAAGCTCCTCCTGGACAAAGGCGGCGAGTTCCACGTTGGAGAATTGGAGAAGCTTGATCGCCTGCAGGAGCTGCGGCGTCATCACCAGGGCTTGGCCCTGGCGCAGGAGAAGCTTCGTGGTGAGCGCCATTACGCTGCTTACGACCCCGACTCCGGCTGCGGTGTAAACCGCGGCCCGTTTCTTGCTTGTAGGGCGTTTATAGCATGGGCGGTGCGCTTGTCTCCGGCTTTGTTCAGAGAATCAAACCTATTTTCCGGCAAGACGGCTTACATCACGAGCGAAGGTTAACGGCAGTCCGGCTCCGTTACCGATTCCCCATAATCAACCCCGACCAGGTAGAGCCCAGCGGCGGGCGCGACCACGCCGCAGCGGGCGTGGTCGCGCGCTTCGAGAGCCGCCCGCAGGTTCGCTCGGCTCCATTTGCCGCTCCCAACATGTTCGAGCGAGCCGACCATGGAGCGCACTTGATGGTGAAGGAAAGAACGGGCGCTGGCATGGATTTCGATCGTATCGCCGGTTTTGACGACGTCGAGCCGATCGAGCGTCCGAACTGGACAAGCGGCTTGGCATTCGGCATCGCGGAAAGTCGAGAAATCGTGTTTGCCGATCAGCGCCTGCGCGGCGTCGTGCATGGCGTCGGCGTCGAGCCGGCGTTTGACCAGCCAAGCGCGTTGCGCTTTCAGCGTCAGCGGCGCGCGGCGGTTGACGATCCGGTATAGATAATGGCGGCGTACGGCGGAGAACCGCGCGTCGAAATCATCTGCCGTCCGCTCGGCATGCAAAATCGCGATCCGGTGCGGCCACAGATGCGCGTTGAGCGCGTCACGCAAGACGTCACCCCGCCAATCGCGGTCAAGATCGGCATGCGCCACTTGGCCCAGCGCGTGCACGCCGGCATCGGTGCGTCCGGCGCCGCGGATGACGATCTCTCCGCCGCAGAGAGACGCAAGCGCCGTCTCGATCGTCTCCTGGATCGACGGGCCATTGGCCTGCCTTTGCCAGCCGACGAACCCGGTGCCGTCATATTCGATGGTGAGCTTGTAGCGGGGCATCAGCCAACAACGGGAAACAGGGCACCCGCCGCAACGCGCGCGCCGCGCAGAAATTCTTCCGCTGACATCGGCGTTTTGCCGGCGCGCTGGATTTCGAGGAGCTGCAGCGCGTCGACGCCGCAGGCGACCGTGAGCCGATCGAGCACGCGGCCCGGCGCTGCGGCGCCGGTCACCGGCCGGCTGCGCAGGACTTTAATGCGCTCCGGGCCTTTGCCGAGATCGGCGTCGAAGAACGCACCGGGATGGGGCGAGAGCGCCCGCACTAAGTTATGCAGCTCATTGGCGCTTTTCGACCAGTCGATGCGAGTCTCCGGCTTGGTAATTTTCCGCGCGTAGCTCGCGCCTTCTTCGCCTTGCGGCGTGAAGGCGATGGTTCCCTTCGCCATGGCGGCGAGCGCGCGCGTCATGAGCGCGGCGCCAAGCTCCGCGAGACGCGCGCGTATTTCCGCAGCGGTGTCATCGGGTCCGATCGCAATGCGCTCGGCCAACGCAACGGGGCCGGTATCGAGGCTTTCCTTCATGCGCATCACGCTGACGCCGGTCTGCCGATCGCCGGCCATGATGGCGCGCTCGATCGGCGCCGCCCCGCGCCAACGCGGCAGCACCGAGGCGTGAAGATTAAGACAACCCCGCGCCGGCGCTTCGAGAACGGCTTTGGGCAACAGCAGCCCATAGGCGACGACGACGGCGACATCGGCGCAATGCGCCGCGAACCTCTCCGCCTCCGCCTTGGACTTCAAACTCTGCGGCGTCAGCACCGGCAACCCTAGGCGCTCGGCGGCGACCTGCACGGGGGACGGCAAGGTCGCAAGCCCGCGCCGTCCGGCCGGTTTCGCAGCGCGCGTATAGACGGCGACCACTTCGTGGCCCTGCTGGACGATCTCGATGAGGGTCGGCATGGCAAACTCGGGCGTACCCATGAAGACGATGCGCACCGAGGCCGTCCTTGCAGCTCGCGAAGTCAGGCGCGCTCGGTTTCGGCGTCGTGCCGGCCGGGCTTGCGCTCTTCGTTCTCGCGCTTCCCCGCCTTGTTGAACTTCTTCAAGATGCGGTCGCGCTTCAAGCGAGAGATATGATCGATGAACAGAACACCGTTCAGATGGTCGAGCTCGTGTTGAAAGCAGCGCGCCAGAATGCCTTCCGCTTCCATCTCGCGGCGCTTGCCCTCGCGGTTCAAAAAGCCGACATGCACGCGGACCGGGCGCAGCACCTCTCCGAAGGCTTCCGGAATCGACAAGCAGCCTTCCTCGCGCGCTTGCGTCTCTTCGGAGGACCACAGGACCTCCGGGTTGACGAAGACCATCGGGTTCGGGCTGGCTTTCTCGTCCTCGCGTTTGGCGACGTCGAGCACCATTACCCGCTTCGGGACGGCGATCTGCGTCGCAGCGAGCCCGATGCCCGGCGCCGCGTACATGGTCTCGAGCAGATCGTCCATGAGCGCGCGCACCTCGTCGTCGACTTGGGCGACGGGCTCGGCCCGCTGGCGAAGTCGCTTGTCCGGCAGGGTGATGATCTTTCGAAGGGCCATGGCGCGCTCGTCGATGGGTGTTATGACATAGGCACCGCGGCGCGCGAGGTCAATTTTCGGATGCGGGCGCTTAGGCGGCGCGCACGGTGCGCAGAAAATCCTCGACCTGCTTGGAAAGAATCTCGGATTGGCGGGTAAGGTCGGTCGCTGACTTCAAGAGTTCTTTGGCGGCGGCACTGGAATTCGCCGCGGTCTCCGTCACTCCAACGATGTTCGACGTCACGGCATGGGTACCGCGCGCCGCCTCCTCGACGCGGCGGGCGATTTCCTGCGTCACCGCGTCCTGCTCGGCCACGGCGGTTTCGGCGGCGATCGCGATCGCGCTCACCTGCTGGGTGGACTTGGCGACCGAGGTGATGAACGAGGCCACGTGTTGCGTGGCGGCTTGGATGCCGTCGACGTGCGCGCCGATCTCGGAAGTGGCCTTGGAAGTGGCATGGGCGAGACCCTTTACCTCTTGGGCGACGATGGCAAACCCGCGGCCCGCCTCGCCGGCGCGCGCCGCCTCGATGGTCGCGTTGAGCGCCAGCATGTTCGTCTGCCCGGCGATGTTGCTGATGAGGTCGATGATCCCGCCGATGCGGTCGGCGGCTTCGCTGAGACTGTGCACCGCGTCCTGGGTCCGATCAGCTTCGCCCGCGGCGCGTCCGGCGATCTGGTTCGATTCGTGAACCTGCGCGCTGATTTGACCGATCGCATGCGAAAGATAGCCGGTTGCGACCGCGGCCGCCTCGACGCTCGCGGCTGCTTCTTTCGACGCGGTCACGGCCGCCATAGATTGCAAATTGGTCGAATCGGCGGAGTGAGTCAGCGCATCGGCGGTGTTGCGCAAGTTTTCGGCGGCGGCGGCTACGCCGCTGGCGATCCCGGCCACCGCCGTCTCGAACGATTCCGCCAAACGGCTCAGCGTGCGCTGGCGCTCGGCGATCGCGCCGCGCATGTAAATGTCGACGACGTAGGACATGTCGAGCATGGCGACGCGCATGTAGGCGGACTGCAGTGCGGCGCGGCGCCGCTTCGATCGAACTCCGAGCATGTTGGCCGGCAGGCGCAGTGCTATTCCTTCGAGGACCCGTGCGAGGACAAAGTTGTAGCCGCTGGTGCTACAGCGCGGATCGAAGCTGATTTCGCTGCGCATGCTGTGGAGCACATCGACCGATTTTTCGTATTCCGCGTCGAAGCGGCCTTCCATCATGATGTGCCAGTGGCGACAGTTGCAATCCCTCGAATAAGCGACGTTTCCCTTGTTTTTGTAAGGGGAATCCGCAGCGGCGAGCAGATCGTGCTGGACGTAGAACGCATCGAGAGCGGCAACGAATTCCTTAAAAAGGAAGCTCTTATGCTCCTGCAAAAGAGCAATCGTCGGCGCGTCGATTTCGTAGAATCGGCATAGGTCGGCGAGGTTAATTCTAGAATCCATGGGAATATCGGACCGATGATCGTTCACCTTAGGTCCGATTTGGTTAGCGACGCGTAACGTTGCACAATTTGTCGGCACCAAGAAGCATGTTTTCGAGCTGGTGCGGCCTCCCAAGGCGCACATTTTGAGGTCGTTTGGCCCGGCCGCCGCGTTCCGCCTTCGTTCCAAACGGCGCTCGAATCGGATAAAGAGAGGCCCATGGATCATCCTTTGTCCTTGGCGGCGGCCGCACCGCTCGGTCTATCTCTCGGGCTGCTTCTCCTGCTGATCTTGGCCGCCGGTTTTGGGGCGGCATGGGCGCGCCGCTCGGGCGCGGCAAAACGCGATTTCCGCGCCGAAATCGCCGAACTCCTACACGCCAACGCGGAACTCGCCGGCCGCGTCCGCGGCATGGGCGAGCTGCTCAGCGCCCGCCAGGCGGATCTCGCCAAGCTCGTGTCCGAACGGCTCGATGCGGTCGGTACCCGGGTCGGACAGGGTCTAGCAGAGCAAGGCCGCGCCGCCGGCGAAAGCCTCGCCAAGCTTAACGAGCGGCTCGCGGTCATCGATGCCGCGCAGACGCGGCTCACTGATCTCACGGCCGAAGTGATCGGGCTCAAGGAAGTCCTCGCCAACAAACAGGCGCGCGGTGCCTTCGGCCAGGGCCGCATGGAAGCGATCATCCGCGACGCATTACCGGCATCCGCCTACGCGTTCCAGCATACGCTCTCCAATCGCTGCCGGCCCGATTGCGTGCTGCATCTGCCCGACGACGAGCGGCTGTTGGTCATCGATGCGAAGTTTCCGCTCGAAGCCTTCGTCGCGTTGAAGGAAGCGGCGGGCGAAGAGGCCCAAAAGCAAGCGGCGGCGCGAGTGCGCAGGGATGTCGGCAAACACATCCGCGACATCGAAGAGCGCTATTTCGTGCCCGGCGAAACGCAGGACATTGCAATTCTCTTCGTGCCTTCCGAATCGCTCTACGGCGATCTGGCCGAGCATTTCGAGGACATCGTCCAGAAAGCGCATCGCAGCCGGATCATCATCGTCTCCCCGTCGCTTCTGGTGATGGCCGTGCAGGTCCTGCAAGCGATCGTGCACGACGCGCGGGTGCGCGAGCAGGCGCATGCGATCCAGGCGGAAGTACGCCGCCTCGTCGAAGACGTCGCACGCTTGCGCGAGCGGGTCGGGAAGCTCGCGGGGCATTTCGGACAGGCCCAGGAGGACCTCGGCATGCTTACCGTCTCCGCCGAAAAGATCGGCAAACGCGGCGATCGCATTGAAAATATGGATTTCGCGGCGGCGGGTGAGGCGGAAGACGATCTTTTGATCCCGCCGGCCGATAAAGCCGCGGAATGAAGAAGTCATGCCTTATAGCATAGTAGAATTTGCTCGCTGATACGGCAACGAATGTTGATTTTGCCCAATTTCTGGGCGGCTAGGGGGCCGGGGGCGGGAGGTAAACCGAGGACTGGCCTTAAATCCGTGGTTTGCCAAGGCGTTGGCCCGATTCGCGCGCTTGGCACGCGCCTTGATATTCAGTCTTGGGCACAGCCGGCGCATCGAACTGGCCTGGCAGGCGGCGATCCCATCCCTGTCTGCGGCTCCCGCCGCAAGGGGATAGGGGTTTGGGACTTGCGTTCGTTCTTCTCACTTCTAAGCAATCCGCCGGATGTGTGTATTCCAGCATGAGTTGAGGGCGAGACATGAAGACTGCGGAAGAAGTGCTGAAGGGGATCAAGGACAAGGACGTGAAGTTTGTGGACTTACGGTTCACGGACCCGCGCGGCAAGTGGCAGCATGTGACGTTTGACGCGGGGATTATCGACGCGGAGGCGTTTTCGGAAGGGCTGATGTTCGATGGCTC
>JASHSB010000078.1 GCA_030036945.1 Methylovirgula sp. | reverse complement strand
CTCTTTGCCCGTACCGCCTTTCATACCGCCGCCGCCTTTCATGCAGGCCTTGCGGAACTTCTTGCGTTCGGCGCCGTGCAGGCCTTTGGCATCGGCTTCCTTGGAACATTCGATCGATTGCGGGGAATGCGCCTTCGCGGCCGGAGCGGAGGTGGTGGCCGGCGCGTTCTGCGCCAATGCCGGTCCACTCAAGCTTAAGCCGCCGACGATTGCAACAAGAACAAGTTTCGATACCTGGTTCATGGACGTTCTCCTCCTGATGCGGCCGCGCGCTTAGCCTCCATTCTGGGTACAATTATGCTCGGCACGGATCCGTCGTTTATGCACGTCAGACATAGGGCCCCCATTCGCCACTGGCATGGATGCGCCAGGTTTTCAACCCCGCTTTGGCGACCACGACGCGGCCGCTCTTGGCCACGGAGACAAGATGCCGGAAAACCAGCGGCGTGCGCCAAGCGAGCGGTTTATCGGGATCGCAGACGGCGCGGTATTCATTGCATTCGTCGTCTTCCATCAGAATGGTCCCGACGCGGTCGGGCCGCAACTTCGCGCCCATAGCGCGATCGTTCTTCCAGAGACACTCGAATTCGCGGCAAACGTCGGGCCGCTGCGCATAGATCCGGCAGCCGCCACCCGCGATGCAATTCTTGCAGGCAGGTCCCGCGGGCTTTTCCAATTCTTCGATTTCGAGCACTTTGCAGCACATGCTGCACGCCCCGCAGGCCTTTCCCGGAATGTCCATGCTCGGCAATGCTCCGCCGTCCGACGTTTTCAATCGTGCCTGAGGACTTAGCGTCAAGGCAATCGAAATCGTAGGTTCGAAGCAAACTACGGGCCGCTTGACAGATCGGCCGCCGCGATGCCACTCGCACCAATCCGAATTGCCGGTCGCGAAGGCGGGACATGGCGAAGGCGTTTGTTTTTCCGGGGCAGGGATCGCAGGTCGTCGGCATGGGCAAAGGCTTGGCCGAAGCGTTCGCCGCGGCGCGCGCCGTGTTCGAAGAAGTCGACGAAGCGCTGCGGCAAAGGCTTTCGACGCTGATGTTCGAAGGGCCGGAAGCGGAGCTTACCTTGACCGCCAATGCGCAGCCGGCGCTGATGGCCGTGAGCCTCGCGGCGTTGCGCGCGCTGGAAACGGAAAGCGGCCTGGACTTGCGCCGCGATGCGGCCTTCGTCGCCGGCCATTCGCTCGGCGAATATTCGGCGCTTGCCGCAGCGGGGTCGTTGACGATCGCCGATGCGGCACGGCTTCTGCGCCGTCGGGGCGAAGCGATGCAGCGCGCCGTGCCGGTCGGCAAGGGCATGATGGCGGCGTTGATCGGGCTCGACTGCGAAGTAGGCGCCGCGATCGCCGCCGAGGCGCAGCAGCAAACGCAGACGATTTGTGCGGTCGCCAACGACAACGGCGGCGGCCAAATCGTCATCTCCGGCGCCAAGCCGGCCGTCGATTGCGCGATCGAACTTGCCAAAGCCAAGGGCGTGCGCCGGGCGATACCATTGGCGGTTTCGGCGCCGTTCCATTGCGCGCTGATGGCGCCCGCCGCGAAAGCCATGGCGGAAGCTTTGCGGGACGTCGAGATCCAAAGGCCGAAGGTGCCGGTGGTCGCCAACGTGCTTGCTGTGCCGGTCGAAGACCCGCTTGCGATCCGCGAGCGGCTCGTCGAGCAAATAACCGACACGGTCCGCTGGCGCGAAAGCGTCGCCTTCATGGCCGAGCGCGGCGTTTCGGAATTCGTCGAGCTCGGATCGGGAAAAGTCTTGACCGGCCTCCTGAAACGCATCGTTGAGAAAGCAACCGGCATCGCCGTGGGAACGCCGGACGAGGTTATGGCCTACAAGGCCGGCTGTTGAACGAACGAGGCAAGGATGCTCGAACTTTCCGGCAGAACGGCGCTCGTCACCGGCGCCAGCGGCGACATCGGCCGGGCGATCGCCCGCGCGCTGCACCGGGGCGGCGCAAGCGTGGCGCTTTCCGGAACACGCAAAGAGGCGCTCGGCGCGCTCGCCGCCGAATTGCGCGACAACGTGCACGTACTGCCTTGCGACCTGGCTGATCCGGGCGCCGTCGAAGAGTTGGCGCCGGCGGCGGAAGCGGTCATGGGTTCGCTCGATATTCTCATCAACAACGCCGGGCTCACGCGCGACAATCTGGCGTTGCGGATGAAGGACGAGGAATGGGACCTGGTGATCGCCGTCAATCTCACCGCCAGCTTTCGCCTGGCGCGCGCCGCGCTCAAAGGAATGGTCAAGCGCAGGTTCGGGAGAATCATCGGAATTACTTCGATTGTCGGCGTGGTCGGCAACGCGGGGCAGAGCAATTATGCGGCGGCCAAGGCCGGGATGATCGGCATGTGCAAAAGTCTGGCGGCGGAAGTCGCGGCCCGCAACGTGACCGTGAACTGCGTGGCGCCGGGGGTAATCGACAGCGTGATGACGGCGGCGCTCGACGAGCGGCAAAGATCAGCGCTGCTCGCCAGGGTGCCGATGGGACGGCTCGGCACGCCCGAGGACGTCGCCGCGGCGGTCGTTTATCTGGCCAGCCCCGAGGCCGCTTACGTCACAGGCCAATGCCTGCACGTGAATGGCGGAATGGCAATGATTTGAACCGGCTAACACACGATGCACGGTTGCGTTGCGGGTACTCGCCAACGCGTTTGAAGTATGTTACCACGCCCCTCAGTTGGCGGCGGGTCCATCCTCGGGGAGGGCGGCGCGGCTTTGCGCGTTTGCCGCAAAAGGATTCAAAATCAGATCATCGAGGGCTCGGTGCGCTTCGCAGGGATTGCCGTCGAGGGCCGCACTTGCACGCGCTCGGGATATAAGCTAGCGCCAGAACGGATAAGGACGAGGATCAAACGACCATGAGCGATGTCGCCGAGCGCGTGAAGAAAATTGTCATCGAGCATCTCGGCGTCGACGCCGACAAAGTCACCGATGACGCCAATTTCATCGAGGATTTGGGGGCCGATTCGCTCGATACGGTCGAACTCGTGATGGCATTCGAAGAAGAGTTCGGCGTCGAGATCCCTGACGACGCGGCGGAATCGATCGTGACCGTGGGCGACGCGATCCGGTTTCTCGACAAAGCGACGGCAAGCTGATCCGATTTTTCCGGAAGTAGCGGGGCCGCGACGCATGCAAAACTGCCTTGTGGTCGATAGCGCTCGCTTCTCCGCGCAATCGCGTTCCATTTTTCTCGAAGCGGCGCCGCGGATTGTAGGCCGCGATCGGGGGTGGAATAGATCGGCTCCGCGGGGGTAAACGGGTCGTTCGATGCGCAGGGTGGTGATCACCGGTCTTGGCATGGTCTCGCCGCTGGCCTGCGGCGTCGAAGCGACATGGGAGCGGCTGCTCGCCGGCCGCAGCGGGGCGGGCCCGATCCAGGGATTCGATACGTCCGATCTCGCCTGCAAGATCGCCATGCAAGTACCGCGCGGCGACGGGTCGAACGCGACGTTCAATCCCGATCGGTGGATGGACCCGAAAGATCAGCGCAAAGTCGACGATTACATCATCTATGCAGTCGCCGCGGCGACGCAGGCGCTCGACGATGCCGGCTGGCATCCGCGTACCGAAGAGGAGCGAATTAGAACCGGCGTACTCATCGGCTCGGGCGTCGGCGGACTCGGCGGCATCTCCGAAACCGCGGTAACGTTGCACGAAAAAGGCCCGCGGCGCGTTTCGCCCTTCTTCATCACGGGACGGCTCATCAATCTTCCGAGCGGCTACGTCTCGATTATCCACGGCCTGAAGGGTCCGAATCACGCGGTGGCGACGGCGTGCTCGACGGGCACGCACGCCATCGGCGACGCGGCGCGTCTCATTGCGCTCGAAGACGCCGACGTGATGGTGGCGGGTGGCGCCGAATCGGCGGTCAATCGTATAGGCATCGCCGGATTCGCCGCCTGCCGCGCCTTGTCGACGGGCTTCAACGACCGGCCGAAACAAGCCTCGCGGCCCTACGACAAGGACCGCGACGGCTTCGTAATGGGCGACGGCGCCGGCTGCGTCGTTCTCGAATCCCACGAGGGCGCCAAGGCGCGTGGCGCCAAGATCTATGCCGAGGTCGTGGGCTACGGCATGTCCGGGGACGCCTTTCACATCACCGCTCCGGAGAGCAGCGGCGACGGCGCCTTCCGCGCCATGCAGGCTGCCGTGAAGCGGGCCGGCATCGCGCCGCGGGACATCGATTACATCAATGCGCACGGCACTTCGACGCCGCCCGGCGACGAGATCGAACTCGCCGCGGTGCAACGGCTGTTCGGCGACAAAGACGCCGAGCGGCTCTCGATGTCCTCGACGAAATCGGCCATCGGCCATTTGCTCGGCGCGGCGGGCGCGGTCGAAGCGATCTTCTGCACGCTGGCGATTCGCGATCAGGTCGTGCCGCCCACCCTCAATCTCGACCATCCCTCGACGGCGACACCCATCGACCTCGTCCCGCACAAGGCCCGCAAGCGGCAGGTTGCGTTCGCGCTGTCGAATTCCTTCGGTTTCGGCGGGACGAACGCCTGTCTCGTCTTGCGGGCACCGGATTGAATGGGGGGTCACGCTCGGGCCAGAATTCGCGCGCAAGCTCCCGGCGCGTACGAAATTGCGGGTGGCCGGCGAACGCCGCGATTTTGCCGTGCCGCGGTTTCGTGTACAAGATCGCTTGCCTTTGAAAGCGCCGGCACGGTGAGGTCATGGGAGGTCTGATTCAGAAAGAAGAACGCGCGACGGGACCGGAAACGCCGGAGCCGGCGCGTTTTTTCAGCCGCCGCCCGAAACTGCAAAGTCCAAACGAGGCGCTGCAGCCCGAAACGCCGCCGCCGCCTCCCACGCCGCGCCGTCGCCGCCCGGCGCTCTCGGCGCTTTCCGGCCTGTTGTCGTTTCTGCTGATCGCCGCGGTCGCCGGCCTGTTCGGCGTCGTATGGGGCGCGCATCGTCTGCAAGAGCCGGGGCCGCTTCCCGCTGACAAGGTGCTTTTCATAGCCCCGGGCACGGATCTGCCAGACATTATCGGCATGCTCCAGCAAGAACAGGTGATCGGCAGTCCGTTGATCTTCAATCTGGCGTTGGTGATCGAAGGCGATCGTTCGCGCGTCAAGGCGGGGGAATATCTGTTTCGGCAAAGCGCCAGCATGCGCGACGTGATCGACACGCTCGTCAACGGCAAACAGATCCTCCACTCCGTGACAATTCCCGAAGGCCTGACGAGCGAACAGATTGTCGATCGTTTGCGCGACAACGACCTTCTCATGGGCGACGTTCGCGAAATTCCCAAAGAGGGCACGCTTCTGCCGGAGACGTATAAGGTTCCGCGCGGCATGGCGCGCGCCGATCTCCTCCGGCGCATGCAGGAGGACCAGAAGCGGCTCGTCGAGCAGATCTGGGCGCGCAGGGCGAGCAATCTTCGGCTGCATTCGCCCTATGAACTCGTGACCTTGGCATCGATCGTCGAGAAGGAAACCGGCAAGACGGAGGAACGGCCGCACGTCGCCGCCGTCTTCCTCAATCGGCTACAGAAACGAATGCGCCTGCAATCCGATCCGACCATTGTCTATGGGTTAGTCGGCGGCAAGGGGACGCTCGGGCATCCAATCCAGAAATCGGAAGTCGAAGCGGCCTCGCCCTACAACACCTATCTGATCGACGGCCTGCCGCCCGGGCCGATCACCAATCCCGGCCGAGCCTCGCTTGAAGCGGTCGCCAACCCGGCGCAATCCCAGGATCTCTATTTCGTCGCGGACGGAACCGGCGGTCACGTCTTCTCCGAAACGCTGGACGAGCATCAGCGCAACGTGGCGCGTTGGCGGCAGATGGAGAAGGACAAATCCGCCGTCGACAAGTATATTCCGCAGCCGCCGCCGCGTCCGGACCAGCGCGGCGAAAACGGCGGAGCGGTGTACGGCGCGTTGCCGGCGCCGGGCGAAAGTTTGCCGCCGCTGCTCGGGATCGGTTCGGCCGCCGCGGCGATGGCGGCGGTCGCGCCGAAGATGCCGAGCGCCGCGGCCGCGGGGGGCTCGGCGGCAGATTCCGTCGCGGCATCCCAAGCGCAATCGGCGATCGCGGTAGGGCCGAACCTCGACGATCTCGGCATTTCGGTACGCGGCGTCGGATCGCCCCGAGGCGCCGCCAATCTTCTCGATGGGCCGGTCGATCAAAGCAACGCGCCGGGTTCCGCGCCGCCGCAGGCAACGGCCGCCGCGCCGCAGGGCGCCGACCTAGTCCCCCCGCCGCAGGCTCCGGATGCTACCGGGAAGAAGCAGGGCAACGGGCCGAGCGTCGTCGATGTTTCCCAAGGAACCGCGCTCGATCCGCTCCTCAATACGACCTATGACCTCAATTACGCCAAGGACGTGCCGGCGGACGTGAAATGATGTTGCGGGCGGTTGCATGTAAAGCCGTTGCGGGGCGTGCCGCGATTCCGGCAACAGCAGGGTTCCGATGACGATCGCCAGCATGACCGGCTTTGCACGCGTCGCGGGGGTCAGCGCGGGATTCCGCTGGGCCTGGGAGATCAAGTCAGTCAACGCCAAGGGACTCGATCTGCGGCTGCGGCTGCCGCCGGGATTCGACGCGATCGAGACGCAAGTGCGTGGCCGGCTGGGCAAGAGCCTCAGCCGCGGCACTTGCTATGCCACGTTGACGGCGCAGCGCGAAGTGACCGTTCCGGAGGTGCGCCTCAACGAAGCGCTGCTGCTGCGGCTCGCGACGGCGCTGGCCAGCATAGAAACCGCGCCGACGTTGCGGCCGGCGTCGCTCGACGGGCTGCTGGCGGTGCGCGGCATGGTCGAAATCCGCGAGACGGACGACGCGGCCGAGTTGGCGCAAATGCAGGAAGCGGCGCTTGCCGGGCTCGACCAAGCAGTCGCGGCGCTCGTCGCGATGCGGCAGAACGAAGGCGCGGCGCTCGCCGAGATCGTCGCCGCGCGGCTTGCCAAAATCGGCGCTTTGCGCCGCGCCGCCGACGAATCGCCGGGCCGCCAGCCCGACGCAATCCGCGCGCAGCTCAAGCAAGCGATCGCCTTGATTGCCGGCAATTCCAATTTCGACGAAGCGAGACTCTATCAGGAAGCGTTGCTCATCGCCGCCAAGGCCGACGTGCGCGAAGAGCTCGACCGGCTCGCCGCGCATATCGACGCGATAAACGAACTTCTGCGGCGCGGCGGTCCGATTGGGCGGCGTCTCGATTTTCTCGCCCAGGAGCTTGGCCGCGAAGCCAATACGCTCTGTGCGAAGTCGAACGATACCGCGTTGACGGCGCTCGGGATCGAGCTGCGCGTCGAAATCGAGCAGCTGCGCGAGCAGGTACAGAACATCGAATGACGGCCATGGCGCAGCAAGGGGAATTCAGGGAGGAACTGGGCCGTCGCGGCCTGATGCTGATCCTGTCGTCGCCCTCCGGGGCCGGCAAGACGAGCCTGACGCGCATGCTGCTGCAAAAGACCGAACTCGATCTCACGTTGTCGATCTCGGTTACGACGCGGCCGCGCCGTTCGAGCGAGGTCGACGGAATCCACTATTCGTTCATTTCCAAGAAGCAGTTCGAAGCGATGCGCGACAACGGCGAATTGCTCGAATGGGCCGAGGTGCACGGCAATTTCTACGGGACGCCGCGCGAGCCGGTCGAACGGACGCTCGCCCGAGGCCGCGACGTGCTCTTCGACATCGATTACCAGGGCACGCAGCAGTTGAAGGCCAAGAGCAACGGCGATCTCGTCACGATCTT
>JASHSB010000007.1 GCA_030036945.1 Methylovirgula sp. | reverse complement strand
CGCTTGACAAAGCATCGGTGCCGGCGATGCCCGCCAAGAAAAGAAGCGCCGGGACTGCATTCTTCTGTGCCGCCAGAACGAGGCGGCGCGAAGCGGCGAGATCATAAAATTTCGCCGAGAAGATCTCGCCGATCACGGCGCCCGGCGCGCGGCATTTCAGCGCCTCTTCCATGGCCCAGAACGCCGCTTTGGCGTCCGCCGCATGAACGAGGAGAAGGCAATCCGGATCGATCCCGAAAAGCAATTCCTCCAACGGAGCGCCACGAAGCCTACGCATCTTTCAGAAGCAGCAACCTGCCTAAGACGCGGAACATTGCCCAAAATTTGTGCGGTGCACCGCGCCAGATATTTCGCTTCCGGGCAAAACCATTCCCGTAAGCGAGCGATCTTCTGGTCCGGCCAAAATGTGTCGGGCCTGGCCCGCTCCTAGTATGGAATTTGCTTAACCGCACAACGGACGGTTTTGGCCCCGTTGTCCGGGACTTGGCCGGACGGCGGTTGGTTCTAATGGGGGAGGTTTGCAGATGTTAATCCCGTCACCAAAATGGTTGGACACTGGGTCCAACGCTTGGCAGCTCGCCGCGGCAACGTTCGTCGCCCTGCAAAGTGTTCCGGGCCTGGTGGTGCTTTATGGCGGCCTCGTCAAAAAGAAATGGGCGATCAATTCGGCCTTCATGGCCATTTACGCCTTCGCGGCGGTGATGATCGTCTGGGTGCTGTGGGCCTACAACATGGCCTTCGGAACGCAATGGTTCCCATTCTTAGGGATGCCGGGACCGGCGACGGCCGCTCTGTTCGAGACGGGGCAGGCGAACGTTCCGGCCGCAGCGGCGGGCATGCCGCCTTTGGCCTTCCCGATGGCCACGATGACCTACTTCCAGTTTGTCTTCGCCGCCATCACCGTCATCATCCTCGGCGGCTCGCTGCTTGGTCGCATGAGCTTTAAGGCTTGGGTTATCTTCGTCCCTCTCTGGATGACCTTTATCTATACAGTCGGCTGTTTCAGCATATGGGGCGGCGGCTGGCTCTCGGCTCTCGGCGCGGTGGACTTCTCGGGCGGCTTCGTCATCCATCTCGCCGCCGCGACCTCGGGCTTCGTCGCCGCCGCGATGGTCGGTCCGCGTCTGCAGCGTGATCTCGATCATTTTCCACCCAACAGTCTGCTGATGGCCTTAGTCGGTGCCGGCATCCTGTGGCTCGGCTGGAACGGCTTCAACGGCGGCGATCCCTACTTCGCCAACGCCGATGCCGCTGCCGCGGTTCTCAACACCAACATCGCCACCGCGGCGGCACTGTTGGTTTGGATCCTCATCGACTCGCTCGCCTACGGTAAACCGTCGGTCGTCGGCGCGATCAACGGCATGATCGCCGGACTGGTGGCGATCACTCCCGGCGCCGGTTATGTCAACGGCTACGGGGCGATCATCATCGGCGTCTGCGCCGGTATCATTCCCTGGCTCGCCTTGAACAAGCTGCAGAAGACCAAACTTATGAGCAAGGTCGACGATACTTTGGGCGTGTTCTCGACACATGGCGTGGCGGGTCTCATGGGCGGCTTGCTGGTCGGCGTCCTCGCCGATCCCAACATGCTCGTCTATATCGGCACGGACAAGGACGCGCCGGGTGTCTCGGTTACCGGCGGCCTGCACCAACTTCTGCTGCAGTGCTACGCGGGCGCCTTCATCATCGTGTTCAACGTGATCGGCACGTTCATTATCATGAAGATCATCTCGATCTTCGTTTCGCTGCGCATGCCCGAGTCGATGCTCCAGATCGGCGACGACGCGGTGCACGGCGAGGAAGCCTATGCGCTCGATGGCGACGGACAACGCGTCGCTCCGGGAGCGCCGGCGGAATAACGCTCCAAGAAGCAGCCAACTTGAAGGGCCGGCCATGCCGGCCCCTTTTTTATTGTCGTTGTTATTTCTGCGCGGTGCAACGGTAGTAGAGGAAGTAACCGCCGGTGCTCGACGGCCCGCGCATCGTCAGGTTCCCCGAGGCGCGCTCGTATTCGTAGATGTGGTTTTGCTGCGGATCTTCCCAGGTGATCCAATGATCGCCGATACTGGCGGGAAACGAGTCGACCGTGTGACGATCGAAATCGATCTTTACGTTCCACGTCGTACCGCTGCTCGGGTTGGTGCAAGCCAAGGCCGTCACTTCGGCGTGCGCGAGTTTCGGAACGACGGCCAGTGAGGCGACGAACAGTGCTTGCAACCAGATACGCGGTTCTTGCGACACGACGATCCCCCTGGGGCCAATGTAGCGCAAGCGCACCTATTCCGATCGGCCAATGGCGGTCAAGCGTCTTGTCGACGCCACCAAACGGCGACGGAAAATCCCGCCAAGCCCGGTGCGATCCATTCTCGTCTCCCACGCCTCGTTATGCGGCGTCGGCGCGCGGAAAAGGTTGAGCGCCAATATCCTCAATGTGTGGCGTGGAACCGATTCCGCGCTCGCGAATTTTCTCTTTCCTGCGGCGTTTGGTGCGTCGCGCGGCAACCCTCTCCGCCTCGATCGGCACCAATTTTGCAAATCTTCAAACCGTTGCCGCGCGCCATGCCATGCGATGGACACTGCCCTGAAATATAAGGAGAAAATGCGATGGCCTACCTTGATGTCAGCCCGATGATCAGTGCTTTGCGTGAATCCCCCGGCGATTTCGATTTAAGCAATGGGCGGCTGCGGCATATGCCGAGCGGCCATAGAGTGGTCTTCGATCCTTTCGGCGGGAACGCCCGGATCGATGCGTTCTGCGCCTGCGCGACGTTGCAAATCTCCCGGCCGCAAAGCCAAGAATTGCAGATGGCTTTTCGCCGATGGAAGCAGGATTATTGGCGCGCGGTGGAAATCAATCGGGAGTTCGCCGGCCATTTCCGTCCGAGCTTCGCGCGCAGGATATGCGTGCGGCTTCTCAATTATCTGCTGGATCACCCGCATCCATTCGCGCAGCGACCTGCGCTGCGAGAGGCAGAGCAGTCCGCAAACTGATTCGAACTCTAACTCCGCCCGCCGCCGCAGCATATGCGGCGGCGGGTTTCGACTACAGCGCCGTTTCCGGCGCGACGCATTCCGCTCCGCCGCGTTCCTCAAGCAGGATTCTTACCCATTCCATGAGCTTGTGATCTTCTGCGCCTCCAAGCCGGAGAGATGTTTCATAAGGGCCTCGATCTCCTCCTTGGCGGCGAGATTCGTTTCATAATCGTGCTGTGCTTGTTGCCGGTCGCGATCGCTCTGCCGGTTCTGACTCATCATGATAATTGGGCTTGCGTAGGCGGCTTGGAACGAAAGCACCAGATTGAGCAGAATAAACGGATAAGGGTCCCAATGCTGCAGGAACGCGATGAGGTTGAGAGCCACCCAAATCGCTAAAATGATGCTCTGGATGACGATAAACGTTCAGCTGCCCACAACTTGCGCGAAACGGTCGGCGAGACACGCGCCGAACGTCAATTAGTGCCGATGAGCGTCGTGCCAATTTATATTGGGTCGCATAGTAATCTCCTTCGCTGACCCTCTATGAGCGATTTGATGGCGCAAGGCGCCAGACGAAGGTAATCCTACTTAATCGCAACAACCGCATGAAGGCTTCGGAATAGGCAGCGTCCCCACGCCTAATGACGCATCGATTGCGCGCAGACAAAGGGCGAGCGGGATGAGTCGCGCGAACGAATTTTCGCGCGGTCGCCCCGGCGCCGATCCGCAGCTCACAGCTTCTTGACGAGACCGGTAAACGTGTCGGCGACGAAGCCGAATGGTTTCAGCAATATCTGCGGCGCGGGCAACCGCGAAGCAAGCGCCGCGAAAGGTCCCGGATTTGCCGGCGGCGCGGGCGCGACGACGGGTGCAATCGGCGCGGGCGCGACGGCCGGCCGCGGCGCGCCTTGCGCCGTTCTGAACGCGCAGTTCAGAGCGCTCGGGCAAGCGTCCGAATCGCGCACCAACGGCGCGCGGACCGGCGAAAGGGGCGCCACGGCCGCTTTGTCGAATCCCGTCGTATAGGATGCCGAAGTGAGCGGTTCGGGCGCGGCCGCGGCGCGCTCGGCAGGGCGCTCGAGATGTCCAGCCCAGTCCTGCGGTTTTGGCACCGGCGAACTGTCCCAAAATACGGATTTGGGGGCACCGAACGTCAGGAGCGCGAGGATGCCGACCGCCGCGCCAAGCGCCAAGCCGCCCCGCGCGCAACTGCCGAATGCGCGAATCTGCAGCGTTTTCGGCGGCGCTGGCATGGCCCCTCGGACAAAATCTTGTCGAGCAATACCGCCATCCAACCGCAGCTTTGCGTCAAGACCTTGACGATAGCCGCGCTAAATTGCGCCATCTCAGCGCTCAAGCCTGGCTTGAATTCGGCGATGCCGCCGTGCGCCGCCGACCAGGCAGCCGGGTGACGCAGGAATTTTTCCACCTCGGTGAGAGTCGCGACGGGGGAAAGATCCATCCTGGCGCGCAACTTCGAGCACGTCCCGCCAGGTGACGAGATAGTGAAGCGAGATGCCGATTTCCGCCATCAGCGCGCGCCTGCGGAAAAACATCGTAGAAAAAGAACACAAAGGCGTGTGCGCAGCTTTGCCCGGCGGCGCACAATGCCTCGCAGAAGTTGACCTTGCTGCGCCCGTCTGTCGCCAGGTCTTCGACCAGCAAGGTGCGACCTTTGTCAAAAATTATCCCTTCGATCTGCGATTGGCATCCGAAGCCCTTGGGTTTTTTGCGGACATATTGCATCGGCAGATCGAGGCGATCGGCGAGCCACGCAGCAAACGGAATGCCGGCGGTCTCGCCGCCGCCAATCACGTCGAGATTTTCGTTGCCAATCTCGGCGGCGATCGTCTCGGCGTTGACCGAGATCGCTGCGGCCTTGAGCAGGATGCGAGCGGTCTGGCGCGCGATGCGCTGCTTTTCCAACATGGCTTCGGACATGATGACGGCGGCCTGGGCGGGGGAAGCTCGATTTCCCTCGCCCGCGCCGCCGGGGGCGTCAAGCCCGAAAGGAAGGCTTCCCATAAGATCAGGATCGGTGCGACATCCGGCCCCTATCGATCCTTCGTTGAATGCGTGGCCTATATCCGCTATCGACGCCAGCTTCGGGCGGCCGAGCGCGAGCAACGGCTAAGTCCGCGATTGGCCCTTTGGAGACATCGGACATCGATCCGGAGGCAAATCTCGCGCCTGAATATCCGCGCGATTTCCGGATACGTCGCGAAAGAGGAAGCCGGCATGAACCAGGAAGCCGTCGCATCGGCGGCATTCGCCAACCAAACATTGCCGCAATTTTCCATTCCCGCCGCGCGGTCGCTGCAGGAGCGGCCGGCGCGTGTCCTGAAGTACGGCGACACGTTCGCTCTCTTCGATCCGAACGGCGACATCATTGCGATGCCCGGCAGTCCCGAAGGAATATTCTACCAGGACACCCGGCATCTTTCGCATCTGCGTCTGTCGATCTGCGACATGCGGCCGATGTTGCTCAGCTCGACGATGCGCGACGACAACGCGGCGCTGATCTGCGATCTGACGAACCCCGATCTTTATCGTTCCGAAGATCTCGTTCTCGAACACGATCTCGTTCACCTACGGCGCGTGAAGTTCGTTTGGAAAAGCGCGACGTTCGAACGAATCGCGGTGCGCAATTTCAGCGAGCGGCGTGAACATATTGCGTTGCAGATCGAATTCGCGGCCGATTTCACCGATCTGTTCGAGGTTCGCGGCTCGCGCCGCGATCGCCACGGCACGTTTCATCCGGCCCAGACGAAAGCGGATGCCGCAAAGATATCCTACACCGGACTGGACGGTCTGCTCAGGGAAACGCGGCTGCGCTTCGCGCCGCGACCGAAAGAGCTCGACGCCAATCGAGCGATTTTCGACCTCGATCTGATGCCGCAGGAGCGGGCGGTCATCTTCATCGAGATTCGCTGCAATACGCGACCGGGCGGTTTGGCGGCAAGCAACCAGTTCTTTGCGTCGCTGCGGGAATCGCGGCGCGCCTTGCGCCGTTCCGCGTCGCGCGCGACGGCGATCGTCACTTCCAATGACGTCTTCAACGAAGGGATCCGCCGCACCATCGCCGATCTCTACATGTTGACGACGGATCTCCCTGAGGGACCCTATCCCTACGCCGGCATTCCATGGTTCAGCACCGTCTTCGGACGCGATGCGCTGATTACCGCGATGCAGACGCTCTGGGCCGATCCGGCCATCACGCGCGGCGTGCTCGGCCACCTCGCCGCGACGCAGGCGACGGCCAAGGACGAAAAGGCCGACGCGGAGCCCGGCAAGATCCTGCACGAAGCGCGGCACGGCGAAATGGCCGCGTTGGGCGAAGTGCCGTTTCGCCGCTATTACGGCAGCGTCGATGCGACGCCGCTGTTCGTGATGTTAGCCGGCGCCTATCTCGAGCGCACCGCCGACGTCTCGATACTGCGGCGGCTTTGGCCAAGCGTCGAGGCGGCGCTGCGGTGGATCGACGTCTACGGCGACCGCGACCGCGACGGATTCGTCGAATACGGCCGCGCCTCGGAAGCGGGATTGATCAATCAGGGCTGGAAAGACAGCCACGATTCGATCTTTCACGCCGACGGCTCTCTGGCGCGCGGTCCGATCGCACTCGTCGAGGTGCAAGGCTACGTCTTCGCCGCGAAGCGAGCAGCGGCATCGATCGCGCGGCGCCTTGATTTGCCCGAGCGCGCTGTGCAGCTCGATCGCCAAGCCGAGGAGTTGCAACGCCGCTTCGACGCGGCGTTTTGGGACGACGCGCTCGGCACTTACGTTCTGGCGCTCGATGGCGATAAGCGGCCTTGCCGGGTACGCAGTTCGAACGCCGGCCACGCATTGTTTGCCGGCATCACCCTGCCGGAGCGCGCCGAATCCGTGGTCAACGGGCTGATGAGCAGCGCGTCCTACTCCGGATGGGGAATCCGTACGATCGCCAGCTCCGAATCGCACTATAATCCGATGAGCTATCACAACGGCTCGGTCTGGCCGCACGACAACGGGCTGATCGCGTTGGGATTCACGCGTTACGGATTCCGCCGCCAAGTCATGCAGGTCTTCAAGGGGCTGTTTGAAGCGTCGAACTATATCGATTTGCGGCGCTTACCGGAGCTCTTCTGCGGATTTTCGCGCATGCCGACGCAAGGGCCGACGTTCTACCCGGTCGCCTGTTCGCCGCATGCGTGGGCGGCGACCGCGCCGCTTGCTCTATTGCAGGCGTGTATGGGACTGCGGTTCGACCCGGAGAATCGCCATGTGATCTTCAATCGGCCGGTGCTTCCCGAGTTTCTTGGCGAGGTAAGGCTTACGGGATTGGCGATCGCGGACGCGAAGATGGATGTGGAGTTGCGCCGCACCGGAACTGACGTCGTCGTCAACGTGCTGTCGCGTCAAGGCGACATTTCGGCGACTTCGACGAGCTGACCGTTCAGAAAGTGAGCGCGTAAACCGGCGAGCCCGCGACATCTTCCGGAACCGTAGCGTGGCGGCCGATCATCTCCTTGCGGATGAATTCGCTGTAGCGTCCCTCTGCATTGATGAGTTCGCCGGGCGGACCATCGTGGAGGATCTGCCCGCCCTTCAAGACGATAATCCGGTCGAAGCTGCGCAACGTCGAGAGGCGATGCGCGATAGCGACAACCGTCCTGCCGGCCATCAGCCGTGCCGAAGCGGCACGGATCGACTCCTCGACCTCGTAGTCGAGCGACGAGGTCGCTTCGTCGAGCAGCAGGATCGGGGTATCCTTCAAAAAGGCGCGGGCAAGTGCGATACGTTGCCGCTGTCCGCCCGATAATTTGAAGCCGCGGTCGCCGACGATGGTATCGAATCCGTTGGGTAGCGATTTGATGAATCCACAATGCGCGGCCGCCGCCGCTTTCCTTACCGCCTCGTCCGATGCATCCGGACGGCTGTAGCGGATATTTTCGATCAGCGAACGGTGGAAGAGACAGATGTCCTGCGGCACCACGGCGATCGCGGCGCGCAGGCTCTCCTGCGTGATCCGTGTGATGTCCTGTCCGCCGAGGATGATATGGCCGGCCTGCGCGTCATGCAGCCGCTGCAGCAAGGCAAGCAACGTCGTCTTTCCGGCTCCCGAAGGCCCGACGATGCCGACGCGCTGGCCGGGTTGGATGTGCAGGTTGAAATTCTTGATGACCGGCCGACCGTTGCGATAGGCGAAGGTGACGCCTCGGAAGGCAATACCGAGGCCGCCGCCGGCGAGCGGCGCGGCCTTCGGGTGGTCGTACAATTCGTGCGCCACGAGCAGCGTTGCCAGCGCCTCGGAAAGTCGCGCCAAATGCTGCGTCACATCGACGACGGCAACAGCCAGATCGCGCGTCGCGCTAACGACGGAAAGACCGAGCGTGCAGACGAGTACCACCTCGCCGGTCGTCACCGCGCCCTCCTGCCAAAGAGCGATCGCCCAGCCGAGCAGGCAGACGATCAGCGCGACGGTGATTGAGGCGTGCACGATCCTGAGCTTCTCGAGATAACGCAGGCTGCGTTGCCGCGCCCGCATTTCGCTCTCGACGGTCGCGTTGAACCGGCGGCGCTCATGGTCGAGACCTCCGAAGGCTTTGACCAATAGCACGTTGCCGACGACATCGGCCATCTCGCCGTCGACCGTGGCGGCTTTATCGGCAAAGTCGTGATGCAGCGGCTTGCCGCGCGCGGCGACGCGGAACATCGCGGCAATCACGATCAGGGCGACAACGAACAGCGCGAGCCCCATCGGCTTGCTCACGGTGGCGATCAGCGCGATCGCGGTGAGCGTCGCGACGCATGGCGGCAAGACGTTCCAGATGAACATATTTTCAATGGTGAAGGAGGCGTTCGAGGTCGCCGTGATGCGGCTCGTCAGCATGCCCGGCAAGCGATCGGCGAAGTAGCTCGGCGAATGGCCCATCAAATGCTCGAAGAGATCGCAGCGCAGATCGCCGGTCACGTGCACGAACGTACTGCTGGCGATCCAGCCTGCGACGCGCCACAAAACGCCGTCGCCGACGATGAATGCGCAGACCAAACCGAAGGCCGGCCATGGGTCGGCGCCGGGCGACGTTCCTTTGGAGAGCGCATCGACGAGATATTTGATTCCATATTGGGTGCCGACGGAAAAGCCGACCGCGCCGAGCACGCAGATCAAAATCGCCGCGTGTGCACTGGGTCGGGATCGAACGTAGCGGAGAAGAAATGCGATGGGACGATGCGTGTACTGGCAAAGGTTATCCATTGGGCCTTCCCGTTGCCGACAACAATCGTGAGTTTCGCGCCCCCGTCGACGTGTAAGCCCGCTGCAAACGCCGCCGTCGCCGCGCCAGTTCCAAAGGCTGGACCCATGGCTCTCCCGCGGCGCACAACCGTCTGCCATCTAAAACGCGCAAGATGATGTTCGGCTCCGGGCCTGCGACGCTTTGCGGCAACTACCGCAATTCACGCGTCGCGGCGGAAATTGCAACAACCGGAGCGCGTCTTGCCTTCGGCATCGCGCACTACACGTATGCGGAAACGGATTCCATTTGTAGCCTCTGTTGCGGAGAAATTTCCGATGCGTATTGCTCAGGTCGCGCCTCTGTTCGAAGCCGTTCCGCCAAGGCTCTATGGCGGCACGGAAAGAGTGATTTCCTGGCTGACCGAAGAACTGGTTGCACTCGGCCACGAAGTCACGCTGTTTGCCAGCGGCGACTCTGCGACTTCGGCAAAGCTCGAAGCGATGTGGCCGACGGCGCTGCGCCTCGACGGTTCGGTCCGCGAGCCGCACGCACTTCACATCGCGATGCTCGAACACGTATTCCGCCGCGCGACGGAATACGATCTCATCCATTTCCACCTCGATTATTATCCCTTTTCCCTATTTTCACGGCAGAGCACCGCGTTCCTCACGACGCTGCACGGCCGGCTCGATCTGCCCGAGCTTCAGCCGGTCTTCAACACGTTTCCCGGCCTTCCGCTGGTCTCCATTTCCGACGCGCAACGCCGCCCCGCGCCGCATGTCCGCTGGATTCGGACGATTCATCACGGCATGCCCGAGCATTTGCTGACACCGCGCCCGATCGAGCCCAGTTACCTCGCATTCCTCGGCCGCGTTTCCCCGGAGAAGCGAGTCGATCGGGCGATCAGCATCGCCACGCGCTGCGGCCTGCCGTTGAAGATCGCCGCCAAGATCGACGACGTCGATCGCGACTACTTCGAGGAAAACATTCTTCAGCAGCTGGCGCGCGACGACATCGAATACATCGGCGAGATCGACGATGCGAAGAAGTCGGAGTTTCTCAGCGGCGCCTGCGCGTTGATCGTGCCCATCGACTGGCCCGAACCGTTCGGGCTGGTGATGATCGAGGCGATGGCCTGCGGTACGCCGGTCATCGCGTTCAATCGCGGCTCGGTGCCGGAAGTGGTGGAAGACGGCGTGACCGGATTTATCGTCGAGGACGAGACGAGCGCGATCAGCGCGGTTCGCCGCCTTGCGCAATTGTCGCGTTCGCGCATTCGTCAACGCTTCGAGGAGCGTTTCACGGCAAGGCGCATGGCGCGCGACTACCTCGACGTCTATGGCGGCCTGATCAAGGTGGCCGCGCCGCGGCCGCGCTTGGTTTCGCCCTGAGACAAGTCGTCACTCGGTCTCCGGGCGCGTCTCGGGCATGGCGAGAAAGGTAAACAAAAGCGCGCAACTCGCGGCGGCGCCAAGGCCCAGAA
>JASHSB010000077.1 GCA_030036945.1 Methylovirgula sp. | reverse complement strand
TTCTCGCCGACGAACAATTGACCGGGCCGCTCCTGGAAATGGTGCAGCACCGGCTGGACCTGTGGCTCGCCCAGCACGTCAAGAAATTGCTGGGGCCACTCCCCGAACTTGAAACGGGCGAGGGCCTCGAAGGAATCGCCCGCGGCATTGCTTTCCGTATCGCCGAGTCGCTCGGCGTTCTCGAACGCGCTCATGTCGCGGAAGATGTGAAAAACATGCCGCAGGAAGCGCGCGCCGCGTTGCGCAAGCTGGGCGTGCGCTTCGGCGCGTATCATCTCTACCTTCCGGTGTTGCTGCGGCCGGCGCCGCGCGCCTTTGCCGCGCAGCTTTGGGCGTTGCGCAACGGCAGCGTCGAGGGAGCGAGTCAGGCGGAAGTGCCACAATTCGCCGCCTCCGGACGAACTTCTTTCGCGGTCGACAGCGATGTGCCGAAGGGCTTCTATCGCGCCGCCGGCTTCCATGTCTGCGGCGAACGTGCGGTGCGCGTCGACATTCTCGAACGTCTCGCCTATTTGATCCGGGCGGCGATCGCCTACCGTCCTGGCTTCACGCCGGGCGAGCCGCCGCCCGGCGCCGCCGATCGCGACGGATTCGTGGTTACTGTCGCGATGACGTCGCGTGCCGGCTGCGCCGGCGAGAGTTTCGCGTCGATCCTGCGCGGGCTCGGCTACATCTGCGAACGTCGCAAAGGACCGGCGATCGGCGTCGCCGCGACGGCAGCGACGGGAGAACCGGCAGTTTCGTCGCCCGCCGAATTGTCGCCGACTACGCCGAGCGAAGCGAGGGCGGAGCCATCCCACGCAGAGGTCGCCGCGGCCTTGCCTGCTTCGCCGCCTGGCGAAGCGGCAACGGCAGAGGGCGCGCTACCCGAACCAAGTAAAGCGACGCCCACGGAATCGACGATCGACATATGGCGGCCGCATCGTCAGCCGCGGCCGAAACATAAACAGCGTGCGCAAACGTCAAACGGGGCGACGAAGGCCTCTCCGCAGCGAAAGAAGATGCGCAAACCCGAAGACGGGCCGGATGATAGCGCCGCCGCGCGGGTCGGCTCGGAGGCGTCGCGTTCAGAGGGGCATAAGGCTCAGAATTTGCCGTCCGGCGAACGTCAGCACAAAAATCCGGTATGGGCTTCGACGGAGAAGTCGCGCGAGCGCCAGCCGGATCCCAATTCCCCTTTCGCCAAATTGCTCGTCCTGAAGCAGCAGATGGAGAGCCACGGCAAAAATTAGCTGATCCGAGAAGGATTTGACTTGAGCAGATGGTTCCGGCACGTAGAATCGCGCGAGGCGGTACGACGTGATATTCAGCCGTGAGCGGCCGTTGGACCGCTCCTTATTTTAAGAAACTTCCGTAAGGGGGTACCGGTGGAAGCGCAAGTTCCCGACCAGACCGAACTCGTCAACCAGATCGTCGACGTGATCGTCTCCGAGGGCATGATTGACCGCGATAAAATCAAAATGGACGCGACGATCGAAAGCCTCGGCCTGAAATCCATCGACATCGTGATGATCCTGACGGCGCTGGAAGAGAAGTTCGACGTCTACATTCCGATGGACGGGCCCTTTCACGAGGCAAAGGACGTAAAAAGCCTGATCAACGCCATGGCCGTCTACATCAACAAAGAAAAGACGAGCTGAATGGCCGAGCGAAAGGTTTTCGTCACCGGCATGGGCGCCGTCTCCGCGGCGGGCGTCGGGGCGAAGGCTTTATGGCAGGCGGCGCGCGACGGGCGGCCGTGCATTTCCGAGATCGTCTTCCCGCGCCCTTCGCGCGGCCGCATCCGGCAAGTGGCACAGGTGCGCGATTTCGATCCCGCCGCCTACATCGAAGCGGAACTCCTGCCGCTCACCGATCCGGTGATCCGCTATCTTATCGTCGCCGCCGATGAAGCGGCACGCGACGCAGGTCTGTCGCGCGATGCGCTGAAGGGCGCCCGCACCGCGGCAATCGTCGGCACGGGCATTGGCGGAATTACCACCACCGAAGAGAACCATCACACGGTCCTTGTGAACGAGGGCCGCCCCGATCCCCTTACGATCCTCAAACTCATTCCGAGTTCCTGCGCGGCGATGATCAGCATGCGGTTTGGCACGACCGGCCCGTGTTTTGCGATCGCCAGCGCCTGTTCCTCGGCGACACAGGCGATCGGTACCGGCGCGCAGATGATCCGCGCCGGCCTGATGGACCGCGCCATCGTCGGCGGCACCGAGGATTGCCTGACGATCGGCGGCATGCTTGCTTGGGAGAGCCTGCGGGTTCTGACGCCGACCTTGTGCCGACCGTTCTCGAAAGACCGCAACGGCATGGTGCTCGGCGCCGGCGCGGGCGTATTCATTCTCGAGGCCGAGGAAGTTGCCAAGGCGCGCAACGCCCGCGTTTTGGCCGAACTCGCCGGCTACGGCACGTCGAGCGACGCCAAGGATCCGATCCGGCCCGACGCGGAAGGGGCGGCCGCCTCCATGCGCAACGCTTTAGCCGACGCGGGAGTCGATGCCGAGGAGATCGACTACATCAACGCGCACGGCACCGGCACGACCGTCAACGACATTACCGAAGCGCAAGCCATTCACCTCGTATTCGGCGAGCGCGCGCCGCAAATTCCGATCTCTTCGACCAAACCGATTCACGGCCACGCGCTGGGCGCCGGCGGCGCGCTTGAACTCGTTGTGACGCTCGGTGCCTTGCGGGAAGGCGTTGCGCCGCCGACAATCAATTGGCGGGTCGCCGACGAGAAATGCCCGGTCGACGCGGTGCCCAACGAAGCGCGGCAACTGCCGCTCGGCACCGTCATGTCGAACTCTTTCGCCTTCGGAGGGATCAATGCGGTCCTCGTCCTGCGCCGCGCCGAAGACGCCCGGTGACCTTTGAGTTCCGCCATGTCGGCCGATCATCCGAACGAATCGCAGCTGCTCGGCCCTTTCACGGTCCGTGTCGAGGTGGAAGCGGCCGAGGCTTTCGGCCGCGCCACGGGTGGCAGGGCCGGGCATATTCCGTTCACTTTCCCGGTGCGCTGGCTGACGCATCCCGAAATTCGCGCCGCCGCGGCGCAAATGATCGGCGAAGCGGAGTGGATTCCGATCCATGAATCGCAAAGCTTCGACGTGCGCCGCCGGCTGGAGGCCGCGGTCGATTACCGCATGCGGATCGAGATGTGGCGGGAAACGAAGCCGCCGCGGCTTAATCTGCGTGCCGAGATCGTGACGGATGCGGACGAACTCTGTGTTGCGATGGAAATGATCCTGCGGATCGTATCGTGCGAGCGGAGCGCCGCGCCATGAACGGCGAACGTTCCGGCGAACCGCCGCGCGCCGGCGAAAAGATCCCGCCGCGCACCGTGCGCTTCGAGCTTGCCGATCTCAGGCGCTATGCGGAAGCATCGGGCGACGACAATCCCGTTCACTTCGACGCTGCGGTGGCGCGCCGCGCCGGGCTCGAAGCGCCGCCCGTTCACGGCATGCTGCTGATGAGCGCGTTCGAGCCGGCGCTCGATGCATGGCGCGCGGATCTGGCGTTGCGGCGGCTCGCGGCGAAATTTTTGCGGCCGGTCTTCGCCGGCGAGACGATCGAGATCTCCGGACGCGTCGTCGAGACGGGCGAAGAACCCTACGCCCTGCTGCGTCTGTTGGCGCACAATAGCCGGCGCGAGATCGCGGTTATCGCCGAAGCCACGCTTGGCAAACGCTGAGATGCCGGAACCGCGCACCATTCTGATCACCGGCGCGTCGAGCGGCATCGGCCGCGCGTTGGCGCTGGCTTACGCTGCTCCGGGCATCCGTCTTGCCTTGATTGGGCGCAACGCCGAACGACTGGAAGAAAGCGCTGCGGCGGCCAAAGCGCGAGGCGCGGAAACCGTGACGGTGCAACTCGACGTTCGCGACCGAGACTCGATGCGGGCCTGGATCGCGGCACAAGACGCGGCGAATCCCTTCGATCTTGCGATCGCCAACGCCGGAATCACGACAGGATTGGCAAACGAAAGCAGCAGCGAAGATCCCGAGGCCGTGCGGGCGCTGCTTGCCGTCAATCTGTTCGGCGTTCTGAACACCGTCGAACCGCTACTCGGCCCGATGTGTGCGCGCCGCCGCGGGCAGCTTGCCTTTATCGGTTCGATCGCCGGATTGCGGGGCTTGCCGTTCTCGCCTGCCTATTGTGCCAGCAAGGCGGCGGTGCATGCCTACGCGGAATCGCTGCGCGGCCGTCTCGAAAGACACGGCGTGGTCGTAAGCCTCGTCATCCCCGGTTTTGTGAAAACGCCGTTGGAGGAATCGATCACGGCCGCAAAACCGTTCGAAATCGACGCTACACGGGCCGCGAACATCGTTCGGCGTGGGCTTTCGCGCGGCAAAGCGACAATTGCGTTCCCCATGCCGCTTTATCTCGTCGCGCGCGTGGCCCGCATCTTGCCGCCGCGGATCGTCGATCGGCTCTTTACTCAATTTGACGTGAACGTACCGGAAACCCGCGAAAGAATTCCGTCATGATCGTCGTGGGAGCGCAATTGTGCTTGTTAATGCGAGGCTTTTTGTGTTGAAGTGGTAGCGACTGGACGGGGGAATTTGGCCTTGGTCACGATCCATGTATTGCGGATCCTTTTCGACGCGATTCTGACGACTGCCGTTCTCGGTCTAGCCTTCGTCGGCGGCAGTTTCCTAATTCTGATTGCCATCAACGTCCTTGAGCTGCTCGGCGGCGCACGTTGGCGCACGCCGTTGCCGCCGATCAAGATCGCCGAGCGCGATCTGCCGGATGTTCTCGTGCAAATCCCGATCTTCAACGAGCCGGAAATGGTGGCCGACGCGCTTAGCAGCGCGGCGGCGCTCGATTGGCCGAAAGATAGGCTGCATATCCAGCTCCTCGACGACAGCACCGACGAAAGTTCCGTTATCGCCGCGAACGTGGCGAGAGAGTTGTGCGGCGAAGGCTTCGATGTCGTGCATCTGCGCCGTGAGAATCGCAACGGCTTCAAGGCCGGCGCCTTGGCCGCGGGTCTCGCCGCCAGCGACGCGCCGATCGTCGCCATGCTCGACGTCGATTTCCGGCCGCCGCGCAATTGGCTGCGCGTCGCGGTACCGTATCTTCTGGCGGACCGGCGCGCCGGCTTTCTGCAATCGCGCTGCGAATTCATGAACTACCGCACGAACTGGCTGACGCGCGCGCAAGGTTTGATGTTCGACGCGCATTTCATCATGGAACAGGCGACGCGTTACCGGGCCGGTTGGCTCTTTCAGTTCAACGGCACGGGCGGGCTGTGGCGCCGCGCCGCGATCGAGGACGCCGGCGGTTGGTCGGGGGATTCGCTATGCGAGGACCTCGACCTGACGGTGCGCGCCTGGCTCGCCGACTGGCACGGGATCTTCCTGATGGAACCCGCCATTCCCGGCCTTGTGCCGGAGCGCGTGCGGCATTGGCGCGTGCAGCAAAGGCGCTGGTCGAACGGTTTCGTGCAAGTGGCGCGCAAACTCTTCCTGAAAGTTTGGGCCTCGCATTGGTCGATCCGCCGCAAAGTTTCGGCGAGCGCCCTGATCCTCGTGCAAGCCTTTTATCCGTTCGTCGCGATCGCCGTCGTCACCTTCGTCATTTGCCTGATGCTGCGCGGCCTTCACCCGCATCCCTATCTGCCGATGATGGAATTCCTGCTGGCGCTCGTCCTATTCGTTTCCGTGGGCATGTCCTTCGTGCCCTACATCGTGCTCAAGCGCGGCACGCTGTTTCAATATGCCGTGGCGCTCGCCTCGGTGCCGCCTCTCATGGTCTATCTCAGCGTTTCCAACGCGCCGTCGATCGTAAGGACGCTGTTTGGCGGCTGGAGCGAGCAGTTCCGGCGCACGCCCAAGACGCGCCATATGGCGGCGCGCCCGACGGTTGGCAAGGGATAGCGCGTTACGCGGGCCGCGTCCTATTTGCGGCGCTGCGATCGACCCGCGAATAGAGCGTATAGCGCTTGTCGAAGATGAAGGTGAAAAACAGCTTCGTCCACGAGCGATGATATCGCAGATGGTCGTAGAACTCCGGCGCCATCCGCCTCAATTCCGGCAGCCGCGTCCAAGGGATTTCCGGGAAATCGTGGTGCTCGTTGTGATAGCCGATGTTGAGCGCCACTTTGTTCAACGGCCCGTAGTAGTCGTAGGTTTCCTGCTCCGGATCGAAGGTGAAATGTTCCTGGATCCAGCGCGCGCCAAGCGGGTGCAGCCCGACCGAGAACCAGAATGACGCGAACAAATAGATGATCGCGTTGGCGCCGAAGAAACGGAAAATCGCCACGTCGTAGGCGATGATGATCGCCGTGTTGATCCATGTCCAGCGTCCGCCGAACGGCACGGTGCCCTTCAGCCGGGCGAGCCGGCTGATTTGCAGAAACGCGAAACAGAAGAGCCAAAGCGCCTTGCCGTACCAACGGTTGCCGACGAGACGCGCCTCGCGATGGCCGGGCAGATCGGCGTCGTAGTCGTAATCGCCGAGATGCGAGTGATGCTTCTGGTGATAGCAACGAAAGCCCATCGCGGTGGGAAACGTGTTCGGAAGATCGGCGAGGATCGCGATCCATTTGTTGGCATTGGGCGTCTTGAAGATCGCGTTGTGAACCGCGTCGTGGATGACCACGAACATGGCGTGGTTGGCGAACGCGCCGATGCCGTAGGCGGCGAGGATCGCCAGCCACCAATAATGCACGCCGAGATGTCCGAAGAACGCGGCGAGCGCCGTCTGGCCGAGAACGACGCCGACCGTGATCGCCGCCGTCCACGGATCGTGGCCGATCAACTGGGCGATCTCGGGATGCGCCGCCAGAATCGCCTTGCGGCGCAGCGGATGCGGCCGCAGCGGCCGGCCTTCGAGGAAGGTCTCGGGGAGTTGGTCGGCTCCTGATCCTTGCTTCCGAACCGCAATATTCATGCGCAGTCCTCGCTTTCAGGATGCTTGCTCTTCGATACATCGGCCCGCGCCGAAAGTCGATCCTCGCGGCGTCCAACTGCGAAGATTGGAAGGCTGCCAAATTCGCGGTGAACGAACCCAAATTCAATCATCTATGCCTCCGGCAACACGGCCGGCGCGGAAAGATCCTTTTCGTAGATGCGGTGAACCTTGTCGATGCGCGCGCCGGAAAGTTCGATCGGCCGGCGCATGCCGAGATTGTTTTCCAGAACCCAGCCGAATTCGACGTGCTGCATGCTGGGGTAGCGGCCGGAACGGCGCCGGCATTCTTCGATGAAGGCGAGGATGACGGCGCCGCCCGCCGCCTTGCGGTGCAGGGCGCGGCGAACCCCGAACAGGCAGAGCCGTCCCGCATGGAACCGGTAGTTGCGGATTCGCGCGATCAACTGCGGCAGGCCGAACGGGAAAAGCTGGCCATCGAAATCGGCGGTAATCTCGTGCAGGTTCGGCAGAACAATGCCGAACGCCTGCGCGGCGCCGTCGAGTTCGACGATAAAGCCGCCGTCCGGCGGCATCACGTATTTCAGCGCGTCGGCAGTGGACATGAACTCGTCGTAGGTGAACGGCACGAACCCCCAGTTCTCGCTCCAGGCGTCGTTGAAAATATCGACGATGAGCGCCGCCTCGGCCTTGATTGCCTTC
>JASHSB010000076.1 GCA_030036945.1 Methylovirgula sp. | reverse complement strand
GCAGATCGTGCGCGACGCGCGCGAGCATGGTGTCGTAGTGGAAGAGGTGGATGTGAATTTCTCGGAGTGGGATGCTACCCTCGAAAAAGATGGAACGATTGAAGTCGTATTTCCTCCTGAAGAGTGCGTCATGGCCGGGCTTGTCCCGGCCATCTACGCGGCGCCGCTGCTATCGGACTCTGAAGGAATGCAGCAACGGATCGGCGTGGATGGCCGGGACAAGCCCGGCCATGACGAAGTAAAGGCTCGTCTCCATCCCCGCCACGCCTCGATGCGAGGCGAGATCCGCGCGACGCATAAGATCCGGCTCGGCTTTCGGCAGATCCAGGGCGTTGCCAAAAAGGATATGGACGAACTCGTCGCCAAGCGCGGCAAAGGCTATGACTCGGTTCGCGACCTTTGGCTGCGCACCGGCCTTTCCCCAAGCGCGCTGGAGTCGCTCGCCGAAGCGGACGCTTTCCGCTCGCTCGGCCTCGAGCGGCGCGATGCGCTCTGGGCGGTGCGCGGGCTGAATCGTGCCGGCGACAAGGACGATCTGCCGCTCTTAAGGGATTTAAGTTTTCGCGGGCTCGAACCCGAGGCGCATCTGCCGGCGATGTCGCTCGGCGAACACGTGGTCGAGGATTATCGCCATCTGTCGTTGTCGCTTAAGGCGCATCCGGTCGCGTTGCTTCGCCACCGGCTTAAGGAACGATCGATCCTGCGCACCGAGGAGCTCGCCAAAATCTCGTCGGGGTGGCGCGTCAGCACCGCCGGTCTCGTGCTGGTACGCCAGCGGCCGGGCTCGGCGAGCGGCGTGATCTTTCTCACGTTGGAGGACGAAACGGGCGTCGCCAATGCGATCGTCTGGCCGAAAGTCTTCGAGATTCTGCGTCCGATCATCATCGCCGCGCGGTTCATCGCCATCGGCGGCAAGCTGCAATCCGAATCGGGCGTAATTCATGTGGTCGTCGAGCGCGCCGAGGATTTGACGCCGCTGCTCGGCTTGCTGGCGAGCGCCGGCGGCGACTTTCCGGCGTCCGCGCACGGCAAACAGCCGGAGCAAGGCTCGCCGGTTGCCGCGGAAGCGAATCTTTTCGATATGAAAATGGCGAAGACCGACCCGCGCGAAGTCCATCGCGCGCTTCCGAAAGGCCGGAACTTTCATTAGGGCAAACGAAAAGCCGCCGTTCGCAAGAACGGCGGCCTCATCGTGGCAACAACGATCGGAAACTTAGGCTGCCTGAAGATTGACGGCGGCGAGCTTGCCGGAGCGGCGGTCCGTCTCGACGTCGAAGCTGATCTTCTGGCCCTCAACTAAGCCGCGCAGGCCGGAGCGCTCGACTGCGCTCACATGCACGAAAACGTCCTTGCCGCCGCCGTCCGGCGCGATGAATCCATAACCCTTTTGTTCATTGAAGAACTTCACAGTTCCTACTTGCATCCTATGCCCTTTCGTGGCGCGGAGCGGCGGACGCGGAATGCAACCCGCCGGATTTCAGTCGAATTTGGCAGAAGTGGCTGAAACGTGCGCCGACAGGCCAAACGATTCAGAGATCAGTCCAAAAGCGATGCCTCTATATGTAACCGAAACCGCCGCTTGGCAAGGGCGCGCCCGGCCGCCGCGATAGCTCGCCGATCACAGTTAAGACGCAATTCGTCAGACGATTCAAATCGGTCGCATCGATCGTGAAGGCCGGCGCAAGATAAATTACCCGGCCGAACGGGCGAATAAAGACGTTCAGCTCAGTGAAACGCCGCCGCAACGCGTTCAAATCCGGCTCGTTCTCGAGTTCGACGACGCCGATCGCGCCCTTGACGCGTACACCGCGCACGCCACGCATGCCGCGACAAGATTCGAGCCCCGCCCGCAGGCCCGCCTCGATCCCCGTCACTTGCTCTAGCCGCGGCTTGGTCTCGAAAAGATCGAGTGAAGCGTTTGCGGCGGCGCAGGCGAGCGGATTGGCCATAAAGGTCGGCCCGTGCATCAGCGCATAGGCGGGATCGTCCGACCAAAAGGCGGCGAATACGCGCCGGCGCGCGACGGTCGCGGCGAACGCCATCGTGCCGCCGGTCAGCGCCTTCGAGAGGCAGAGAATGTCTGGCACGACGTTCGCCGCTTGGCAGGCGAACATCGTGCCGGTCCGCCCGAAGCCCGTGAAGATCTCGTCGAAGATCAGGAGAAGATCGTGTCGGTCCGCGACGGCACGCAGCCGCGCGAGCGTTTCGGCGCTATGAAAGATCATCCCGCCGGCGCCCTGCACCAGCGGCTCGACGATGATCGCCGCGAGCTTGCCCGCATGACGTTCGACGAGCGAGTCGAGTTTCGCGGCGCTTTCTTCGTCGCGCGGCAGCTCCGCGATGACGTTTTGCGGCAGCACGCCGGCGAAGCGTGTGTGCATACCCTCGTCCGGATCGCAAACCGCCATCGTTGCGAACGTGTCGCCGTGATAGGCGCCGCGGAAAGCGAGGAACTTGTGGCGGCCGGCGACGCCTTTGTTAATCCAGAATTGCGCCGCCATCTTGAGCGCGACTTCGACGGCGATGGAACCGCTGTCGGAGAAAAAGACGCGGTCGAGATCGCCTGGCAGAAGCGCGGCAAGCCGCGCCGCGAGCCGCGCGGCCTGCTCGTGCAGGAATCCGCCGAACATCACATGCGGCATGGCTTTGAGCTGGCGCGCGACGGCGTGGCGAATGTGCGGATGATTGTAGCCGTGACAGGCGGTCCACCAGCTGGCGATTCCGTCGACGAGTTCGCGCCCGTCCGCCAATCGGATCCGCGTGCCTTCCGTGGCGACGACCGGCAGCGGCGGCAAATCGGTCTTCATCTGGCTGTAAGGAAGCCAAAGATGCTCGCGCCAAGCCTCCTGCCATTCGCCGCTCATCGAAGCGCCTTGTTGCCAGAACGGAGTGCCACCGCTACACCGCCGCCTATCGAAAGGGAAGCCGCGCTCTTGAACACGCTCGATGCATTCGCGCGCCGTAAGCTTGCCGAACTCGAAGCCGCCGCGTTACGCCGCAGTCTTGTCGATACGGAACGGCCGGGCGATAGTATCGTCGTACGCGGCGGACGCCGGCTCGTGTCGTTTTCCTGCAACGATTATCTCGGCCTCTCGCAGCATCCCACGGTAAAAGCCTCGGCGAGCGCGGCAATCGCTGCGTTTGGCACGGGCGCCGGCGCTTCGCGGCTCGTCACCGGCAACCATCCGCTCTTCGCCGAACTGGAAAGCCGGCTTGCAAAATGGAAAGGCGCCGAGGCGGCGCTCGTCTTCGGTTCCGGCTATCTCGCCAATCTCGGCATCGTTCCGGCGCTCGCCGGCGACGGCGACGTTATTCTCGTCGATGAACTGGCGCATGCCTGCCTGTTTGCCGGTGCGCAACTGTCGGCCGCCGAGCGGCGCGTCTTCCGCCACAACGATGTCGCTCACGTGCGTACGATCCTCGGCGCGCAGCGCGGCCACTTTCGCAACGCTCTGCTCATGACCGACGGAGTCTTTTCGATGGACGGGGATCTCGCCCCCGTCGCCGAACTCGCCGAGGTCTGCGCGAATTACGACACCTGGCTGATGACCGACGACGCGCATGGGCTCGGCGTGCTCGCGAAGGGGCGCGGTTCGAGCTTCGTTCTCGGCGACAAGGCGACGGTGCCTTTGCAGATGGGGACGCTCTCCAAAGCCCTCGGCAGCTACGGCGGCTATCTCTGCGCCCCGCGTTCCGTCGTTGATCTTCTCGTGTCGCGGGCGCGCACGCTCGTCTATTCGACTGGCCTGCCGCCCGCCAACGCCGCCGCCGCGCTTGCCGCGCTCGACATCATCGAAAGCAATCCAGCACTGACCGCGAAGCCGCTTGCCAAGGCGTGCGCCTTCACGCGCCAAATCGGCCTCCCTGAAGCGCAAAGCCCGATCGTACCCTTGGTGCTCGGCGCGTCGGAAGCGGCGCTCGCGGCGTCGCGCCGGCTCGAGGACGAAGGCTTCCTCGTCGTCGCCATCCGCCCGCCGACGGTACCGGCAAGCGGCGCGCGGCTGCGCTTTGCGTTTTGCGCGCAGCATGGGGACGACGACGTGGCGCGTCTCGCCGACAGCGTCGCGCGTTTGCACAGGGATGCGCGGCCGGTGCCGCGCGAACTCGGCTAACCGGGAAGCTGGCATTGGCGGCTTTCTTCATCACCGCGACCGGCACCGAAATCGGCAAGACGTTCGTCGCCACCGGACTGATCGCCGCGCTGCGCCGGCGCGGCCGCGCCGTCGCCGCGCTGAAGCCGATGGTCAGCGGCTTCGATCCGCAAGCGAGCGAGGAATGCGATCCCACCGTGCTGCTTCGCGCGCTCGGCCGAACGCCGAGCGAAGCCGCCATCGCCGCAATCGCCCCGTGGCGCTTCGCCGCCCCGCTTTCCCCCGACATGGCGGCGGAACGCGAAGGCAGGCGCATCGATTTCGACGCGCTCGCCGCATTCTGCCATGCGGGCGTCGAAACCGCCGAAGACATACTTCTCATCGAGGGGATCGGCGGCCTGATGGTGCCACTCGGCGCGCAAGCGACGGTGCTCGATCTCATCGACACGCTGCAAATTCCGATCGTTCTCGTCGCTGGAACCTATCTCGGAACTTTGAGCCACGTGCTGACCGCGCTCGAAGCCGCGACGAACCGCGGCCTCGCCGTCGCCGCTTTGGTGCTCAACGAGACGCCGGGTTCTCCGGTACCGATCGAAGCGACGCGCGCCAGCTTGACGAATTTTTGCGGGGAAGCGCCGATCCTGACGCTGACCCGCGGCGCGAATCATGCCGCGACATTCGAAGCGCTGGCGAACCTGCTGATCTAGAAATCATTTCGAATTGGCCTCGGCCTCGGTATTCAATTCGTCGGTAAAGGCTTCGATACGCCGCGCGTTGGCGCCGAAATCGTGCCGCCCGATGCGCGATACCGAGCGCACGTCGATTCGGGTTTCGCCGGCGAGCGGCGTAATGCGAATGGCGATATCGTCGGGAAAGCCAAGCACCATGCCGTGCGCGATCGCGTCCACGTGACCGAGGCCGAGCCGCCCGCCGGGCGGAATCGCCTCGACGATCGTCCAATGGCGCGCCGCGGCTGCGCGCAAGACCGTATCGAACGCTTCGTCGCCGTCGATATCGAGAAAGATCGGTTGCACGTCCGGGTAGGCTTTGGCCTGTTCCGCGCGCAGCGGCGCCGGGACGGAAGGCGGCACGATGCCGTCGCGCGCCGCCAGCGCTTTGCGCGACAGCGAGAAGGCGGGCGGATCGTCGACGTCGGTCGATACGTCGTTCAATACCGGCAGGCGAACGGCCTGGACGGCGAGAAAAGCCGGATAGGCGAGCAGCAGCGCGGCAAGCAGCGAGCCGGCGAGAAGAACGCCGACGCCTTTACGGCCGGTCCGCCAGATCGCCACCGTGGCGGCGCCGGCGCAGAGCACGGCGAGACAGGCGATGACGATCGCCGAGCCGATCACGGCGAGAACGGCCGTCGGATCGAGCCCGGCGCGTCCCAAAAGCAGCCCCACGCCGACCACCGCCGCCGCGAATAGAGCGAGACGGCGGCTCCATAGCGCGCTGTCGGAATAAGGTTCTTCGATGATGATCCGGCGCATGTCGGGCGCAAAGGTTGGCAGGAAAAACACCATCGCCGCGGGCCTTGAGCCTCGCCGCTTACGCCTTAAGAAATATCACAATCTTCTGTTTACCGCGCGGCTCGATGCTGCGCTAGCAAGATGCCCAGTCGCCGCGGCCCAGCCCCATCGGAGCACCGCGCCGCGGAGTTTGTGACGGGACGAGCCATGAATGTGCTGACGCGACGACACTTTCTTCAAGGCGCCGGGGGCTTGTTTCTTGGGACGGCGGGGCTCGGCTCGTACGCGTTTGCGCTCGAACCCGGCTTCCGGCTCGAACTGACGTCGTATCACGTCGCGCCGCCTCGCTGGCCGCAAGCGCTGCGCGTCAGGGCCGCCGTCCTTGCAGACATCCATGCCTGCGACCCGCTGATGTCCGCGGCGCGCGTGCGCCGCATCGCCGAACTCGCCAATCGCCTCCAGCCCGACATTGTCTTTTTGCTCGGCGACTTCAACGCCGGCCATCGGTACGTGACCGCCCCCGTCTATCCTGAACAATGGGGCGAGGCATTATCCATCCTACGCGCCCCGCTCGGCGTCTACGCGATTCTCGGCAATCACGACTGGTGGCATGGGCCGTTGCCCGGCATGCCCGGCGACGGCGGGGAGAGCGTCCGTAAGGCGCTGCGTCATGCCAACATCGCGGTGCTCGAAAACGACGCGATCAGGATCGCCAACAATGGGCGTCCCTTCTGGGTCGCCGGGCTCGCCGATCAACTGGCCTATCGCGCCGGACCGCGCCGTTTCGAAGGAATCGACGATCTCTCCGGCACGCTTGCCAAGGTAGGCGACGATGCCCCTGTTGTGCTGCTGGCTCACGAGCCTTTCGTTTTCCGCCGCGTGCCGCAAGAAGTATCGCTCACGCTCTGCGGCCACACGCACGGCGGACAGGTGAACCTGCCGCTGCTCACCGCCACCTATGCTGAGGCGCAATTCGGCACGCGGCGTATTTACGGGCACATCGCGGAGCACGGCCGGCAGATGATCATCTCGGCGGGCCTCGGCACGTCGATCCTGCCGGTGCGCTTTCTGTGCCCGCCGGAAGTAGTGGATGTGCAAATCGGCGGCGCGCCGGCAACTGCCTAGCAGGCTGTTGAAGAAGGAACTGGATATACGTGGCGATCCTCAATACGGGTTGAAGACGTCTGCGTTTTGGGCTGGTTGCTTGGGTGCGTCTAGCTTGGTGCAGGCTGGGCCTCGATCAGCACGGCTCGGCTAGCAGCTTGGGCAGCCTGACGAGGTTGTAGGCGGCGGCCGCGAAGGTGAAGGCCCACCCGAGACGCTCTGTCCCCCGCAGCATCGGCCGGCGCATCCCTCCCACGCTCTTCATCCAGCCGAAAGCTGGACGCTTCTATCAACGCGTCTTATCGGTCTGAATGATAGGATTTTGCGATCGCC
>JASHSB010000075.1 GCA_030036945.1 Methylovirgula sp. | reverse complement strand
CCGTGCGCAGCAGCCGCGGCTCGACCGGCGCGCCGGGATCGGTGCCTTGCACATAGTCGCCCAGCTCGTGCTGCGAGCGGACGCCGAACGGCAAGACCGCGAACAGAACCACGAACCAGATCGTGATGAAGATCACGATCGCTAGGGGAATCGGCAAAGGCATCTCGGCGTCCTTACGCTGCGGCAGAGGCCAGCGCCACGTTGCCGTCGCGGCGGCACCTGTTGCAGCCGGGTCACGTCGTATCCCAAATTCCGTGTCGTGCACAGGCACGTGAAGCAAGTGCCATTGCCAAGCCGAAGGGATGCTTGGATGATGGCGCTAAGAGGATATCGGCGTGATTCCTCTCGTATGCGGCTTTTCCCCTCTTTACCTGCGTACCAGAGCCCTTCGCGGCTCGTCGGGAGACGCGCGCAGACCGCGCAATTGAAATCCTTCGAAACCAAGGCTTTTCGTTTCGTACTGCTAACCCGAGCCGCCCTCCTCCCAGCGAAACCTCGGCGGCTCTCCTTGGCCCGGTCATCCGGGCCATTTTTTTTGGTCACTTCTCCCCCGGCCGGTCGCGGCTCAAGCGTTTGGCCTCAAGTTCGCGCAGATAGGAGGCCCATTTCTCGGCATAGGTCTCGCCAAGCTCGTAGAGATAGTCCCAAGTATAAATGCCGGTCGAATGGAGATCGTCGAAGGAGAGCCGCACGGCATAGGCGCCGACGGGCACGACCTCGGTGACGGCAACGGCGCGCTTGCCGCCGACCGTCTTGCGTTCCGCCTCGGTATGGCCCTTCACTTCGGCGCTCGGGCTCATCACCCGCAAGTATTCCGCCGAAAGGTCGAAGGTTCTGCCGTTCTCGAACGTCGCCTTCAGGACCTTGCCGGTATCGATGAGCCGCAGTTCCTTCGGCCACTTCTCGCCCATTCCCGCCTCGGCTTCCATGCCATCCTAATCCACCCTATATTACGGCAATGCGTAGCTCTTGCACGGAACTTCGAGCCGCGACGCCGGATAAAGCCGCCCCGCTCATTGACCCTTTCGGCCGGGCGATCACCTATGTGCGGGTTTCGGTCACCGACCGCTGCGACTTCCGCTGCGTCTATTGCATGGCGGAGAACATGACGTTCCTGCCGAAGAGCGATCTTCTGACGCTGGAAGAGCTCGATCGTCTGTGCTGCATGTTCGTCGCGCTCGGCATCCACAAGCTGCGGATTACCGGCGGCGAGCCGCTCGTTCGCCGCAACATCCTGAACCTCTTCAAGGCGGTGTCGCGCCACCTCGAGTCCGGCGATCTCGACGAGCTCACCCTGACGACCAACGGCTCGCAGCTCGAAGCGCATGCCGAGGAATTGGCGGCATGCGGGGTGCGGCGCGTCAATGTCTCGCTCGATACGCGCGAACGCGACAAATTCCGGGCGATCACCCGGCGCGGCGATCTCGACAAGGTGATGGCCGGCATCGACGCCGCGCAACGGGCCGGGCTTCACGTAAAAATCAACATGGTCGCGCTGAAAGGCGTCAACGAGGCCGAGATCGTTCCGATGATCGCCTGGGCGCATGGGCGTGGCATGGATCTCACGTTGATCGAGGTCATGCCGCTCGGCGCGGTCGGCGCCGAACGCATCGACCAATATCTGCCGCTCGACAAAGTGCGCGCCGACATCGCCCGGCATTTCCGGCTGCGCGATCTCGACGTCCGCACCGGCGGTCCGGCGCGCTACGTCGAAGTCGAGGAGACCGGCGGCCGGCTCGGCTTCATCACCCCGCTCACGCACAATTTCTGCGAAAGCTGCAACCGCATACGGGTCACCTGCACCGGCGCGCTTTATATGTGCCTCGGCCAGAACGCTTCGGTCGATTTGCGCGCGCCGTTGCGCGCCGCGGCCAACGACGAGCTTCTCGAAGCGGCAATCAAAGCGGCGATCGCCCGTAAGCCCAAGGGCCACGATTTCGTCATCGACCGCGCCCATGCCAGACCCGCCCTTCAGCGCCACATGAGCGTGACGGGAGGCTGATTCGTCATTGCGAGCGAAGCGAAGCAATCCAGAAGTCATCTGGAAAGGGTCGTCGCTTTACTCCTCCCAATGACGGATCGATTACTCGATCAAAATCTTCGGCGCTGCGCGCACACGGCCCTTCTCGAGTTCCGCGCGAACTAGAGCGGCAATGTCGCGATAAGCCGCCGCATATACGCTCTCAGGCTCGGCCACGACGATCGGCTTGCCGCTATCCGACGTCGCGCGGATATCGAGCGCCAGCGGAATTTCGCCAAGGAACGGCACGCCGAGCCGTTCGGCTTCGTGGCGCGCCCCGCCGTGCGCGAAAATATCCGAGCGCTCGCCGCAATGCGGGCAAAGAAAATAGCTCATGTTCTCGACGATGCCGAGTACCGGCACGTCGACCTTATTGAACATCACGATGCCGCGCCGCGCGTCGACGAGGGCGAGATCCTGCGGCGTCGAGACGATCACCGCGCCGGCCAGCGCCACGTTCTGCGCCAAGGTGAGCTGCGCGTCGCCGGTGCCGGGCGGCATATCGACGACCAGGCAATCGAGCTCGCCCCAGACGACGTCGCGCAGCATCTGCTGGACGGCGGCCATCACCATCGGGCCGCGCCAGACGACCGGCTCTTCTTCGTCGATCATGAAGCCGATCGACATCGCTTTCACGCCATATGCCGAAAGCGGCTGAATGCGGCGATCTTCGACCTGCGGCTTTGTGCGCAAATTGAGGAGCCGTGGCAGGGAAGGCCCGAAAATATCGCAGTCGAGAATGCCGATGCGCCAGCCGAGCGCGGCGAACGCCAACGCGAGATTGACCGCCGTCGTGGACTTGCCGACGCCGCCTTTGCCGGAAGCCACCGCGATGATCCGCTCGATCCCCGGAATGCCGATGCTGCGGGTTCCCGTCATCCGCCCATGCCCAGCGAGCCGCGCCTCGCCGTGTTTCTCCGCCGTAAGGCTGACGAGCGGCGTTTCGATGCCGGGCATCGCACGCAACGCCTTCTCCGCGGCAAGCCGCATCGATTCCATCGACGCGGCCTGCTGCGGCTCGATCGACAGCGACAGGTAGACTTTGCCGTCCTTGATCGCCAGGCCGGCGATGGCGCCCGATTCCGGCAAAGGAGTCTTGCCGTCCGGACCCGCGACCGACTGGAGAACCCTCAGCACCTCGCGCTCGCTGACCATCGATGGCTCCTAAACGAGAAAGATCTATGCTTTCATTGTCCGGCGTTCAACTCGCCCGATGATAGGCTCCGCGACGAAGCATTCCAGAAAGCG
>JASHSB010000074.1 GCA_030036945.1 Methylovirgula sp. | reverse complement strand
GCAGACTCCAAAGCGGCTTTTTGTCAATCGCAATTTCAAGAATTCAGCGCGACCCGAAGTCGGCGCTCCTTCCCATGGGCCGGCGCTCCGTCTTGGCGGCGAGGGAATCCGGCTCGACCGAAAATTCGACGGCGTTGACCTCCGCCATTCCGGCGAGCGTACGCAGTGCAACATGAAACGGAACCACGACGTGCGCCGCTTCGACCGGCACGAGCCAAGCCTCGATATCGCGGTTCTCGGCCATGAACTTGGTGGCGCGCGAATCGATCCGGTGGCCGGCAACGGGCCGATAGCGCACCGCGCAGACCGAAACCGGCCCCGTGTAACCTTTGATCGAAACTTTGCGGATTCCGGCGAACGACATCGCCACGTCGAAACGCACGACGCCGTCATAGACCGGCAGCGTACGGTTGCAGGCGGCCGGCCCGACCAGCGGTTCGCCGGGCGGCACCGCCATGATCAGCGCGCTGGTCGGATCGAGCACGTTGCGCTTATTCGCGGCGCTAACCGGAACGCGCATCTCTTTGTCGTCGAAGGGCGGCGAGATCTCGACGGTGCGCACCGTGCCCGCATCGAGCGCCATGCGAACCGTGCGGACGCCGTGCGAATTGGCCGAGGTGGTCGCGTAGGCGTTTGGAAGAACGACGCCCTTGCGGATCTCGCCGGAAGAGGCAAGCGCCATTTTGAGGTGCGCCAGCCAGGCGGCGATGCCGGTCAACCGCGCATCGAGGTTGATGCGGTAGGCGGCGCGTTCGATGGCCCCGATCGCATCGGCCTCGCCGATGCGCAGGCCGATGAGGCTTACGGAATAGCGCGCCCGGACCACTTCGGCCGTCGCCGGCATCGTTGCCACCGACATCGCGAGGATCGCCGCGGCAAAAGAAGAAGTCGAGATCCTGGCGAACATGAGCGAACCGAATGAGGAGCGGCCCGCCGCCCGAGTGTGCCGTTTGGCGGCGGAATCGGCCGCTTTCAAGGCCAGGCTCGCGCCAAATCGATGATTTCCGATAGCATAAGCTTGTCATGCTTTATCGGAGCGGTGCAAGAATGCAATGTTTGGGGCGAACCTGCTCGAATCGGGCGGCCGCGCCCTTCATCCCCCCATAAACGAGGTCGGCCCATGCCATTTTCACTATCCGAAGCATCCATTCCGACGTTTCTCGTCGGTCTTGGCGCCCTTTCGGGGCTGCTCGACAAGGCCGACGCTTTCGCGGCGGCCAAGAAGATCGATCCTTCCGTGCTTCTTCAGTTCCGGCTGGCGCCCGATATGTACCCATTCATCCGTCAAGTGCAGATCGCTAGCGATCAGGCCAAGAACGGTTCGGCGCGACTTGCCGGAGTGGAGCCGCCGCGTTTTGAAGACGACGAGACGAGCCTTGATCAGCTCCGCGCGCGGCTTGCCAAGACGGTCGCCTTTTTGCAAGTGATCGACCGGAAAGCCATCGATGCGGCCGTCGAGCGCAAGGTCGCGTTTCCGCGCGGACCAAACAAAATCGGCCATATGAAAGGCGCCGATTATCTCGTGCATTTCGTGCTGCCCAATTTCTATTTCCACATCGCGACGGCCTACGGAATCTTGCGGCATTGCGGCGTCGACATCGGCAAGCGCGATTTTTTGGGCGCCATTCCCATCGAGACGACGCCCGCGTGATCGGGCCGATCCATTGAAGACGCATAATACCGCGCCGGCCTAGGCTCGCGGTGTATCCCCACCTATATGAGGTCGGGCGGGTTCGCGTGTCATCGCGTGGACTCTGCGCTTGCCGTCGCCCACTTCATTCGTCGCCAAGAGGGATTCTTCATGTCTGTCAACGTCCTCTACCGCACCACCGCAACCGCCACGGGCGGGCGCGACGGTCATGCCGCCACCAAGGACGGCACATTCGACGTTAAGCTCGCGACTCCCAAAGAGCTCGGCGGCGCCGGCAACCCCGGCAACAATCCCGAACAGCTCTTCGCCGCCGGCTATTCCGCCTGTTTCCTGGGCGCGATGAAATTCGTGGCTACGCAAGGCGGCCCGAAAGTCCCGGCCGACGCGTCCGTGACCGGTACCGTCGGGATCGGACCGCGCTCCGAAGGTGGGTTCGGCCTCGACGTCGAGCTCGATATTTCCTTACCCGGCCTCTCGCGCGGCGACGCGCTAACTTTAGTCGAGAAAGCCCATCAGGTCTGCCCGTATTCCAACGCGACGCGCAACAACGTGCCGGTGCGCCTCAAGATCGTTTAAGCGGCCGGCGCCCGCGGGGAGAGATCGCGCATGGAATATGTGAAGCTCGGCCATACGGGTCTTGAAGTCTCGCGCCTCTGTCTGGGCTGCATGACCTTCGGCGTGCCGGATCGCGGACAGCATCCTTGGACGCTCGACGAAACGGCGAGCCGGCCGCTGATCAAGAAGGCGCTCGATCTCGGCATCAATTTCTTCGATACGGCGAATGTCTATTCCGACGGCACGTCGGAAGAAATCGTCGGGCGTGCCGTCAAGGATCTCGTCAGGCGCGACGCGGTGGTGATCGCCACCAAAGTGAACGGCCGCATGCGCCCCGGCCCGAACGGCGCCGGACTTTCGCGGCGCGCCATCCTCGCCGAGATCGACAACAGCCTGCGTCGGCTCGGCATGGATTTCGTGGACCTCTATCAGATCCACCGCTGGGACCCGGGCGTTCCGATTGCGGAAACGCTGGAGGCGCTGCACGACGTCGTCAAGGCCGGCAAGGCGCGCTACATCGGCGCTTCGTCGATGTACGCATGGCAATTCGCCAAGGCGCTCTATACGTCGCGGCGCAACGGTTGGACGGAATTCGTCAGCATGCAGGACCACATAAATCTGTTGAATCGCGAGGAAGAGCGCGAAATGCTGCCGTTCTGCGTCGATCAGAACGTCGCCGTTCTCCCCTGGAGCCCGCTGGCGCGTGGCCGACTGGCGCGCGAATGGGATGAGACGAGCGAACGGCAAAAGACCGATATTTTCGGCAAGACATTGTATGGCGTCTCCGATTCCGATCGTCAGATCGTGGCGCGCGTCGGCGAAGTCGCCAAGGCGCGCGGCGTGCCGCGCGCCCAAGTGGCGCTCGCCTGGGTGCTGCAGAAGAACGGCGTCACCGCGCCGATCGTCGGCGCCTCGAAGCCGCGGCACCTCGACGACGCGGTCTCCGCGCTGTCGTTGCGCTTGAGCGCGGACGAGATCGCCAAACTCGAAGCCCCCTACGTGCCGCATCCGATCGTCGGATTCCAATAGCGGCGTTCCCACGGAGTAATGTTCATGGCCAATTGGTTGATCACCGGCGTCAGCAGCGGATTCGGCCGGGCGCTGTCCGAGGTAATCGTCGAGAAAGGCGGCAAGGTCGCCGGCACAGTCCGCAAGGAAAAGGACAAAAAAGAATTCGAAGCGCTGGCGCCCGGCAAAGCGTTCGCGATCCTGCTCGACGTCACCGACGAGCAGGCGGTGCGCCAAGGCGTCAAGGATGCCGAACAGAAGACCGGCGGCATCGATGTGCTCGTCAACAATGCCGGCTACGGATTCGAAGGCGCGGTCGAAGAGGCAAGCCTCGCCGACTTCCGCCGCCAATTCGACGTCAACGTCTTCGGCGCCGTGGCGATGATGCAAGCGGTGCTGCCGCTCATGCGTGCGCGGCATCGCGGCCATATCGTGAATATCAGTTCGATCGGCGGCCTCACCGGCTTTCCGGGCATCGGCGCCTATCACGGCAGCAAGTTCGCGCTCGAAGGCATTTCGGAGGCGCTGGCCAAGGAGGTGAAGCATCTTGGCATCAAGGTGACGATCGTCGAGCCGGGCGCTTTCCGTACCGATTGGGCGGGGCGTTCCATGCTGCGCGCTGAACGCTCGATTGCGGATTACGATGCCTCCGCAGGGGCCTTTCGGCGCATGTTGGCGGAGCACAACGGCAAACAGTCCGGCGATCCGCGCAAGGCGGCGGAAGCGATCATCCTCGCCGTCGAATCGGCGGAGCCGCCGCTGCATCTCCTGCTCGGCCCGGACGCATTGCGGATGGCCGGCGAGAAACTCGGCGTGCTCACGACCGAACTTCTGAAATGGGCGCCCGTGTCGGCGGGAACGGACTTCTCGCGGTGATCGCGATTGCCTGTATCGTTTATGCGGCGCTGCGCAGAAAAGCTTGCCGCGGACGCATCCACGCCGCATAAACCGCCCGCACATATGAAGCCGGAAAAGATCATGGGCGGGAACAAGGAGCCTAGGCCGGCTACGGCCGTGTCCGGCGCTGGTCCGCGCACGCGCCGGCCGGCCAATCTCAAAACATGGCTCGCGCGCCTGCATCGCGGCGCCGAACCGCAGCATCGCAGCATCGTCACCTACATCGGCGCTTGCTTCAGCTTCGGCATCGCGGCGCTCGCGATCTTCGTGCTCGTTCGCACGTTAAGCCACATCAATCTCGCCGATCTGCGCAACGCGATCGCGGCGACGAGCGACGGGCAGATCCTCGCCGCCGCCGGGCTCACTTGTCTCTCGTTTCTGGCGTTGACGGGCTACGACGGCGTGGCATTGCTGCAACTGCGCCAGAAAGTCCCCTACCCGACGACGGCGCTTGCCTCGTTCACGAGCTATGCGATCTGCTTCACGCTCGGCTTTCCGCTGATCACCGCCGGAACGGTGCGCTACTGGATCTATTCGCAAGCCGGCCTGACGGCGGCGAAGATCGCCAGCCTCACCGTCATCGCCGGCGTCACTTATTGGCTCGGCATGTCGCTGGTCGTCGCCGTCACGCTCTCAGCACGCAGCGCGACGATCAGCGACATCGATCATTTCGATCCGCACATCAACGCGCTCATCGGGATCGGCGCGCTCGGCGCGCTCGTGGCTTATTTGGCGTGGGTTTCGCTCGGCCATCGCAAGACGCGCATCCAAGGTTTCAAGCTCGAACTGCCCGGCTTCAAGCTGACGCTCGGACAGATCGTCCTAGGCGTCATCGACCTTTGCTCGGCCGCGGGCGCTCTCTACGTCCTGTTGCCGCCGCCGCGGGCGCTCGATTTCTTCACCTTCGCCGCCGTTTACGTGTTCGGTTGCGCGCTGGGGATTGCGAGTTATGCGCCGGGTGGAATCGGGGTCTTCGAAGCGACGATGTTGAAGGCGGTGCCGGTTCCCTCGCAAGAAGCTTTGCTTGCCGCGCTGTTACTGTTCCGCATCATCTATTACCTCATCCCGTTCATCCTGGCGCTGGCACTGCTCGGCGCCCACGAAGCGCTGCGGCATGGTCGCAACCTGCGCGACGTAATGCGCGGTGCCGACGAGAAGGAAGAAGGATAGCGGCCCGCAACGCCTCTTCCGAATGGTTACCTGTCAAAATGCCGCATGATTG
>JASHSB010000073.1 GCA_030036945.1 Methylovirgula sp. | reverse complement strand
CCTCGATGTAGAGACGGTTGACCGGTTTGCCGGCCGGTCCGGTCTGCCGCGTGACAAGCGTGCGGCCGAGCATCTGGCGCGCATGAGCCTCGACCTCGTCGCGTGAGCGCGCCAAGCGGACGCCGCCCCCGGCGCCGGCTTCCTGTTCCTTGAATATGCCTTTGCCGCGCCCGCCGGCATGGATCTGCGCCTTCACGACGAAAACCGGGCCAGGAAGCGCCGCGGCGGCTTCGCCGGCCTCGGACGGAGTTGCGGCGGCGATGCCCGCGCTCACAGGAATCCCGAATTCCCGAAGAATCGCCTTCGCCTGATATTCGTGAATGTCCATCGTTCGCTTTCTGCCGCGCGGCGGCGCGGAAGATGCTGGTTATGTGCCACTCAAGCGGCAAAGACCGCATTGATGGTCTTGCAGGCCTCAACGAGGCTCCGCACCGAAGCTACCGATTTCTCAAACGCCCGCCGCTCGTCGGGATCCAAGGCAACTTCGACGATTCGCTCGACGCCGCCCGCGCTGATCACGACCGGAACGCCGACATAAAGATCTTTTATGCCGTATTCGCCGTTGAGTTTCGCGGCACAAGGCAATACGCGGTGCTCGTCGCGCAAATAGGATTGCGCCATGGCGATCGCCGCGGCGGCGGGGGCATAAAATGCCGATCCCGTCTTCAAAAGGGCGACGATTTCCCCGCCGCCTTTGCGGGTGCGCTCGACGATCGCCGCGAGCCTCTCTTGCGTCGTCCAGCCCATCTTGACGAGATCCGGCAGAGAAATGCCGGCAATCGTCGAATAACGCAGCAACGGCACCATGTCGTCGCCGTGGCCGCCGAGAACGCAGGCGTTCACGTCTTCCAGCGCGACTTTGAATTCCTCGGCGAGGAAATGGCGGAATCGCGCTGAATCGAGAACGCCCGCCATGCCGACGACTTTCTTCGCCGGAATGCCGGTCGCCTTCTGCAACGCCCAAACCATGGCGTCGAGCGGATTGGTGATGCAGATCACGAACGCGTCGGGCGCATAATTCCGGATGCCGTCGCCGACCGATTCCATGACCTTGAGATTGATGTCGAGCAGATCGTCGCGGCTCATGCCCGGCTTGCGCGGCACGCCGGCAGTAACGATCACCACGTCGGCACCTTCGATCACCGCGTAATCGTTGGCGCCGACAATGCGCATATGAAAGCCCTGCTGCGCCGCCGACTGAGCGAGATCGAGCGCTTTTCCCTGCGGAATACCTTCGGCAATGTCGAACAAGGCGATGTCGCCCAGTTCCTTCAGGGCGGCGATATGGGCAAGCGTGCCGCCGATCTGGCCGGCGCCGATCAGCCCAATTTTCTGATGTGGCATGGTTGTCCTCTCACATGGCCGATCGACACGCCCGCGGCGGCGAGGAGAACGGCGGCCGTTGTGCCGAAGAACCTATACAAAAGCAAGACCGCGGCCGTGATGCCACGCGTAGAGGGTGGAATTTTGACGTACCGCACGCGCAAGGCAAGCCGCGGCCTAATTTTCCAGCAATCAGCTTGCCCACACGGCAGTTTTTGGTGCGATCGCAGGCGTGCGCTTTCATCCCCGCTTGCCGTGCGGCCCCGGCGGAGAGCCGGTCCCCCCGTGCGGCAAGGCAAGATAGGCGGCCGAGCGCATCTCCATCAAACGCGACACGGTCCGCTCGAATTCGAGGATTTCCCGCTTGCGCTTGCCGAGATAAAGGCCCACCGGCTCGGCGGCAGCCGACGCGATCAGCTTCACTTTCTGGTCGTAAAGCGTGTCGATGAGTAGGACGAAACGCTTCGCAGCGTCGGCTTCCTCGGCGCGAATGACCGGGATGGCGTCGAGGATCACGGTATGGAAATTCTGCGCTATGGCCAGGAAGTCCTGCGATCCGAGCGGGGCCAAACAGAGATCCGCGAAGCTGAAGCGCGCGACATGCGCCTTTGCCTGCGGCACGAGGACGCTGCGGCCGAGCACGTTGAGATGGGCGCTCGCACCGCGCTCGGCGCCGGTCAGTGCCGTAAAGGCGCGGGTTAACGCGGCTTCCGCCCTGGGGTCGATGGGCGTGTAATAGACCGGCTCGCCGCTCAATTTTTCGAGACGGAAGTCAGTGCGGGCGGCAAGACGCAGCACATCCAGCCGTTCTTGCAGCAAATCGACGAACGGCAGAAACAGGGATCGGTTGAGACCATCCTTATAGAGATCCCGCGGCTCGATATTGGAAGTGGCGACGAGAACCACGCCGCATTGGAAGAGCGCCTTGAATAAACGCCCTAGGATCATTGCGTCGGCGATGTCGGAGACGAACAGTTCGTCGAGGCATAAGAGCCAGCAGTCCGCGGCGATTTCCTCCGCGACCGGCGCGATCGGATCGTCGCCCTTCACCTCGCCGCGTTTGAGCTGTTCACGAAACGCAAAAATCCGCGCGTGCACCTCCGCCATGAAACTGTGAAAATGCAAGCGCCGTTTATGGGTGAGCTGCGCTTCTTCGAAGAACAGATCCATGAGCATCGTCTTGCCGCGCCCGACCAAGCCCCAGATGTAGGCGCCGCGCAACGGCGCGGCGGGGCGTGCCCCGACCAGCCAGCCGAGCGCCGCCGATTTGCGCGCTGGGCGATAGAAGGCAAGTTCCGCCGCGAGCTTCTCGAGATCGCGCAGCACTTGCTCCTGGGCCGGATCGCGCTCCAGCCGACCGCGCGCGACGCGATCCAAATAGCGCTCAAGAAGGATGTGGGGCATACTCGACTCGGGGAGAATAGCGCCCCTGCTTTGCCGCGTGCGCGACGATAAGACAAGCTGTTTGGTCTGGTTCCGGCGTCGGCGCCGTCGCTGCGCCGGTTCGTCGCAGCGGAGCGCCCGTTGCGCTATTTGCCGGCTTTGATCTGCGTCCATTCGCGTGCGACGTACTCCTGCAACTCCGGATCGTGTTCCTTGACGGCATGGAGACGTTGCATGGTTTCGGCATCCGGGTAGATCGCCTGGGCGGCAGCGGGAGCAAGAGCCTTGGCGCCGGCGATGCCGCTGGCAAACCCCGTCGCGGCAACGTTGCGGGCGGCGATGTCCGGGCGGAGCAGAAAGTCGATGAACGCATACGCCGCCGAAAGATGCGGCGCACCTTTGGGAATCGCCAAATTGTCGAGTGCGATGACGCTTCCCTCTTTGGGGATCGCATAGCCGACATTGATACCGTTATCGGCCTCGCTGGCACGGCTCGCCGCCAGCGCGGCATCGCCCGACCAGCCGACCGCGAGACAGATATCGCCATTGGCGAGCGCATTGATATATTCCGAGGAATGGAATTTCTTCACGTTTCGCTTGAGTCCGCTCAAAAGGTCCGCGGCACGCCGTAGGTCGTTCCAATTACGTGTGTTGGGATCGAGCTTCAGGGAGATGAGGGCGACCGCGAAGAGGTCTGGCGCGTCGTCGAGCACTTCGACTCCGCAGTCGGCGAATTTCTTCAAGATCGCCGGATCGAAGATGACGTCCCAGGAATCGGGCGATTTGTCGCCCAATCGGGCGCGGGCTTTGTCCGCATCGAAGGCGATGCCGAGCGTAAACCACGCGTAGTTGACGGCATAGCGGTTGCCGGGATCATCGACGGCGAGCCGCGCCATGATATCCGGCGAAAGATTGCCGGCATTGGGCAATCGCTGCCGATCGAGCTTTTGCAGCAGGCCGGCGGCGATCGCTCTCCGCAGAATCGGGCCGGAAGGAATGACGACATCGTAGGCGTCTTTGGCAAGCAGCAAATGGGTCAGAAGCGCCGCGTCCGAGTCATAGGAATCGTAGAGAACCTTGATACCCGTCTGGCGGGTAAAATCTTCGAGAACGCGTGGATCGACGTAATCGCTCCACCCGAAGACATCGACGGCCGGCTCGTCGGCGGCCAATGCGAGCACGCCGCTCAGGGACAGAAACGAGACAATGAGCAAAGTGAAACGGCGCATCTTCGCAAGCTCCGCAAAACACGGATAATCAGGTCTCGCGGTCCGGCGCTACGGTTGTCAAGTCTTGCCGTGCCGACGTCTTTGGGGCGGGGAAGCGGTATTTGTGGATGAACCGTCAGAGTTTCGCAGCCTTCTAGTGATCGGCGGAGCGCGCTTGGGGAAAGGCCGCTACGGGCAGAGCTGCGTCGAACGGTCCGGCAAGAAACTGGTGTTGATCGCCACGGCGCAAGCCGGTGACGCCGAGATGGCGGCGCGCATCGAGACGCACCGTCAGACGCGCGGCGACGGCTGGCGCGTCATCGAGGGACCTCTGGCGCTCGTGCCCGCCATGCAACGCGCCGCGGCGGCGGATACAATTGTGCTTGTCGATTGCCCGACGCTTTGGCTGAGCAATCTGATGCACCACGGGGAGGATCCGGAGACGCAAAGCGAATTGCTCGCCGCGGCGATCCGGCAGCTTGCAGGACCCGCCATTTTCATCTCGAACGGGGTGGGCTCGGAATCGTCCCCGATACGGAGCTCGGCCGTCGGTTTCGCGATGCGCCGGGGCGTTTTAACCAGAGCGTGGCGGCCGCTTGCGAGGCTGTCGTACTCGTCGCCGCCGGGCTGCCTTTGTTTCTCAAACCGAGTCCGCGCACTGGCGCGGGATTCTAGCGCGCCGCCCGAATACGATTGCACCTCATAAGACCAGCGGATAAGACCAGCCGCGATGTAAAATCGGAATTAAACCGGAACTAATCTGTGAATAGCCGCGTCTCCCCGCATCTTCGCCAGCTCGAAGCCGAGGCCATTTTCATCATCCGCGAGGTTGCGGCCGAATTCGCGCGGCCGGTGCTGCTTTATTCGATCGGCAAAGATTCGGGCGTGATGCTGCATCTCGCTCAGAAGGCGTTCTATCCGGGAAAGCTGCCCTTTCCGCTGTTGCACGTTGATACTACCTGGAAATTCAAAGAGATGATCGCATTCCGCGACGCCACGGCGGCGCGTCTCGGCCTCGATCTCATCGTCTATACCAACCAGGAAGGCCTGCGGCGCGGTATTTCGCCCATCGCCTCGGGATCGGCGTTGCATACGCAAGTGATGAAGACCGAGGCGTTGCGGCAGGCGCTCGATAAATATCGTTTCGACGCGGCCTTCGGCGGGGCACGCCGCGACGAGGAAAAGAGCCGCGCCAAGGAGCGGATTTTTTCGCATCGCTCCGCTGCGCACGCCTGGGATCCGCGCAACCAGCGCCCGGAACTTTGGCGCCTGTTCAACACCAGGATCAAACCCGGCGAATCGATGCGCGTCTTTCCGCTCTCCAATTGGACCGAACAAGACGTGTGGGAATATACGGCGGCCGAATCGATCCCCGTCGTGCCGCTCTATTTCGCCAAGGAACGGCCGGTGGTCGATCGCGACGGAATGCTGATCATGGTCGATGACGAGCGCCTGCCGCTCAAGCCGGGCGAAAAGCCGCGCTTGGAACGCGTCCGCTTCCGCACGCTCGGCTGCTACCCGCTCTCCGGCGCGATCCGCTCCGACGCTGCGACGCTCGACGATATCCTCGCGGAAATGCATGATGCCAACACCTCGGAACGGCAAGGACGACTGATCGACCACGACGAAACGGGATCGATGGAGAAGAAAAAGCGCGAGGGCTATTTTTAATGAACGACGCCGTCGAGATCGAAATTCTGGAAAAGCGCGCCGCGCCGGGCGGCAAGGCGCTACCGACCTTGCGCTTTCTGACCTGCGGCTCCGTGGACGACGGCAAATCGACCCTGATCGGGCGGCTGCTCTATGAGCAGCAGCTGATCCACGAGGATCAGCTCGCCGCACTGGAGCGCGACTCGAAAAAACACGGGACTGTCGGGCCCAACATCGATTTCGCCTTGCTCGTCGACGGGCTCGAAGCCGAACGCGAGCAAGGCATCACGATCGACGTCGCCTATCGCGCCTTTTCGACCGCCAACCGGGCGTTCATCGTCGCCGACACGCCGGGGCATGAACAATATACGCGCAACATGGCGACCGGCGCCTCGAACAGTGATCTCGCGGTCCTGCTGATCGACAGCCGCAAGGGGCTGCTTTCCCAAACGCATCGGCACGCGACGATCGTTTCCTTGCTCGGCATCCGGCATGTCGTTCTCGCCGTCAACAAGATCGATCTTGTCGGCTACGATCAGGCGGTCTTCGAGAAGATCGCCGCCGATTTCGCCGCCTTCGCGGCGCCGCTTGAATTCGCGACCTGCGTCGCCATCCCGATCTCGGCGCGTTTTGGCGACAACATTTCGCAAAGCAGCCAGCTGACGCCTTGGTATCGTGGGCCCAGTCTCGTTGCCTATCTCGAAACCATCAGTGTCGAGGAAGACCGCAGCTCGCTGCCGTTCCGCATGCCGGTGCAGTGGGTAAACCGGCCGCATCTCGATTTCCGCGGATTTTGCGGGACGATCGCTTCGGGAGAAATTAGACCGGGCGACGAGATCGTGGTCGCGCTCTCCGGCAAGTTGACCCGCGTCGAGCGCATCCTCACGGCCGACGGCGACCTCGACGTGGCGCGGACCGGCGACTCGGTCACCTTGACGCTCGCCGATGCCGTGGACATCGGCCGCGGCAGCGTGCTCGCCGCGCCGCAGGCGCGCCCCGATGTCGCCGACCAGTTGGCCGCCAATCTCATCTGGATGAGCGACGAAAAGCTCGCGCCCGGGCGTTCCTATCTCATGAAAATCGGCACGCGCACGATTCCGGTCAGCGTGACCAAGGTTAACTATCGTCTCGATGTGACGACGCTCGCCCAACATCCGGCCAAAACCTTGGGTCTCAACGAAGTGGGGTTTTGCAATCTCGCCGCGACGGCGCCGATCGCCTTCGATCCCTATGCCGAAAATCGGGTGACGGGTGCATTCATCCTCATCGATCGATTTTCCAACGCGACGGCTGGCGCCGGACTAATCGCCTTCGGTTTGCGGCGGGCGACGAACATCCATCCGCAGGACTTGACGATCGTCAAGGAAGCGCGGGCGCGAATAAAACATCAACGCCCCGCCGTTCTCTGGTTCACCGGCCTACCCGGCGCCGGCAAATCGACCGTCGCAAATCTCGCCGAACAGCAATTGCACGCGCGCGGCGTTCATACGATTCTACTCGACGGCGACAATATCCGGCATGGATTGAACAAGGACCTTGGCTTTTCCGCCGCAGACCGCCTCGAAAACATCCGCCGTGTGGGTGAGGTCGCCAAGCTGATGACGGACGCCGGTCTGATCGTGCTCTGCGCATTTATCTCGCCGTTCGCGGCTGAACGGCAGATGGTGCGCGATATTCTGGCGCCCGGCGAGTTCATCGAGATCTTTGTCGACACGCCGATCGAACAATGCATGGCGCGCGATCCGAAGGGCCTCTACAAAAAGGCGCTTGCCGGCGAGATCAAGGATTTCACCGGCGTCGACCAGGTCTACGAAGCCCCCAAGACGCCCGAGCTTGTGCTCGGGCAGGGCGACGCCACGCCCCAACAATCGAGCGCCAGGGTGATCGCTTACCTTGTCGAACGGTCTTACGTCGAGCGTTTCGACGATTCCGGCGACTGGTCGATTTGAGGATCTAGGCCGCATCGCTTGGCGGCGCTTATCCACCGTTTTCCCGGTGTCCACGCAAACCGTAAGCCCTCGCCGCTAGGCTTCGGAAGATATTTTCCGCCGCGGCGAGACGGATACGCCGCGTCGGCAAACAGTTTGCGTGCGCAACGCATCTTGAACGTCGTCGGGCTGTTGCAGAATCACCGCACGATGTGATTCTGTATTTTCGATATGAGTCGCGACAAATAACCTGCGCCGAGCCGCTCGTCTTAATCACGCGTGCGGTCGCGCGGCTTCGGCTCGCGGCCATCGGTCCCGGCGTCGAGTCGATCGGCGTTTGCAATCATCGTTCTTCCAGGACATCGGCATGCTTTCGCAAATTGAACTCACGCAAACCGAAAATCCCGTCGATCAGATCGAAAGGATCGCGTCGCGTAATCAGTGGTCGTTCGACCGCGAGGAAGAGGATGAAATATCGGTCGCCGTTACCGGTACATTCACTGAATACAACATCGCCTTTACCTGGCTCTCTGATATGGAGGCGCTGCACGTCGCCTGCGCCTTCGACCTAAAAGTGCCGCAGGCGCGGCGCAACGACATACTTACCCTTATGGCGCTCATTAACGAGCAGCTTTGGATCGGCCATTTCGACATTTGGCCGCAGGACGGCGTGATCATGTTTCGGCATGCGATGTTGTTGAGCGGCGGCGCCGCCCTCAACGCGAGCCAATGCGAGGCGGCGTTGACCAACGCGGTCGCCGCGTGCGAACGTTATTATCAGGCATTCCAATTCGTAGTGTGGGCCGGCAAGACCGGCCGCGAGGCGCTCGAGACGGCGATCTTGGAAACGAAAGGCGAGGCGTGATGGCTACCAGCGGGGAAATCGCCTCGCTGTTGCTCGTCGGCGCCGGCAAGATGGGCGGCGCGTTGCTGCAAGCCTGGCTCGACCGCGACTTCAACGCCGGGCGCATTTATGTGCTCGATCCTCAACTCTCGCCGCGAATCGCGGCGCTATGCGCGGCGCACGGCGTCGCGGTAGGAGCGCCGATCGAGTCGCCGTCGGTCCTAGTGCTCGCCATCAAGCCGCAAGCGTTGGATGAGGTTGCCCCGGCGCTTGCGCCGCTGACGCGCCGGGATACGCTTGTCATCTCCATTCTCGCAGGCAAAACTATCCGTAACGTCGCGCAGCGCCTGCCCGGCGCCATCGTCCGCGCCATGCCCAATATCGCCGCCGCGGTCGGCAGCGGAATCACGGCGGCGGTCGCTTCGGCGAGCGTAACTTTGGCGCAGCGACACACCGCCAATGCGCTTCTCTGCGCGGTCGGACAGGTCGAATGGCTGTCCGACGAAAGTTTGATCGACGCGATTACCGCCATCTCCGGGTCCGGACCGGGCTACGTATTCTATTTTGCCGAATGCCTGGCACAGGCGGGCGTCGCGGCGGGTTTGCCGCGCGATCTCGCCAACCGCCTTGCCAGGGCTACGATCGAAGGCGCCGGCGCTTTACTGGCGCGCCGGCCGGAAGTTTCCGTGACCGAGCTGCGCACCGCTGTCACTTCACCGGGCGGCACGACCGCCGCTGCGCTCGCCGTTCTCGGCGGCCAAGCGGGATTGGAAAAGTTGATCGCCGACGCGGTCGCGGCGGCCAAGCGGCGCGCCCAGGAACTTTCCGGCTAACGCCGCCCGCAAAGCGCCGGACTTTCAACGCAGTGGACGAACTTGACTGCCGAGGCCGGCGCTCTAGTCTTCCGGGCCAGTCCACTTTGGACGCCTGGGAGGCGAGCGTGGCAGCAAGCGGCTCGAAGCCGGATCCGAAGGACGCCATTGTTAGCGCCCTGATCGAACTCGCCGGAGAGCGGCACTGGGAGGATATTCCGCTCGCCGACATCGCGGCGCGCGCCAACGTGTCGCTTTCGATGTTCCGCGACCTGTTCCCGTCGAAAGGCGCGGTACTGGCGGCTTTCCTGCGCAAGGTCGACAAGATCGTCCTCGACGGCGCGCCCGCCTCGTCGCCCGACGAGCCCGCCAAGGAAAGGCTCATCGCCGTCTTGCGCCATCGCCTCGATGCGCTCGGGCTCTACAAGGTCGGCCTCGAAGGAATCCATGAATGGGCCGGCCGCGATCCGTTCGCCGCGGTCGCATTGAACAAGCTGATGATCAATTCGATGCGCTTCATGCTCGAGGCGGCGGGAATCGATTCCGAAGGGCCGGTCGGCGCGCTCAAGCTGCAAGGGCTGGTGATCGCCTGGCGGCGCGTCATGCGCACCTGGTTTTCCGACGACGATCCGGATCTGGCGGCGACTCTCAGCGTGCTCGATCGCGAATTGACGCGCGGCGAACGATTTATCGCGCATGCCGAGGATCTGAACCGGCTGGCGGCGCCGCTTTTCTCGATTGCCCGCGCATTGTTCGAACGCCGTCATGCCGGTGCCCACGGCCGCGAGGAAACGCCGCCGGCCCCTTAGCTGGTCTTTCGCTTGTCACACCGGCACGCGCACGGTGGCGCGCAAACCGCCGAGCGGGCTGTCACCCAAGGTGATGTCGCCACCGTGCGAACGGGCGATATCGAGGGCGATCGCCAGCCCAAGTCCTGTGCCTCCCGTATCCTGATTGCGCGCCGCGTCCAGCCGGAAGAATGGCCGGAACACGTCCTCGCGGCGATCCGGCGGGATACCCGGTCCATCGTCGTCGATATGCACGGTTAGGAAACGCTGATCGCGCTGTGCGTCGATTTTCACGTTCCGCGCATGGGCGAGAGCGTTGCTGATAAGGTTGAAGAGGCAACGCTTGAAGGCGGCCGGGCGTACCATGACGAACGGATCGCCGGAATAAGCGACCGCCACGTCCGCACCGTGGCGCTCGGCTTCGCCGCGCAGCCCATCGAGAAACTTGCGCATGTCGATGCGCGCCGAGGCTTCTCCCGCGTCGCCGCGCGCGAAAGCCAGATAGGCCTCGAGCATCCGCTGCATCTCTTCGATGTCTTTCTGCATCGCAAGCGCCTCGGGATTGTCGCCGATCAGCGCCAGAGAGAGTTTGAAGCGGGTCAGAATCGTGCGCAGGTCGTGGCTGACACCGGTCAGCATCGCGGTACGCTGTTCGATGGCGCGCTCAATGCGCCGCTTCATCTCGATGAACGCATAGCCGGCGCGCCGCACTTCGCGCGCGCCGCGCGGCTTGAGCTCCGCGTCGCGGCCCATCCCGAACGCCTCAGCCGCGGAGACGAGCCGCAGGATCGGCCGGATCTGATTGCGCAGGAACGCGAGCGCCACAACGATCAGCACGCAAGACGTGCCCAACATCCACAATAGGAAAATATACGAGTTCGAGGCATAGGCGGCGCTGCGATAGGCGACCACCCGCAAAATCGAATCGTCGAGCAGTATCCTGATCTCGACGAGCTTCGAACGGCCGACGGTATCGAGCCAAAACGGCCGGTCGATCTGCCGCCGGATTTCGTTCGACAACGCGACATCGATGATCGAGAAGAACGGCTTCGGCAAACGCGGCGGCAACGGCCCTTTCGGCATGAATTCGATGTCGATGTTCATCCTTTCCTGGGCGATACGCGTCAGGATTTTATCGCCTGCGTCTTGCGGATAGGAATTGTGAATGTCGATTACGGCGGCGATGTCCTGCACGAGCGCCTTGGAGAGTTGGTGGGTGACGAGTTGCCAATGCCGTTCCATGAAAACGTAAGTGATGACCACCTGGAGAATGATCATCGGCAGGATGACAATCAGCAGCGAACGGACGTAGAGGCCTTTCGGCATGATCGCCGCGAGTCGCCGCGTGAGGCTGCGCCAAACGGCGCGCGGTTTGGCGATATAGTCGGGGAGCGACAGGCTGGTGAAAAGATTTGCCATCAGCGGTCGATGATAAGCCGGTAGCCGGCCCCGCGCACGGTCTGCAGATGTAGCGGATTGGCAGGATCGCGTTCGATCTTGTGGCGGAGGCGGTTGACCTGCACGTCGATGGTGCGCTCGTTGCCGGCGAGACCCGGGCCGGCCAGAGCCTCGCGCGCCACCGTCTCGCCGGCCCTTTCGGCGAGCAATCGCAGCATATCCCGCTCGCGCTCGGTCAACCGAATCAGTTCGCCGCCGCGGCGCAGCTCGCCGCGATGCAAATCGAAACTGAACCCGCCGAATTGGACGCGGGCGAACGGCATCTGGCTTGCGTGCGATTGGGCGCGGCGCAAAATCGAGGCGATGCGCAGCGACAGTTCGCGCGGCTCGAACGGCTTGGCGAGAAAATCGTCGACTCCGTTCTCGAATCCAGTTATCCGGTCCTCGGTTTCGGCGCGCGCCGTCAGCATAAGAATCGGCACCCGCCCGACATCGGAGGGATCGGCGCGCAGCCGGGCGGCGAAATCGAAGCCGTTCTCGCCCTGCATCATCACGTCGAGCACGATAAGATCGAAGGAGAAGTTCTTGAGACAGGCCGTCGCTTCCTCGACGTTGCCGGCCAGCGTAACGCGATAACCGCGATCCGCGAGGTAGCGCTGCAACAGCGCGCGAATGCGGCGATCGTCGTCGACGATAAGGAGATGCGCCGCGTCGTCGGCGGGTGCCGCGGCATCCTTCGCGGCGTTGCTCACGGTTCACGTCCCGAGGATTTCAGGCGCACGCCGGAGGAAACGAGGGCTGCGACCTTATCCCGTTCGGCGGGATCGATCATTGCCAGCAAAAAAGCGATGGCGTCGGCGCGCGCGCTCTTCTGCATTTGGCCGAAGACGCGGCGAAAACGCTGCGACTGCAGGCGCGCGATGCTCAGTGCAAGGGCGATGCCCGCCTTGGTCGGAAAGAGCCGACGCTGCCGGCGGTCGATCGCGCCGGCACGGACCTCGACATAGCCTTTGTCGCGCAATTCCTTGAGCACCCGGTTGAGACTCTGTTTGGTGATCTTCAGAATGTCGAGCAATTCGGCGATGGTGAGGCCGGGACGCCGGCTGACAAAATGCAAAACTCGATGATGGGCGCGGCCGAAGCCGTAATTCTCAAGAAGCCGATCGGCGTCGCCGACAAAGTCGCGATAGGCAAAAAACAGAAGTTCGATCAGATCGAACATCGGTTCGGGCTCGGCGGCATCGGGAACGCCGGCCCGAGCGAGCGGATGCGGCTCCAAGGTTTTGCGGCGCGGCACAGAGTCCATGATCGCCTCAACTCTTTAGACCAAGATCACGAACGCCTATCCAAGTTTCTACGCGCGTCTGCGGCACGCCCCTAAGACGCGCGCCGGAAATTTAAGTCAGTGATATTGACATATTTCAGCAAGATTGCTACCGGTCAAGTCGTCCGCGGACCGGCGCTTCACCGCCGAACGATTTCCGCGGCGGCGACGTCCAACAAAGTCCGCGGCGGGGGTAACTCAAGGAGTGCGGCTCGATGTCCGTTCTGCCTTTCGACCAGCGTGACGGTTTCATCTGGATGAACGGCAAGCTCGTCGCTTGGCGCGACGCCAAGCTACACGTTCTCTCGCATGGGCTGCATTATGCATCCTGCGTTTTCGAGGGGGAACGCGCTTACGGCGGGAAGATTTTCAAGTCGACCGAACATTCCGAGCGCTTCCGGCGCTCCGCCAACGCGCTGGATTTCGAGATTCCTTATTCGGTCGCCGAGCTCGATGCCGCCAAACAGCTCGTCGTCGACAAGAACAACATGATCGATTGTTACGTACGGCCGATCGCTTGGCGCGGCAGCGAGATGATGGCGGTAGCGGCGCAAAACTCGACCATTCACGCGGCAATCGCCGTGTGGCCTTGGCCGAGCATGTTCAATGTCGCCGAGAAGATGAAAGGCATTCGTCTCGACATCGCCGAATATCGCCGGCCGGATCCACGCACCGCGCCGTGCCTCGCCAAGGCGGCGGGACTCTACATGATCTGCACGATCTCGAAGCATCGCGCCGAGCGGCGCGGCTATGCCGACGCCATGATGCTCGATTGGCAGGGTCGGGTCGCCGAATGCACCGGCGCCAATATCTTCTTCGTTACCGACGGCGCGTTGCATACGCCAATCGCCGACTGTTTCCTCGACGGCGTGACTCGCCGCACCGTGATCGATCTCGCCCGGCGGCGCGGCATTGAAGTGGTCGAGCGGCGCATCCTGCCGGAAGAGCTCGACAAGTTCGAGGAATGTTTCATCACGGGAACCGGCGCGGAGGTGACGCCCGTCTCCGAGATCGGGCCGCATAAATATGCGCCTGGAGCCCTCTCCCGCGCGTTCGTCGAGGAATACGCGACCGAAGTCCGGCCGAAGCAGAAGGCCGCCTGAGCGGCGTCTCTGCCGTAACGCCTACAAATCGTCCGCCGCGGCGCTTTACGCAAAACGCCTTGAATCCCAGCGGCGCGAGTGCTCCACTGGGCGGTCGCCAAGCACTTTCACTGGTTGGCGGCGGTATCGGCAAGGCTGCCGTCGAACCCGTAACCTAAGCCTTTGTTCTGGCTACCGGTCCTCCCGAAATCGGCGAGTCGGGATGAGGCCCGGCAGTATTACACGATCGGGCGTAGAGTAATGCGTCGGATCCGCGAAATCGTGTGCAAGTTTGATCTCGACCCGCGGGACTGCACTTGGTTGCAGGACGCGCTCGCCCGAGTTGGAGCGAAGCCGGCGGAAGAGACGCGGGATTTTGCGCTCTACCTCGACACCCAGCAAGCCGAGATTGGCGGCCACGGCCTCGCCTTTTCCGTTCGCCGCGGCGGCGAAATTACCTCCGAGGATCTGAAATCGGCCGTCGCCAATGTCGCCGCCGGCCTGCTGGAACCGCCGGGCTGGGTAAGATGCGTCGAACCGCTTTCCGCGGCGACGCCGGGCGAGGCGCGCCGTTGGCTCGGCTCATTCCTGCACCGGCGCGACGCGTTGCGAAGCCTGCACGTTCTCTTCCAGATCGAGACGCAGGCAAGCCGCTGGCACCTCCGCGCCGGCGAAGCCGACGTTGCCGTTCGCGTCGAATGCGCCCGCGTTAGCGCAAACCGCAGCCAAACGTCGCTCGCGGCCGTTACATTTCTCTGCGAGGCGGAACCGCTCGATTTTTTTCGGCTGCTGGCGGAGATATCGGCCAAATTACGGTTGAGCGCCGAAGAGATTGCGCTCCGCGGCTATCGCTTTTGCGCGATCCTCCGCGACTCGCATGTCACCGCCTTCGCGCCGAAACTCACCACAAGTATGGATGCCGCGACGGCATTTCGGACCATTGCGCGCGCCTGCGTGGACCATTTCCTGGTAAACGAGGTCGCCGTCCGCAAGCAACGCGACCGCGAAGCCGTCCATCAATGCCGCATCGCTCTGCGCCGGCTATCCACCAGCCTGCGGTTGTTTTCTTCGCTTGTCTCCGGTCCGGGACGCGCCGTTTTGCGGTCCGATCTCAAGGGACTGAAGGCGTACCTACAGAAGGCGCGCGACCTCGACGTGTTGATCGCCGACGTGATCGCGCCGGCGATTGGCGATACGCCGCCCGATGCAACCGCGCGCCTGCTACGCAGCGTCGAAGCGCGCCGCGATGCGGCCTACGGCGAGCTTATCGCGGCGCTTTCGGCTCCGGAGACCGCAGGATTGCTGTTACGCATCGTCGGATGGATCGAAGCCGGCGACTGGAGTCTCGATCCCGAGCGCGACGATCGGCGATGCGAGAAAATTCCCCGTTTCGCCGAACGCGAGCTTGCTAAAGCCGCGCGCAAGTTCAAAGAGCGTTGCGCACGCCTTGAGGAAGCCAGCCAGGAGCTGCGGCATCAGATCAGAATTCGGGCCAAGAACCTGCGTTACGGCAGCGAGTTTTTCGAGGCGTTGATCGCGACGCCGCATGGCAAGCCCGCGCGCAAACGATTCCGAGCGTTCGTCGCGGCCCTTAGGGATCTGCAGACCGTCTTGGGCAGGCAGAACGACGTGCGCATGGCGCAACGCTTTTTTGCGTCCCTGGCCCAGAAAGTCGGAGCCGAGAGCGCCGAGCGTGCCGCGATCGAGACCCTTGTCGCCAGCATCGATGCTCCCGAAACGGAATTCCGCCGCAAAGCCAGGAAGGCGCGGCGCGCCTTAGCCGAGATCAAGCCGTTCTGGAGCGAACTCTAGAGTAAGAGCGGTCCTTCAATTGAAGGTTAAGTTCGTTGCCATTCGTGAAACTGGCGAATCTGTTCAGAGGGCCGCTAAGCGGGTAGTATCGCGTCAAGATAAAAGGGCTTGCCAAGCCGGCGAAAACTGACCGTGACGGGGGCAAAGTGTTGCGAATTCTACCGATCGTCATGTGCGGCGGCTCCGGCACGCGGGTCTGGCCGGAATCGCGCGAGAGCCTTCCCAAGCAATTCATTCCGCTGCTCGGCACGCGCTCGACTTTCCAGATGGCGATCGAGAATTTGGCCGATCCGCTGTTTGAGACGCCGATCGTCATTTCCAACCAGGATTACCGCTTTCTGCTCGCCGAGCAGTTGAAGGAGATCGACCGCGAAGTCCGCATCGTGTTGGAACCGGTGCGCCGCGATTCCGGACCCGCCGTCGCGGTCGGCACCGAACTCGCGGTGGAAGCGGATCCCGGAACGATCGTCGCGGTGCTCGCCGCCGATCACATGGTGAAGGATCGCGAAGGTTTCGTCGAATCCTGCCGGCAAGCGGCGGCGGCGGCGGCGGCCGGCTATATCGTAACGCTCGGAATCAAGCCCAGCGAGCCGGCGACCTGCTACGGCTACATCAAAACCGGCAAAGCGGTGGTCGAGAACGGCACCGTTCTCAAGGCCGAGGCTTTCGTCGAGAAACCGGACGCCGCGACCGCGACGAAATATCTCGCCGCGGGAAGCTTGTGGAACGCCGGAAATTTCTTCTTCCGCGCCGACGTCATGCGGGAGGAACTGCGCCGCTATGCGCCGGCGGTTCTTGACGCCGCCTGCGAATCTCTGGCGAAGGCGCGACGCGAGCGCGGGTTTCTCTTTCTCGATCGCGATTCCTTCGCCTGCGCGCCGAAAATATCCATCGACTACGCCGTCATGGAGCAGACCGAGAGAGCCGCCGTCGTGCCGGCCGACATCGGCTGGTCGGACGTTGGAACTTGGGCCGCCGTTTGCGACCTGTCGCAATGCGACGGCGACGGCAATTCAATCCGCGGCCAAGGCGTCATCATGGACGCGCGCAACGTTCACATTCGCTCCGACGAGCAGCTGACGAGCGTCGTCGGCGTCGACAACGTCGTCGTCGTCACGACGCAGGACGCCGTGCTCGTTCTCGACCGGGCACACGGCGACAAGGTCAAACAGCTCGTCGACCGGCTGAAAGCCGAGAATCGCCGCGAAGCGCTGGAGCACAAGCGATGCTACCGGCCCTGGGGTTATTTCCAAGCGATCGATCAAGGCGCGCGTTATCAGGTCAAGCGCATCGTCGTGAAGCCGGGTGGGCGTCTGTCCCTGCAGAAACACTTCCATCGCGCCGAACATTGGATCGTCGTGCGCGGCACAGCGGAAGTTATGCGCAACGACGAAGTCGTTCTCGTTCACGAGAACGAATCGATATTCCTGCCGATCGGAGCGATTCACCGCATGGCCAATCCGGGCAAGATCGATCTTGAGCTGGTCGAGGTGCAAACCGGTTCTTATCTCGGTGAAGACGACATCGTGCGCATCGAGGATATCTACAATCGCGTGTGACGCCGCGCGCGCATCGTCGCGCTGTTTCCTTTTCATTCACCACACAGATTAAGATTATTACTTTACTTACCACAAACGATGATCGTTAAGACCTGCGCGAAGTTTTCGCTTACCATGTAATCGTTCGGATTCATGGCGGTTTCGCGCAAATGGCCAAGCGTTTCGTTCTGCTGATCGGCTCCTTCCTCGTCCTTTCGCCGCATGCCGCCTTCGCGGCCGGAGATTACGGCGGCGGGTTCCTCGAATTTCTGCTCGCTGGCGGCGCCGCCCATGGCCGGGCCGTGTCTCATCCGACAGCGGTGCAACGATCCTCCTATAGCGCGATGGCCGAGCCCGATGCTTCGCAGCCTGCCGTAAACCCCGTCTATCTACGCCAGGAAGTCGATTATCATGGGCCGGAGAAACCCGGCACGATCGTCATCGATACGCCAAATCGATTTCTGTTTCTGGTCGAGAAGGGCGGTAAGGCGCTGCGCTACGGGATCGGCGTCGGGCGTCCCGGATTCGAATGGGCGGGCGTCAAGGCGATCAGCCGCAAGGCCGAGTGGCCGGCCTGGAATCCGCCGTCCGACATGCTGAAGCGGCGCCCCGACCTGCCAGCGCATGTGGCCGGCGGCCCCGACAATCCGCTCGGCGCCCGCGCCCTCTATCTCGGATCGTCGCTCTACCGTATCCACGGAACGAACCAACCGTGGACGATCGGCGCCAATGTATCTTCCGGCTGCATTCGGATGATGAACGACGACGTGATCGATCTCTACAATCACGTCCGCGTCGGCACCAAAGTCGTCGTCATGTGACTCGGTTATGTGAATTAGCCGCCGCCGTTCGAGGTCGCCGACAACGCGGCGATGAAATCGCGGCAATAAGTCGCCGCCGTGGTCTGGCAGATCTTCTCGAACAGCTTTTCGTAACGCGCCTTGCGCTCGTCGAGCGGCATGCTGAGCGCCTGATGCATGGCCTCGGTGATTTCGTCGGGGTCGTGCGGATTGATAATGATCGCCTCGGTCATTTCCTCGGCCGCGCCGGCAAAGCGCGACAATATGAGGACGCCCGGATCCTCCGGATCCTGCGCGGCGATATATTCCTTGGCGACGAGATTCATGCCGTCGCGCAGCGGCGTGACGAGCCCGACGCGCGCCTGGCGATGGAATCCGGCCAGGCTCGAGCGAGTGACGGCACGCGTCATGTAGCGCAGCGGCACCCAATCGAATTCGGCGTGCCGCCCGTTGATCTCGCCCGCCAGCCGATCGAGTTCGCGCTTCAGGCGCTGATACTCGGTCACGTCTTCGCGCGAACGCGCCGCGACCTGCAGATACGTGACTTTCAGCCGATGCTCGGGAAACCGGTCGAGCAGATGTCCGAACGCCTCGAACCGGTTGGGCAAGCCCTTCGAATAATCCAAACGATCGACGCCGATCATCAGTGCGCGACCTTGCACGCTTTCGTCGAGACGGTGCGCGGCGCGGCCCTGCATCGCCTTTTTGGCTTGCCGCGCGAAAGCGCGCGTGTCGATGCCGATCGGCATTGCCGCCACGTGGACCGAATGGCCGTCGATGACGATCGGCAAACCCGGTTTATGCGCGACGTTGAGGAAGCCCAATAGGCAATCTTCGAAATCGTGAAGATGCTGGTGCGCTTGAAAGCCGACCACGTCGTAGGTGCAGATCATGCGCAGCAAGGCCTCGGCGGGCGGCAGCACGGCAAACAGGCTGGCCGGAACGAACGGTACGTGAAGAAAGAAACCGATGCGATTTTTGACGCCGAGCGCACGCAACGCCATGCCCAGCGGGATCAAATGATAATCGTGTACCCAGATCAGGTCGGTCGGGTTGAGGAGCGGCACCAAGGCCTTCGCGTAAGTGCGGTTGACGTCGAGATAGGCTTCGAAGTCCTCGCGGTCGAATTCGAGCAGACCAGGTTGGAAGTGCAACAACGGCCAGAGAACGGAATTGGCGAAGCCAACATAGAAACGTTTGTAATCGTCTTCGGAGAGATCGATTGTCGCAAAATCGAACTTGCCGGACGGTTCGATCTTCGCCTTGGTATTCGTCTCGGCGGCGATCTCGCCGCTCCAGCCGAGCCACAGCGCGCCGTTCTTGAAGACGTCGCGCAGCGCCACTGTGAGCCCGCCAGCGCGTGCGCCCCGGAAGGAGGGTATCGGAACGCGGTTCGATACGATCACGACGCGCGCCATAACGCCTCCTCCCAGCCGCGTGACAGCCGTGCCGCCGAGTGAATAAGACCGACGTGTGAATAAGCCTGCGGAAAATTTCCCCAAAGCGCGCCCGACTCTGGCAACACGTCTTCGGAGAGCAGCCCCGCGGCGTTGCGGACCGAAAGCACGGTCTTGAAGATCTCGCGGGCTTCTTGGCGGCGCCCGGCGAGCGCCAAAGCATCGATGTACCAAAACGTGCAGACGAGGAAGGCGGTCTCAGGGCGTCCGAAATCGTCCGCCTCGTCGTAGCGCATAACGAAGCCGTCGCGCACCAGCCGCTTGGCGACGATGTCGAGCGTCTTGGCGACGCGCGGATCGCCGGCCGGCAGAAGCCCGATCTCCGGCAACAGCAGGCAGGTGGCGTCGGCGATTTCCGCGTCGAGCACGCCGGAAAGCCATCCGTCGGGGGTCGTAGCGCGTGCGATGATTTCTTTGCGCAGCTTGATCGCGAGCGCGTCCCACTCGGCCGCGTCGGCGCTCTCCCCGACGTGCTCGGCGATCAACGCGAGGCGGTGCAACGCCGCCCAGCACATCGCAGCCGAATGGGTATGCACGCTGACCCGGCTGCGGTATTCCCACGGGCCCGCGTCGGGCGTTACGACGCAACGCGCCGCCAGCCGTCCCATGCCGCGCAATTGCCGGTACAGCGTCGCGTTGCCCGTATGAGTCAAGCGTTCGTCCCAGAACATCTGCGCCGCGGTCAAGATGATCGATCCGTAGACGTCGTTTTGCACTTGCGACGCGGCGGCGTTGCCGATGCGCACCGGTCCCATTTCCTGATAGCCGCGCAGCGCCGGCGCCAGCCGTTCGGCGGAGCTGACCGCCGCCGAAATTGGATAGAGCGGCGCAATCAAGACGTCGTCTTCGCGCAATACGGCATCGATCACGAAGCGGATGAAATTCTCCATGGTTCGAGTGGCGCCAAGCCGGTTCAATGCGCCCACCGTGAAAAAGGCGTCGCGCAGCCAGCAAAAACGATAGTCCCAGTTGCGCGACGAGTTCGGCGCCTCGGGAATCGAGGTGGTCAGCGCGGCAACGATCGCGCCTGTATCCTCGCAACTGCACAACTTGAGCGTGATCGCCGAGCGGATCACCTCGGCTTGCCATTCGAACGGCACGGAGAGACCGCGCACCCAGGTGCGCCAATCTTCGATCGTTTGGGCAAGAAAGCTTTGGGCCAGCGCCTCCGGGTTCTCGGGAACGGATTCGTCTGCGCCAATGAACAAGTTGACCGGCCGGTCGAGCGCGAACTCGGATTCCTCGAGAATGTAGGCGGTCGCCATGTCGGCGGTGACACGCAACGTCGCCTGCGGTCCGTTGTAGCGCAGATGATTGCTGCCGACGCTTACCGAGGGTTTCTCGGCACCATAATTGAAGACCGGCCGAATGCGCACCGCGAGCCGTACGCGCTTGGCGAGCGGCTCAATGCGCCGCACCAGCATCGGCGGGCGGAAGCTGCGCCCATAGCGCAGGAAGCGCGGCGCGAAATCGATAATCCGCACCTGCCCGCCGTTGCGGTCGGTAATCGTCGTCTCCAGCACCGCCGTATTGGGCAGATAGTGTTGGCTCGATGCGACGGCGTCACGCACCACGACGTCCATGAAGCCGCGGTCCGGATCGGCGCCATCGACCAGCGCGCAGAACACCGGGTCGTCGTCGAGCCGCGGAAAGCAAAA
>JASHSB010000072.1 GCA_030036945.1 Methylovirgula sp. | reverse complement strand
CTGGGCGCGAAATTGACCGCCGATCCCGGCGCCTTTTCTCCGATCCTGCGCGAGATCGCTGACCGCGGCCTTTTCTACCTCGACGACGGCTCTTCCCCGCAAAGCGAGGCCTTGACGCTCGCCGCGACCGCGGGACTTCCGGCCGCCAAGGCGGACGTGGTCATCGACGCGACGCCTGAGGGGATCGACGCGGCGCTCGTCCAGCTCGAAGCCGTGGCGCGCGATAAGGGACTCGCCGTCGGCATCGCGAGCGCATTGCCGCAAAGCGTCGAAAAGATCGCCCGGTTTGCGCGCGCGGCCGAGGCGAACGGGCTGGTTCTCGTCCCGCTCAGCGCCGCGATCGGCAAAGCCGCGCCGGCCGTCGTGACCCGCGACCCTTAGGGCATGGCCGATCTCGTCAATTACCGCCCCTGCGTCGGCGTGATGCTGCTCAACAAAGACGGGTTGGTGTTCATCGGCCGGCGCAAGAAGTACCGGCCGGAAATCAAGATCCCCGGATACGAATGGCAGATGCTGCAAGGCGGGATCGACGCGGACGAAGATCCGTACGAGGCGGCTCGGCGCGAGCTTTACGAAGAGATCAACGTCACGTCTGTCCGCCTGCTTGCCGAGGCACCCGGCTGGTACACCTACGATGTCCCGCAAGACTCGGCACAAACCGCCTGGAACGGACGGTTTCGCGGACAAAGGCAAAAATGGTTTGCCTTGCGTTTCGAGGGCGAGGACCGAGAGATCGACATCACCGCGCCGGCTGGCGTGGAGCATCCCGAATTCGACGCTTGGCGCTGGGAAAAGATGGAGCGGCTCGCCGCGCTTGTCGTGTCGTTCAAACGACCCGTCTATGAATGTGTGGTCAAAGCCTTCCGCCACCTCGCTCCGGGTTAGGCGCCGCGCCTTTGAAGGGCGGCTATTTCGCTTCCAACAGCGGCTTGGGGTCCGTGGAAGGATGGAAATCATCGAAATAGGTATATTCGCCCGGTTTCAGGGGCTGAAACACGAGGACCGAACGGCTGTTCGGCGCCAGTACGTGCTCCTTGTGAAGTTTGTGGCTTTCGAATTCCGCCGCGGTCGCTCCCGTGTTGCGGAACTCGATCGTAAACTGCCGGTTCGCCGGCACTTCGGTGCGCAGCGGGGTGATCTTGCCGTCGTGAAACTCGATGGTAAAGGTCGACGTGTCGGCATAGGCCGAGACTGCGAAAGCGGCGTCGAGCAGAGCGACAAGTATTCCGCAAGCCAAGCGGACTCTGCGGATCGGCATGCGGGCAAATGCGAAGGTTTCTCCGGACCGGCTTGCAAATTTCATTCGGGTCGGCTCCATGTTGCGCCATCTATGGGCGCTTGATCGATGAACGGCGCCGGCATAGCAGTCTCGAATGCGCCGATCCAGTTCTAATCTTGAAATTGCAAAGGCAAAACTTCGTCATTGCGAACTTAGAACTGATATAAATCCAAACTAGATTCGACGCGCGGCCGCAAAATCTTTGGAGAGCCGAATATAGAATGGCGTGGTCTCCGCAACAGGATGCGGCGCTGAAAGCCGTCGGCGCGTGGTTGAAGCGCGGCGAGCCGCAAGTCTTCCGTCTGTTCGGCTACGCCGGCAGCGGCAAGACGACGCTTGCCCGCGGCATCGCCGAGGGATCGGACGGCGGGGTGCTTTTCGCCGCCTTCACGGGCAAGGCGGCGTTAGTGATGCGCTCCAAAGGCTGCAAGGACGCGCGCACCATCCATAGCCTGATCTATCGCGCCCGCGAGATCGACGACGAAGAGCCGATCTTCGAACTCAACGAAGACAGTCCCGTTGCCAAGGCGCGTCTCGTCATCATCGACGAATGTTCGATGGTCGATCCCGAACTCGGCCGCGATCTTCTTTCGTTCGGCACGCCGGTATTGGTGCTCGGCGATCCCGCCCAGCTTCCGCCAATCAAGGGCGGCGGCTATTTCACCGACGGCGCGCCCGACGCGATGTTGACCGAGGTGCACCGGCAGGCGGCGGATAACCCGATCATCCGCCTCTCGATGCTGGTTCGCCAAGGCGGCCGGCTCAGCGCCGGCGCGTTCGGCGAAAGCCGCGTCGTGGGACGCGACGAGATCGACGCCGAAGAAGTCGCCGAGGCCGACCAGGTCCTGGTCGGATTGAACCGCACGCGGCGTGCCTATAACAAGAGAATGCGCGAACTGCTCGGCCGCAGTCAGCCGCTGCCCGAACCCGCCGACAAGCTCGTCTGCCTGAAGAACGACCGCAAAAAAGGCCTCCTCAACGGCTCGCTATGGACGGTGCTGACCGCGAGCGGCGTACGCCGCAAGAAACTGCGCTTTACCGTGGCGCCCGAGGAGGAAGCCGGCCGGAAGCCGTTGCGAATCGGCGTGCTGCCCGAATTCTTTCTCGGAACGGAAGAAATTCCTTATGCGCTGCGCCGCGATTCGGACGAGTTCGACTACGGCTATGCGCTCACCGTGCACAAGGCGCAAGGTTCGCAATGGGGCAACGTCATGCTGTTCGACGAGAGCCGCGCGTTTCGCGAACATCGCGACCGTTGGCTTTACACCGGGATTACGCGAGCGGCGGAGCGCCTGACGATTGTATTATAACGAGACAGGCTAGGCGCGCATGAGCCGCCGCGTTCCGGTCCCGGCTGCGGAAGAATCGCCACCAGTGTACCTCGCCTGAAATTCGTGCATCATAGGTCGCCGGGAAGCCGCCGATGAAGTCGATCCTCATCCCCGTCGAATCTCATGCCGCGATCTCGGCGGTGCTCGAGACGGCGCGGTTGCTCGCGCTGCGGTTCGGCAGCTACATGGAGGGCGTCGCGCTCGGCCCAGACCTCACGCAAATCGTCGCCGCCGATTTTTCGCTCGACGGGGTGATGTTTGACGACAACGTGCGCCACGACCTGCTCGAAGATGCGCGAAACACGTTCGAGACGTTCATGCGCGATTACGGCATCGCGCCGCACGCTGGCGACTGGCAGAAACCGTCGTACGGTTGGAAGAAGGACGTTCTCGTCTCCGACAATGGGGTCGGTGAATACGGCCGTGTCTTCGACGTCATCGCGGTGGGGCGGCCCGGCGCGGGGCCGCAGCAGCCGCGCAAATCGACGCTCGAATCGGCGCTGATCGAAAGCGGCCGGCCGTTGTTGATCGCGCCGCCGCGCGCTCCGGCGCAACTCGGCGAATGCATCGCGGTCGCCTGGAACGGCAGCTCGGAAACGGCGCGCAGCATCGCCTTCGCCATGCCGCTGCTGCTTCTCGCCAAAGACGTACCGGTCTTTTCTATCCCCGGTTCGAGTCTGCCCGGTCCGAATGAAGAGCAACTGGTGGAAAATCTCCAACGCCACGGCGTCGCGGCGCGCGCCATCGCCGCGCATGCCACCGCGAAGACGCCCGGGCTCGCGGTGCTGGTCACGGCACGATCGGTCGGCGCCGACCTGCTCATCAAGGGCGGCTACACGCAAAGCCGTCTGCGGCAGATGTTCTTCGGCGGCGCGACGGGCCAAATTCTCGCCGAAGCCAATCTGCCGGTGTTCATGGCGCATTAGCGCCGTATGGTATCGTACGGCGCCGCGGCCATTGGGCGGAGAATCGATTTGCATTGCGTTTGAGGAACGGGATTATCGTATTTTGAACGCTCGGATAAGATCGTTGCGGAGCGTTCGAATCGTCGGGGGGAATGGATGCCGGCGACCTTGAAACGGGCCACGGCCTTGCGCGCCGCGGCGGTTTTCGCCTGCTGCATGCCGCTCATGGCCTGCGGGCGGCAAAATACGTTCGTTCCGCCGCCGCCGCCGAAGGTCGGTGTCGCGCATCCGCTGCAGCAAACAGTGACACCCTATCTCGAAGCCACCGGCAATACCGCCGCCGTCAACAGCGTAAAGCTGGTCGCCCGCGTACAAGGTTTCGTGCAGAGCATCGACTATCAGGACGGCGCCGAGGTCAAAAAGGGTGCGCCGCTGTTTGTCATCGAGCCGGAGCCCTACAAGCTGAAGGTCGACGAGGCGCAGGCGGCCCTGGACGGAGCGAAAGCGCAGCTCGTGCAATCCGAAGCCGAGTTCGAACGCCAATCGGCCCTGCAGCAGCGCCAGGTCTCGACCCAGGCCAATCTCGACAAGGCGCGCGCGCAGCGCGACCTCGATCAGGCCACGATCGCCCAGGACGAAGCCAATCTCGAACAGGCGCAGATCAATTACGGCTATACGCAGGTAATGGCACCTTTTGACGGCACGGTTACCCAAAGGCTCGTCTCGACCGGCGAGCTCGTCGGCACCAACTCCGCGACCGAGCTCGCGAGTATCATCCAACTCCAGCCGATCTGGGTGAACTTCACGATCAGCGAACGCGACGTCCAGACGATCCGCGCCAGCATGGCCGCGCACGGCATCACGACCAAGGACATCGTCAACAAAGTACCGGTCGAAGTGGCGCTGCAGACCGATCGGGGTTTTCCCTACAAGGGAGTGATCGACTACATCGCGCCCGACGTCGATCCTTCGACCGGCACCCTGGCGCTGCGCGGCGTACTGGAGAACGGAGATTTTCGCCTGTTGCCCGGCTATTACGTGCGCGTGCACGTGCCGCTGCGCCCGACAAACGCGCTGCTCGTTCCGGAAGTCGCAATCGGCAGCGACCAGAGCGGCCGCTATGTGCTGACCGTCGACGCCGACGGCATCGTCGAGCAGCGCGGCGTGACGCTCGGCGAATCGTTCGGCGCGCTGCGCGTCGTCGAGACCGGACTCGGCCCGCAAGACCTGGTCGTTGTCGACGGGTTGTTGCAGGCGGCGCCAGGTCAGAAGGTTCAGCCGCAGATGCAGGCAATCGCGCCCTACGCCGGCGCGAAATAAGGGCGCGCCGATGATTTCGAAGTTCTTCATCGAGCGCCCGGTGCTCGCCAACGTGCTGGCGATCCTGATCGTGGTGATCGGCGCGGTGGCGCTCTTCAACCTGCCGGTCGCGCAATATCCCGACGTCGTGCCGCCGACCATTCAAGTGACGACGAGCTATCCGGGCGCGAGCGCCCGCACGCTCGCCGAGACCGTGGCGCTGCCGATCGAGCAGCAGGTGAACGGCGTCGAAGGCATGATCTACATGCAGTCGACCAACGCGTCGGACGGCACCTACACGCTGACCGTCACTTTCAAGATCGGCACCGACATCAACTTCGCGCAGATCCTCGTCCAGAATCGCGTGGCGAGCGCGCTGGCCTCGCTGCCCGTGGCCGTGCAGGCGCAGGGCGTGACGGTGCAGAAGAAATCGACCGCGGTGCTGCTTTTCGTGACGCTGTCTTCGCCGGACGGGCGCTACGATTCCCTTTATCTCGCCAATTACGCGACGATACATCTGAAAGACGAACTCTCCCGGCTGCCCGGCGTCGGCAACGTCAACATTTTCGGCGCCGGCCAATATGCGATGCGGATCTGGCTCGATCCGAACAAGCTGAAGGCGCGATCGCTGACGACGCAGGACGTCATCAACGCCCTGCAACACCAGAACGAGCAGGTGACCGCCGGCCAGCTCGGCATGCCGCCCAGCAACGCGGGGCAGGCTTTCCAACTGACGCTCAACGTCGCCGGCCGGCTCGACCAGGTCGGGCAGTTCGAGAACATCATCTTGAAGACGGGCAACGGCGGCGCCGTCACGCGGGTACGCGACATCGGGCGCGTCGAACTCGGCGCGCAGACGTATAGCCAAGCGTTCACTCTTGACCAGAAGCCGGCGGCGGGCGTCGCCGTCTATCAATTGCCGCAAGCCAACGCGCTCGACGTGGAAAAGCGGGTCAACGCCAAAATGGCGGAGCTCGCGAGCGCCTTTCCGCCCGGTCTCGTCTACGGTGTGCCCTTCGATACGACGACTTTCGTCAAAGCCTCGGTCGATGAGGTCTACAAGACGCTGTTCGAGGCGGCGATCCTAGTCCTCATCGTCATCCTCGTCTTCCTGCAGGATTGGCGCGCGATGCTCGTGCCGGCGACCACCGTGCCGGTTACGATCATCGGCGCCTTCGCCGCCATGGCGGCGCTCGGCTTCAGCATCAATCTCTCGACGCTGTTCGCGATCATTCTGGCGATCGGCATCGTGGTCGACGACGCGATCATCGTAGTCGAAGGCGCGGCGCACAACATCGAACAGGGGATGAGCGGCCACGACGCGGCGATCCGCGCCATGGACATCCTTCTGGGGCCGATCATCGGCATCACGCTGGTCCTGATGTCGGTGTTCCTGCCGGCCGCTTTCCTGCCCGGCCTCACCGGACGCATGTATGCGCAATTCGCGCTGGTTATCGCCGCGACCGCGCTGATCAGCGCAATAAACGCGGTTACGTTGAAGCCCACGCAAGCCGCATTATGGCTGCGGCCGACCGTGCCGCCGCAGCAGCGCAATTTCTTCTATCGCGGCTTCAACGCCGCCTACGCGCGCGCCGAGCGGGCCTATACGAATTTCGTGGCCGCCCTGGCGCGGCACGGTGGCGTTACCGTGGTCGTCGGGCTGTTGATCATCGCCGCGGCGGGATACGGCATCGCGCGCATCCCGACCGGATTCCTGCCGATCGAAGACCAGGGCTATCTCATCGCCGCCGTGCAATTGCCGGACGGCGCTTCGTTACAACGCACCCAGGCGGCGCTCGGCAAAGTGAGCGAGATCGCCGGCAAGGTGGACGGCGTCCAACATGTAGTCGCGATCTCCGGCGTCTCGGTGCTCGACAACAACGCCAGTTCGGCGAATGCCGGGGTCGCCTACATCGTCTTGAAAGATTGGGAAACGCGCGGCAGCAAAGAGAGCCTGCTGCCGATGTTCACGAAACTGAGCGGCGCGTTGGCGGGCATCGAGGAGGCGCGGATCACGGTTTTGCCGCCGCCGCCGATCCAGGGGATCGGCAACGCCGCCGGCTTCGCCATGCAGGTCGAGCTGAAAGACGGCAGCTTCGATCTCGTCAAATTGCAGGCCGTCACGAATGCGGTGGTCGCCGACGCGCGCACGCAAAGCGGGCTGCAGCGCGTTTCTACGTCGTTCCGCTCGACCGTGCCGCAGCTTTCCGTCGAGGTCGATCGCATCAAGGCCGAGAGTCTTCAGGTCAGCGTCGATCAGGTCTTCGCGACGCTTGCCTCCTACCTCGGCTCGACTTACGTCGATCAGTTCAACAAGTTCGGCCGCACGTTCCAAGTCTATATTCAGGCGGATTCGCAATTCCGCCTGCGGCCGCGCGATGTCGAAAATCTGCCGGTGCGCACGCAGAATGGCGACATGATCCCGCTCGGGACGATCGCGCATCTCGTCCCCGACGTCGGCCCGTCGCTGGTCTGCCTCTATAATCTTTATCCTACGGCGACCGTCGTCGGGCTGCCGGCCGCCGGATTCAGCTCCGGACAGGCGATGCAGTTGATGGAGCAGATCGCCGACAAGGTCTTGCCGCGCGGCACCGGTTACGAATGGACCGCCATGTCTTATCAGGAGAAGATCGTCGGCAGCCAAGTTTACTTGGTCTTCGGCCTCGCGCTTCTCCTCGTCTATCTGGTGCTCGCCGCCCAATATGAGAGCTGGATTGCGCCGCTTTCCGTACTCCTCGCCGTTCCGTTGTCGCTGGTCGGCCCGGTGCTCACGTTCAGCGCGCTGGGGGTCGACAACAATCTTTATGTGCAGATCGGCCTCGTTCTGCTGATCGCACTTTCCGCCAAGAACGCGATTCTGATCGTCGAATTCGCCCGCGATCTGCGCTCCCAGGGTCAAAGCCTCGTCGAAGCGGCGCGCGGCGCGGCGCAAGCCCGCTTCCGGCCGATTCTGATGACCTCCTTCGCTTTCATCCTAGGGGTGGCGCCGTTGGTCGTCGCGCAAGGGGCCGGCGCCAACGCCCGCAAATCGATCGGCATTACGGCGTTTACCGGGATGATCGCCTCGACCTGTCTCGCGGTGGTCTTTGTTCCCTCGTTTTTCGTCGTCGCGCAGCGTTTCGAGGAATGGCGGAGGGCGCGCAAGCAAACGGTCCCGAGAACGGCCCCGGCCGAATGACGCTTTGGAGATCCCGCGCTGCATTGCGGCGACAGGAATAACCCTCGGAACTGACGACGAAATTAGAAACCGATCTCGCTCCGGACGTATCCCATGGTCTTTTCGCAACAGTGGCGACGAGTTTGCGGATCCCGCTTCAAAGGACGTGGGAGGCAAAGCCGAGGTATGCTAGCGTAACTCCGATACAGCAAACCTGAGAAAGGGTATCCCTTGTCCGGCGAAAGTCTCATTGTCATCATCATCGTCGGCATTGTCGCCGGCTGGCTTGCGGGCCAGATCGTGCGCGGCACCGGCTTTGGTCTCGTCGCCGATCTGTGCATCGGTATTATCGGCGCTTTCATAGGCGATTGGCTGCTGCCCGAATTGGGCATCCACCTTGGTTTTTCGCGCATCATCGACCTGATCATCTCTGCAACCATCGGCGCCGTGGTGCTGCTCTTTATCCTCGGGCTGTTTCGGAGACGGAGCCGCTGGTGAGGCCGTTGAGCGCCGTCGCTCAAGCCGGAATCTCCGAAGTACGTTGCCGCGCGACCCATAGGAAGATCGGCACGGCGGCAAGCTCGCAAACTACGCAGAAGACGATGACCGCCGCGGGCGTGCGATCGTAGAGGATTCCAATCGCCGCGCTGCCGAGAAACCAGAATAACCCGTAGCCGGCGGTGAACAGTCCGAACGCCGAGGCGCGATGGCTCGCCGGCACCATCGGTGCGACGGCGGCCGGAATAATCGACTCGTGCACGCCCATGCCGATGCCCCAAATTGCCGCGCCGACCAGCGCCGCCCAGAAATCGCCGAGAAACACCAACGGCGCGAAAGCGGCGGAAAGCACCGTCAGCCAGATCAAGACGGCGAAACCGAAACGATCGAAGAGCCTCCCAAAGAGCAACGCGCCACCGCCGCCTGTCCCCATCGCCACTGCGTAAAAGACCGCGATCCAGTCGTTGGGCACGGTGCGGGCGCGATGGAAATGATAGGCGATGAGCGGATAATCCGCGAAACCCGCCGCGACCAGCGCCGCGCCGGCGAGATAAATCCAGAAAACGCGCGGCAGGCGTCCGCTCGGCGTCGGAGGATTGGGCGGCGCCAGATCCTGCGGGCGCGGATAGAGCAAACGTGCCAGCAGGACAAGCGTCAAGGTAACGAGCGCCGGTACCAAGAGAACCGCGAATGCCGTGCGAAACCCGGTATGAAGCGCCAGGACCGCGGCGACGAGAAGCGGCCCGAACATGGCGCCGCCTTGGTCGAGAACTTGGTGGATGCCAAACGCCCAGCCGTAGCCGCCGATCTTTCGCGCCGCATGCGACAGCATCGCGTCGCGCGGCGGATTGCGGGTCGCTTTTCCAATCCGTTCGAGGATGACGAGGCCGGCCGCCGTGGGCCAGTTGCCGGACAGCGCCAGCGCCGGCACCGCAAGCATTTGCACGACGTAGCCGAATATGGCAATCGGCCAGAACTTGCCACTGCGGTCCGCGGCGCTGCCGGAGACCAGCCGCAAGCCGTAGCCTAGAAGCTCGCCCAGGCCGGTGACGATCCCGACAACGGTCGCGCTTGCCCCGAAGCTTGCGAGATACGGCCCGATGATGCTGCGCCCCCCCTCGTGGGTGAAATCCGAGAAGAAGCTCACGACGCCGATCAGCAGTACGAAGGCGAGCGCGCCGCGCGGAGCGCGCCGCGCGGAAAGTCCGATGGTCATGCAGCGTCTCCCCAAGCCCGCCGAAAGGGGCATCCAACCGTTGTAAGTATAGCAGTACTTCCTTTAGAACGGCGCGGCATCGTGAAGCGCGGGAACGCCTATGTCGCTGGATTTTCTTAAGACGGCCTTTGTGACCCTGCTGGTGACGGTCGATCCGGCGGGACTCGCGCCGGTGTTCCTCGGCCTCACGTTCGGCATGGCGCGTTCGGTCAAGCGCGAAATTGCGCTGCGCGCCACGCTGATCGCCTTCGCGATCCTCGCCGCGTTTGCGTTTGGCGGCGGCGCGCTGATGAACGTGCTCGGCATCTCTATCCCGGCCTTCCGAATCGCCGGCGGACTGCTGCTATTCTACATCGCCTTCGAAATGATCTTCGAGCTACGCAGGGGACGCAAACGCGAATTCGCCAGCGACGCCGTCGCAATCGATCACATCAGGGATCTTGCCGCCTTTCCGCTAGCGATCCCGCTGATGAGCGGACCCGGTTCGATCACCGCGACTATCCTTTTGGCGGGACACGCCAACGGCGACTGGCAGGCGCTTGCCGCGCTCATGGGCATCGTCGCGCTCGTTATGCTGCTTTGCTATGCGACGTTCCTGCTTGCCGAGCAGGTCGGCCGCCTACTCGGAACAACGGGCAATCTGGTCCTGAGCCGCATGCTCGGCGTAGTCCTCGCCGCCCTCGCGGTGCAATTCGTCATCGACGGCGTGACGACCGTCATGGGGAGATAAACGCCATTGCGCTCTCCCGGAAATGATTCGCTCGCTCTTCACCCAACATTCCTACCGTCGTTGCGCGGCTACCGAGCGCGCTTCCTGTTTGCCGATTTCGCGGCCGGGTTGAGCCTCGTGGCGATCGCCATCCCGGCGCAAATGGCCACCGCCGATCTCGGCGGATTTTCGCCGCAGATCGGTTTCCTTGCGTTCGTGGCCGGCGTGATCGGCTTCGCCGCGTTCGGCGCCAACCGCTTTCTCTGCTGCTGCGCCGATTCGACGATCACGCCGATCTTCGCCGGCAGTCTCGCGCTGATTGCCGCGTCGGGAACGAAGGAATATGCGCTGTTATCGGCGGCGTTGGCGCTGATGGTTGGCGTGGCGCTCGTCGGTGCAGGACTGTTTCGGCTGGGGCGCATCGGGGATCTACTGTCCATTCCGGTGACGCTCGGATTTCTGGTCGGCATCGCCGCGCATATCGTTGTCTCGCAACTGCCGACGATCCTTGGCGTTCAGTTGCCGCTCCGCGCCGGCGAAACCCCCGCCGCGCTCGACGCCGTCAATCCGTTCAGCGTCGCGATCGCGCTCGGCGAACTCGTTCTGCTGCTTGCGGCGCAGCGTATCGATCCGCGTATTCCGGCAGCGATCGTCGGATTGGGAGTCGCGACGTTGAGCGTACTCGTCTTCCGGCTCGATGCGCACGGGGTCGCGGTGCTCGGAGAAATTCCCCGCGGTCTGCCGATTCCGGCAATCCCCGCCGTTTCGCCTGCCGAGATCGCCGAGCTTTTTCCGCTGACGCTCGTCGTGGCGATCGTCATCATTGTGCAGACGGCGGCGACGACGCGCGAATATGCATCGAACGAGCCGCCGGACCTCGACCACGACATTCTCGGCGTCGGTGTCGGCAGCATCCTCGCCGGCCTTCTCGGTACGTTTCCAGTCAACGCAAGCCCTCCCTCGACCGAGATCGCGATGGCCAGCGGCGCACGTTCGCAACTTGCCTGCCTGATCGCCGCCGCGATTCTGCTCCTTTTGC
>JASHSB010000071.1 GCA_030036945.1 Methylovirgula sp. | reverse complement strand
AATCCCGCGACGTCGATGCGCAGCGCCACGACGCGGGCGAGGAAAGACCCGTCGCGCGCGCCGGCCGCCGCGCCGCTGAGCGCCTCGATCTCGGCGACAAGCTTGGCGAGCGCAAAGCTCTTGCCCGATCCGGGTGCTCCGAGAAGCGCGATCGTCAACGGCGCTTCGGTGTCGCGGTGCACCGCAAGCTCGGCCAGTGGCCGCAGCGCCCGCCGAAGCCCGCATGCGTCCGCGCCCTCCGGCAGATCGGCGGCGAACGGCTTACTTCCCGCGCCCGGCGGGAAAGCGACGGGAAGGCTCGGTGCGGGCGGCTCGGCGCGGCTTTCCTTGGCGAGATCGGGCGTTACGGTATCGTTCACCTTGCCGTTCCTCCCGCGCCCGCGACGCTTGCGTAGCGTTCAAACATCCGATTGTGACCCTCCGAAGACCGGACATCCAAAGCCGCTGGACCGCGCCTGCAACGCCCGCTAGAGCAAGCAATCACCCCGAAAAACGGGGCGGACCCCACTCTCTTACACGATGCGAAGCACGATGGCGCGGCAATATATCTATCATATGCAACGATTGACCAAGGTCTATCCCGGCGGGAAGAAAGTCCTGGACGGCGTCAATCTGGGTTTTTATCCGGGCGCCAAGATTGGGGTGCTCGGCCCGAACGGCGCCGGCAAATCGACGTTGTTGCGCATCATGGCGGGCGTTGACAAGGAATATTCCGGCGACGGCTTCGTCGCCGAGGGGGCGCGGGTCGGCTATTTGCCGCAGGAGCCGCAGCTCGATGAAACGCTCGACGTGCGCGGCAACGTGATGCTCGGCGTCGCCGCTAAACAGGCGATCCTCGACCGCTATAACGCGCTGGCCGCCGATTACTCCAAGGACAACGCCGACGAGATGACGCGGCTGCAGGACGAGATCGAAGCGCAGGGCCTTTGGGATCTCGACGCCCAGGTCGATCTCGCCATGGAGGCGCTCGGCTGCCCGGCTGACGATCTGCCGGTGGCGCAGCTTTCTGGCGGCGAGCGGCGCCGCGTCGCGCTTTGCAAACTGCTGCTCGAACGGCCCGATCTGCTGCTTCTCGACGAGCCGACCAACCATCTCGACGCCGAGACGGTGCATTGGCTCGAAGGTCACCTGCGCGCCTATCCCGGCGCGATCCTGATCATCACTCATGACCGCTATTTTCTCGACAACATGACGAGCTGGATCCTCGAACTCGACCGCGGACGCGGCATCCCTTACGAGGGCAATTATTCTTCCTGGCTGCAGCAGAAACAAAAACGCCTAACGCAGGAGGGCCGCGAGGAAGCGGCGCGGATGCGCCAGCTCGCCGAGGAAGCCGAGTGGATCGCCGCGAGCCCCAAGGCACGGCAGGCGAAATCCAAGGTGCGCATCCAGCGCTATGACGAACTGCTCGGCAAGCAGAACGAGCGCGCCCCAGGGACGGCGCAGATCGTCATTCCGATCTCCGAACGGCTCGGCGCCAACGTGATCAACGTGGAGCACGTCTCGAAAGGTTTCGGCGACCTTCTGCTCATCGAGGATCTGTCGTTCAAACTGCCGCCCGGCGGCATCGTCGGCGTGATCGGCCCGAACGGCGCCGGCAAGACCACGCTCTTTCGGATGATCACCGGCGAGGAGAAGCCCGACAGTGGCAAGATCACGATCGGCGACACCGTCGAATTCGGCTATGTCGATCAGCTGCGCGGCACGCTCGACGACACGAAGACGGTCTGGGAGGAGATTTCCGGCGGCAACGAAACGATCGCGCTCGGCAAGCGCGAGGTGAATTCGCGCGCCTATGTCGCGGCGTTCAACGTCAAGGGCGCCGATCAGCAGAAGAAAGTGGGACAGATCTCCGGCGGCGAGCGCAACCGCGTCTATCTCGCCAAGATGCTGCGTACTGGCGCCAACGTCCTGTTGCTCGACGAGCCGACCAACGATCTCGACATCGATACGCTGCGCGTCCTCGAAGAGGCGCTCGCCGAGTACGCCGGCTGCGTGCTGGTGAGCTCGCACGACCGGTTCTTTCTCGACCGCATCGCCACGCACATGCTCGCCTTCGAAGGCGACAGCCACGTCGAGTGGTTCGAGGGAAACTTCGCCGAATACGAGGAAGACAAGAAGCGCCGGCTCGGCACCGACAGCCTGATCCCGCACCGGATCAAATATAAGAAGTTCTCAAGGTGAGGAACGCGGGCAAACCGCGTTCCGCCAGTGCGTCTTTCAGGGGCTCGCCAATTTGACCGCCAGCCCGCTGACCGAAATCCGCTGCAACAGCGAGGCGCCGGGCGTATCGCCGACGTCGGCATGATCGATCCCGTAATCGACTTCGATGATCGCGTCTGCGTCGCAATCCTCCGCCGCGTCGATCAGGTTTTCCAGCGCTTTGGCCTTGTAGAAATCCTGGGTGACCGCGGAACGCGGCCCGTGCCAGCTCGAAGCCGCCTGGATTCTGCCGATCGGAATGAACTTTTGACCGTCGATGCCGTCGTCGAAGATAATACGCATTGCTCGTCTCTTTGTTCTTGTCGGGTACGCCCGCAGGACGAATTCTCATTCGCTCCGAAGCGCACTCGTCTTGGACCTCACGCGCCGCCGCGCGCCGCTTTCCGCCTTTGCCAAGATCGGATGATTCGTGGCGAACGTCATTACCTATGCGCTCGACGGCGCAAGTTTGATGACAATGTGGCTTCGGCTGGCTCACTTCTGTGCACGCGAGAGTATCCGTTCACAAAGAATTAAAACTTAGTTGCCATCCGCGACCGGCAGGCCGGCTTTTGGCGGTCGAAACGCCGCATGGTGCGCTTCAATTGTGCGTTCGGTTACCGGAGTCTTCAAGAAGCCGCGCGTTGAGATCGAACAGATCGCGCGGCGCTAAATTCACGACGATGTGAGAACTGGTCGGACGCCGGCACCGCAACACGCGCATTACCGCGGCGAAACTGTCAAGAGCTCGCGTCCTGCGGTGATCCCTGAGCGTCTTGCCTGCAGTTTTCTCATGCGCTTGACCCCGAGTCTCCGCCGCGACATCGGAGCAACGGTTCCTGCGTGCTCTAATAATCACTCTTCGCGCGAGTCCGTCGCCGGCTCTGATCGTTGAAATGCAAATCACACCGACCGGCTCGGCTACCCAGCACCGAGCCCGCCGAACCTGGTCCCTTTACAATATAAACATATCTTTATATATAAGTTCGGAAGACAAGAGCTGATCATGACCCAAGTCCCTGAAACCACCTTCCAATCCCTGCTGGCGGCGCTCGCCGCCGCCGCCGAGCCGACCCGGCTGCGGCTGCTGGCCCTCCTTTCCGAAGCGGAGCTGACGGTCACGGAGCTGGTCGCCATCCTCGGCCAGTCGCAGCCGCGCGTCTCTCGCCACCTCAAGCTCTTGGTCGAAGCCGGGCTTATCGAGCGGCATCGGGAAGGCGCCTGGGTCTTCTTCTTCATCGCGCCGGGCGGCGCATGGACCGCTCTCGTCCGCGACATTCTCACGCGCCTTCCCGCCGAGGACGATATTCGCGCCGCCGACCGCGTCCGCCTCGCCGAGGTGCGCCGCGCCCGCGCCGAACAGGCGGCCCACTATTTCGCCGCCCACGCCGTCCATTGGGACGAGCTGCGCGCTCTTCATGTTCCCGAAGAGCGCGTCGAGGCGGCCATCGCCGAGCTTGTCGGTCCGGCGCCGCTTATCGCCGTGCTCGACCTCGGCACCGGTACCGGACGCATGCTCGAATTGCTGGCCCCGCATGCCGACCGCGCCGTCGGTGTCGATCAATCGCCGCAGATGCTCTCGGTCGCCCGCGTCCGGCTTGAAAAGGCCGAGCTGCGCAACGTGCAGCTGCGCCAGGGCGACATCTATGCGCTGCCGGTAGAGCGCGATTCCTACGATCTCGTGATTATCCATCAGGTACTGCATTATCTCGACGATCCCGCCCGCGCGATCCGCGAGGCGGCGCGCGCGTTGCGTCCCGCCGGCCGTTTGCTGATCGTCGATTTCGCGCCGCACGCCGAAGAGAGCCTGCGCGAACACCATGCGCATCGCCGTCTCGGTTTCTCTGCCGAGGAAATCGCAGGGCTTATGACTGAAGCCGGCCTCGACATGGTCACGCGCCGCGATCTCGTGCCCGACAAAACCGCCGGCAAGCTTACTGTGTCGCTATGGCTCGGCCGCGACCGGCGAATCCTCTCTGATCCGCTGCCTCTCACGTCGCGGGAGTTCGCCTGATGGTCCTGCTTTCCGATTCCTTGCCGCGCGCCAGCCACAGCACATGCACTGGCATCAACGTATCCTTCGAGTTTTTTCCGCCGCGGACGGCGGAGATGGAATGGATTCTTTGGGCATCGATTACTCGGCTCGCCCCGCTCTGCCCCGAGTTCGTCTCCGTAACTTATGGCGCGGGCGGCGCGACGCGCGAACGCACGCACGCCACCGTGGCGCGCATCCTGAAAGAAACTTCGATCCGCCCCGCCGCGCATTTGACCTGCGTCGGCGCGCCGCGCTCGGAAGTCGATGCGGTGGCGCGCGGCTATTGGGACATGGGCGTGCGCCACATCGTGGCGCTGCGCGGCGACCCGATGGGCGGACCCGGCACGGGCTTCGAGCCGCATCCGCAAGGCTACGCCAATTCGACCGCGCTCGTCGCCGGATTGAAGAAAATCGCCGATTTCGAAATCACCGTCTCGGCCTATCCAGAAGGGCATCCCGAAAGCCCTTCGGTCGATCGCGACATCGATGTGCTGAAGGCCAAGATCGATGCGGGCGCGAGCCGCGCCATCACCCAGTTCTTCTTCGAGAACGAAGTCTATCTGCGCTTTCTCGACAAGGTCCGCGCGCGCGGCGTTACGATCCCGATCGTGCCGGGCATCGTGCCGGTGCAGAATTTCCGACAGACGGCGCTGTTCGCGCGCTGCGCTGGTGCGTCGATCCCGCATTGGCTCGCCGAGCGCTTCGAAGGTTTGGATGACGATCCGACCACGCGCCGCCTCATCGCCGCGACCGTCACCGCCGAGCAGGTGTTCGATCTCGTTGACGAAGGCATCGACCGTTTCCATTTCTACACGATGAACCGCGCCGACCTCGTCTACGCGATTTGCCATCTCTTGGGTGTGCGGCCGAAGGATGAGAAGACCCTTTTCCCGCTTGCGGGGAAACGCGGTGCGGACAAGATGGCATGAGAGTCGATACCTGCACGAATCCGAAATGAGGATGGAATGGCGGAGTAGACCTTCTCATCCTTCGAGACGCCCACTTCGCGGGCTCCTCAGGATGAGAGGAGTGTATGAGGGGGCTGGCATGGTGCCCTCACCCTGAGGAGCGCGCCATCAGGCGCGCGTCTCGAAGGGTCGAGGGCAACCGTGTGCTTCTCGGGAGAAGTGGGTCACCGTTCGTTTGAGTGAGAATGATGTCGAGAGCAGAGCCTGGAATCGCTGAAATACTTCGTAGCGCGGCGCGCGAGCGCATCCTCGTGCTCGACGGCGCCATGGGCACGATGATCCAGACGCATAAGTTTAGCGAAGCGCAGTTTCGTGGCTCGCGCTTCAAGGACTGGCCGCGCGATCTGCGCGGTAACAACGATCTCCTCGTGCTGACGCAGCCGGACGCGATCCGCGCCATCCATCTCGCCTACGCCGAGGCCGGTGCCGACATCGTCGCGACGGATACGTTCTCTTCGACGCGCATTGCGCAGGCCGATTACGGCATGGAAGAACTCGTTCCGGAGTTGAACCGCGCGGCCGCCCGCCTCTGCCGGCAGGCGATCGAGGAAGCGCAGGCGAAGGACGGGCGCCGCCGCTTCGTCGCCGGCTCGATGGGGCCGACCAACCGTACCGCCTCGATCTCGCCCGACGTGAATAATCCGGGCTTTCGCGCCGTTTCTTTCGATGAATTGCGCGCGGCTTACGCCGAAGCCGCCGAGGCCCTTATCGAAGGCGGCGCCGATATTCTGCTCATCGAGACGATTTTCGACACACTGAACGCCAAGGCGGCGCTTGTCGGCATCGACGACGTGTTCGAGAAAATCGGCTGCAAATTGCCGATCATGATCTCCGGCACGATCACCGATCT
>JASHSB010000006.1 GCA_030036945.1 Methylovirgula sp. | reverse complement strand
TGTGGATGAGCCACGGCGACGCGGTGACTGAACTTCCGGCGGGCTTCCAGAGGCTTGCAACCTCCGAACATGCGCCGATCTCGGTCATCGCCGACGAGGCGCGGCGCATCTATGCGACGCAATTCCATCTCGAAGTGGTGCATACGCCGGACGGCGCGAAATTGCTAGCCAACTTCGTGCACAAGGTCGCGGGGCTGAAAAGCGATTGGACGATGCATGCCTTCCGTGCCGAGGCGGTCGCCTCGATCCGCGCCGAGGTCGGCGCAAGCCGCGTGCTTTGCGCGCTTTCTGGCGGCGTCGATTCGGCAGTCGCGGCGCTCTTGATCTACGCGGCGATCGGCGACCGGCTCACCTGCGTGTTCGTCGATCATGGGATGCTGCGCCAAGGCGAGGCGGAAGAAGTGGTGCGGCTCTTTCGCGGCCATTACAACATTCCGCTCGCGCACGTCGAGGCGGCCGACATTTTTCTCAAGGCGCTTGAAGGCGTCGAAGAGCCGGAAGAGAAGCGCAAGATCATCGGCAAGCTGTTCGTCGATGTTTTTGACGCAGAGGCGCGGAAGATCGCCTCTGACGGGCGCGGCGCGCCGACCTTCCTCGCGCAAGGCACGCTCTACCCGGACGTGATCGAGAGCGTCTCCTTTCACGGCGGCCCGTCAGTCACAATCAAGTCGCATCACAACGTCGGCGGCCTGCCGGCGCGCATGAAGATGAAGCTCGTCGAGCCGTTGCGCGAACTCTTCAAGGACGAAGTGCGCGCTCTGGGGCGCGAGCTCGGCCTGCCCGCGGCGTTCATCGGCCGCCATCCGTTTCCGGGGCCGGGACTTGCCATCCGCCTGCCGGGAGGGGTGACGGCGGAGAAGCTCGCGATCCTGCGCAAGGCCGACGCGATCTATCTCGACGAGATCCACAAGGCGGGGCTTTACGACAAAATCTGGCAGGCGTTTGCCGTGCTGCTGCCGGTGCGCACCGTGGGCGTGATGGGCGACGGGCGCACCTACGAATTCGTCTGCGCGCTGCGCGCGGTGACGTCCACCGACGGCATGACGGCGGATTTCTTTCCCTTCGACATGCGCTTTCTGGGTCGCGCCGCGACGCGCATCATCAACGAAGTGTGCGGCATCAACCGCGTCGTTTACGACGTGACCAGCAAGCCGCCGGGGACGATCGAGTGGGAGTGAGGGAATGAAGAGGAGCGGGCCGCAGGAAGCCGGGTCTCCCTCTCAGCTTATCGACGCGAGAATCAAGGAGCTGCGTGATTGGCGCGGCAAGATGCTCGGCCGGCTGCGTACCCTGATCAAGGAAGCCGATCCCGAAGTCGTCGAAGAGTGGAAGTGGCTAGGCGTGCCCGTATGGTCGCATGCCGGTATCATCTGCACTGGCGAGACCTGCAAGAACATCGTGAAAATGACCTTTGCAAGGGCGCCTCGCTGGAGGATCCTTCACGCCTCTTCAACTCCAGCCTCGAAGGCAACACGAGGCGCGCCATCGATTTCCATGAGGGCGATAAGATCGACGAGGAGGCGTTGAAGGCGCTCGTTCGTGCCGCCGTGACCCTGAACAAGTCGAAAGCGTAAAGCTAGGCCACGGGACGAAGACCTCATCGCCTCCGGAAGCTCACCGTCACGCCGGCGATCTCGGAACTGTTCAGCCTAATCGACACCAACTGCGTGCGCCCATGCGTGGCGAGCAGCAGGGCGGCGGTAAATCCCACGCCGCTGATCGTTCCTTGGATCGTTCCGCCGCGCACCACGCCGGTCAACGTTCCCGAGGCGCCGCGCGTCGTCTCAGCCCAGGTGCCAGACACCGCGCCGTCTTGTTCGGCCACGTCGCTTTGCACGTCGACTTGATAGCTGTCGCTGGCGCAGCGCAGCACTTGGTTGAGCGCGGTTCCGCTCGGCGAAACCACGTAGCTCGCCCGGCAGCGAATTCTCTCGCTGGCGCCGCCCGGCAGGTCGATCGTGCCGCTGCCGATCCAGATTCCGGCGAGTGGCGTGAACGGGCCGGCGCCGCGCGCCTCGGCTCCGTGGATCGCGGCCAGCGCGAAGGCCGCCGCGGCGCAGGCACGAAGCCCGCGTAAAAACGATTGCATGAAACGCTCGATGGTTCTTAGGTGTCCAGCCGCACCCAAGCTGATCCTACGCAATAACCGGGGATCGGAAAACAGGGATCAGAAAACAGGGATCAGGGATCAGAAACAAAGATCGGGCGAAGTCCCGATGACGCTGCGGCGGGATCAGAATTTCGCCGTTCGGCGGGGACTGTCTTCCGGCAATTTCTCGAACCAATCCCGCGTGATAAGGCCGAACGCTAGCCTCGTTCGATGATGCCGGAGGGCGGGGGTGAAGCCGGCGCGTGCGCCCTCCGCCACGAACGCAAGCCGCAGCGATTTCCAGCCGCTCGTCGAGGCAGTCGGCCGCGTCGGGAAACAGCGACGGCAGATCGCCGCTTGGTTTGCACGGAGGCTACGCCCGCTTTCGCCGCTCGCGCCGCCGCAGCCGCGGCGCAAATCCGACGCTTCGGTTTACGGCCGCCTCCCTCGGTCGCTAAGATACGCCAATGTCGATCGGCTTGAATTTGTCCGATAAACTTCCCGTCACCGCGTTTCGCGCCGAGCGGTTAATAGCGCCGCAGGAGCTTCCATGAGCGAGGCAGTGAGCCAGCAAATACGCTCCTGCGGCGCCTGCTCGCTGTGCTGCAAACTCTTGCCCATCGCGGCGCTCGACAAGCCGCACGACCGCTGGTGCGTGCATTGCCGGCCCGGCAACGGCGGCTGTGCGATCTACGAAAACCGCCCGCAAACCTGCCGCGACTTCGCCTGCAGCTGGCTGGCCGAGCCGGCGGTCGGCGAGCACTGGTATCCGCAGCGATGCAAGATGGTCGTGCAGGTGACCGGCGGCAACGACGCCAATTACGATGTGTTCATCGACGTGCACGTCGATCGAGGCGCGCCCGACGCGTGGCGCGCCGAGCCCTATTACTCCGAGCTGCAGCGCATGAGCGCGGCGGCGCGCACGCTGGTGCGGGTATTTTACGGCAGCCGCACCTGGGTGGTGCTTCCCGACGGAGACGCGGAACTCAGGTTAGGCAGCGATCGGCCTGCCGCGACCCGAACGAATTCGCGCGCTACAGAGACTCCATAGCGAAACGGAGCTTCCCTTGCCGGTGTCCCTCAGCCGCATCCTCTTCTATGTCATTCTCTCCGCCGCGTCGCTGGGACCGGCGAGCGCCCAAACCGCGCCGCAGGCGGGCAGCGCATTCCATCTCTTTCTCGAAAATCTTTGGCCGCAAGCGCAAGCGCGCGGCATCGGCCGCGCGACGTTCGACGCCGCTTTTGCAGGACTCAGTGAAGATCCGTCGGCGGCCGCCGAAATCGGCAAACAGCGCGAGTTCGAGCAGACGCTGTCGGCTTATTTCCAGGCGGCGGTTTCGGCGACGCGCATCGCGCATGGCCAAGCCCTCGGCCGGCAATATGCCGGCGCGCTTAATGAGATCGAGCGCCGCTACGGCGTGCCGTGCGCGATCCTGCTCGCCGCCTGGGGCATAGAAAGCGATTTCGGCCGTGCGCGAGGCGACAAGGACGTGATCCGCTCGCTCGCCACGCTCGCCTTTGTTCGCAACGACGCTCGCTTCGTCGACGAGCTGCTGAGCGCGCTGGTGCTTCTCGAAAAGCGCGTCTTGCCGCGCGACAGGCTGAAAGGTTCGTGGGCGGGCGCCATGGGCGGTCCACAATTTCTTCCTTCGACCTTTCTCAAATACGCGGCGAGCTATCGCGGCGATCGGTTTCCCGACATCTGGGAGAAGCCCGAAGATACGCTCGCCTCGATCGGCAATTTCTTTCGCGCCTCGGGCTGGAACACCGCGCTGCCGTGGGGAGTCGAAGTAATCCTGCCGGCGCATTTCGGGTTTGCGACGCTGCACGGCGATTTTCGCGACTTCTCCGCGGCGGGCGTCAAGGCGGCAAGCGGAGCGGCGCTGCCGGGTGGCGGCAACGCCACGTTGTTTCTGCCGACGGGCGCGGGCGGCCCCGCGTTTCTCTTGAGCGACAATTACTGGGTGCTGAAGGCCTATAACAATTCCGATTCTTACGCACTGTCGCTGGCTTGCCTTGGCGACCGCATCGCCGGGCGCGCCGGCCTGCGCGCCGCATGGCCGAACCGGCAGAAAGTCTGGAGCCGCGCCGACAAGATCGAGATCCAGAAGCTGCTCGCACGCCTGCATTTCTACCACGGCACGTTCGACGGAAAATTCGGGCAGGCGTCGCGCGACGCGATCCATCAATTTCAGATCGACGCGCACGATGCGCCCGCCGATGGGTTCGCGCGCGCCGATTTGCTGGGACTGCTGCGGGCGAAGGCAAACGGCAGTGCCCGCTGAACCGCTCGCGCTCACTGTGATTGCACTCATTTGGGGCGGATAAGCCGCGGCTTTGGCTTCGATACGCCGAGCGAGCCTAGCATCCGCCTAGGGGATACGTCGGAATCGGCGCACATGAGGATGGCATCGGATGCCACCTCGCAGGATCGGGATGGGGACGCTAAAATCGCTTCGCCGGGATCGAGTTCGCAGCACGAGCGTGGGAGCATAACCGATGATTAAAGCCTGGGCGGCGCGGGCGCCGAAGCAGAAGCTCGAAATGTTTGAATATGATCCGGGCCCGCTGAAGGCGGATGAGGTCGAGGTCGCCGTCGAAACCTGCGGCATTTGCCATTCGGATCTGTCGATGATCGACAACGAATGGGGGTTTTCCGCCTATCCGCTCGTGCCTGGCCACGAGGTCATCGGCTGCGTCGCCGCGCTCGGCGACGCCACGCGCGGCCTCAAGATCGGCCAGCGCGTCGGCATCGGCTGGGCTTGCGGCAGTTGCATGCATTGCGACCAGTGCCTTTCTGGGAACCAAAATCTTTGCGCCGAAAGCGCCGGAACGATCATCCACCACCACGGCGGCTTCGCCGACCGCGTCCGCGCGCAATGGCCATGGGCCATTCCGATTCCCGACGGCGTCGATGCCAAAGAGGCCGGCCCGCTGCTCTGCGGCGGCGTAACCGTTTTCACGCCGTTCGCGGTTTATGGCGTCAAGCCGACGGATCGCGTCGGGATCGTCGGCATTGGTGGCCTCGGTCACATGGCGTTGAAATTTGCGCGCGCCTGGGGCTGCGAAGTGACCGCCTTTACCTCGAACGAGAAAAAGGCCGATGAGGTGCGCGGATTTGGCGCGCATCATATCGTCAACAGCCGCGATTCGAGCCAGCTCGCCAAAGCTGCCCGTAGTCTCGATCTTGTAATCGTGACCGTTAATGTGCCGCTCGACTGGAAAACGCTGATCGCCACCTTGCGGCCGAACGGCCGCATCCATTTCGTCGGCGCGGTGCTCGAACCCATACCGATTGAGGCTTTCGACCTCATTGGCGCGCAGCGTGCCATCTCCGGTTCCCCGAACGGCGCGCCGACTAGCAGCGCGAAAATGATGGAATTCGCCGGCTTGCACCGGATCCTGCCGCAGAACGAGCACTTCCCGATCGCCAAGGTGAACGAAGCGCTCGATCGGCTGCGCGCCGGCAAGGCACGCTACCGGATCGTCCTCGATATGTGAATCATTCGCCGCGCTCTTTGGCAAGCAGCGCGCGCTTGCGCGCCGTGCCCCAGCGATAGCCGGAAATCGCGCCGTCGGTGCATACGACGCGATGGCAGGGGATCGCCACGGCGATTGCGTTCTTGGCGCAGGCGCGGGCGACGGCGCGCGCCGCCTTGGGCGCGCCGATCCTGCGTGCGATCTCGGCGTAGCTCGCCGTTTCGCCCGCCGGGATTTTGCGCAGCGCCTGCCAAACGCGGTGCTGGAAGGCTGTGCCGCGAATATCGAGCGGCAGATCGAGGCCCTGTTGTGGCGCGTCGACGAAGCCAACTACCTGCGCCACAAGCGCGGCGAATTCCGCATCCCCATCGGTCAGCTCTGCTCGCGGGAAAAGACCGTGGATGTCGCGCGTAAGCACGGCGGGGTCGTCGCCGAGCAAGATGGCGCAGATTCCTTTCGTGCTGCGCGCAACGAGGACGGCGCCGAGCGAACAGGAGCCGATTGCGAAAGTAATCTCCACGTCGAGGCCGCCGTTACGGAAAGCGCGCGGAGTCATGCCGAGCATCTCGCCGGACTTTTCATAGAAACGGCCGGCCGAGTTGAATCCGGCGTCATAGATCGCCTCCGTCACGGTGCTCGCTCCAAGGAGCGCTGCGCGCACGCGTTCGGTGCGATGCGCGGCGGCATAGGCTTTCGGGGTCAGGCCGGTTGCTTTCTTGAAGATGCGATGGAAATGAAACCGACTTAGATTTGCCGCGGCGGCGAGCGCCTCCAAGCCGATCTTCGCGTCGGCCTCGACGATGCTCCGGCACGCCGCCGCCACGAGAGCGCTATGTCGGGTGCCAGGTTCGTTCGACCGGCAGCGGCGGCAAGCGCGGAAGCCAGCGCGTTCGGCATCGCGCCAACTCGCATAGAATGCGACGTTGTGCGGACCGGGCAACCGCGATGGGCAGCCCGGTCGGCAATAAACGCCGGTGGTCTTCACCGCATAGACGAATCTGCCATCGTAATCGCGGTTGACGACGGCGTTCCAGCGTGGGTCGAGACCGCGTGCCTCGGCGGATTTGATACGGCGCGTGATTTTTTTATTCATGATGACGAATCGATAGCCGGAATCAGGGGGCCCCGCACCCCGACTCTTGCTTTCAAATTCGGAAAACTGCCTTCTCCGTACAAGCGGGCGGTCTATAGCGATCGCAGCCGCTCGGTCAGCGCCATGGCCGCGGCGGGATTGCGCGTCTTGGCGCCGCTGATGACATAAAGGAAAACGTCGCGGCGGGCTACGGCGGCGGGCTCCCTTGCGAACGTTTCGAGATCCTTAGGGACTCCGCCAGCCGCCCAGGTTCGGACGCGCGCGGCCCAAGTATCGAGCGCCGCCGCGGGATAGCCGTCCTCGCGGCTTCCCATGATACGCGCATAGACGAAATCGGCGGTAACGTCGCCAATCTGCGGATAGGGTGAGTCGCCCGCGACGACGATTGCAACATTATGTTCGCGCGTCAACGCAATGAAGTCGGGAGATTGGAACGTAGGATGCCAGACTTCGATGGTATGGCGGATCGGCCGCCCCGCGACCTTCTTCGGCAGCAAGTTGAGAAAGCTTTCGAAGTCCTTCGGCTCGAATTTCTTAATCGGCGCGAATTGCCAATTGATCGGGCCGAGTTTGTCTTTCAGTTCCATCACGCCGCTGGCAAAGAATCGTTCGATCGAAGCGCCCGCTTCGCCGAGCGTGCGGCGGTTGGTTGCAAAACGCGGCCCTTTTCACGGCGAACAGAAAATTGTCCGGCGTCTCGGCGAACCATTTGGCGAAACTCTCGGGCTTCTGCGAACCGTAATAGGTGGTGTTGATTTCGACCGACGCGAGTTGGCGGCTCATATATTCGAACGCGCATTTTTGCGGCAGGCCTTGCGGATAGAAGAGACCCCGCCAAGGAGCATACGTCCAGCCGCCGACGCCGATCCGTACAGGCCGGGCCGGCTCGCTCCGGTTGCTCCGATGTTGCTGCGATTTCATGTACTTATCCGCTAAGCCGATGCCCGCCGGGCGGCGTTGCCTGGGTCGCGCCAGGCGGCCGGAAGTTCGCATTTCCCGTTTGTCCGTGCTAGCTCACGGGCCGCAAACCGCGAAATCCGCCGACGAGAATGAAATGGCCGATCTTTTCCGCGAAGTTGACGAAGATGTCCGCCGCGACCAGGCGATCCAACTTTGGAAGAAATATCAGAATTGGGTCATCGGCGCGGTGGTCGTCGTCATTGTCGCGACGGCAGCGTGGCGCATCTATGAGCACTTTCGTCTCAAAGCCGGGGAGGCGGCCGGCATGCGCTACGAAGCCGCCTTGCAGTTGCTGACTGGCGGCAAATCCGCTGAAGCCGCAGCGGCATTCGATGCTTTGAGCAAAGACGGGCCGCGCGGTTACGCGATCTTAGCTCGGCTCGGCGCCGCCGACGCACTGGCCGCGAAAGATCCGACCGCCGCTGCCAAGGCATATGACGCGCTTGCGGCCGACGCGACGGTCGATCCGTCATACCGGGGCCTGGCACGGCTGCGCGCCGCCTACCTGCGCGTCGACAGCGAGGACCCCAAGGAATTCGAAGCGCGTTATTCTCTCTATGCGGGACCCGATCATCCCTATCGGAACCTCTTTCGTGAACTTCTCGCCCTGGCGGCATTGCGGCGCGGCGACGTCAATGCCGCGCAAATATGGCTAGATGAAATTGCCGGCGACGCGGGCGCGCCGGGCGCGGTACGGGCGAGGGCCGCGGCGTTCCTCGAAGTTCTTCAAGGCGGCAAGTTGCCGGAATAGCGATGTTCAAGATTGCCATCGTCGGGCGTCCGAACGTCGGCAAGTCGACTCTCTTCAATCGTCTCGTCGGCAAGAAACTCGCGCTGGTCGATAATCTGCCGGGATTGACGCGCGATCGACGCGAGGGCCAAGCGCACCTTGGCGATCTCGAGTTCACGATCATCGATACGGCCGGCCTCGATGACGGCGGACCGGCAACGCTTGCCGGGCGAATGCGCGCCCAGACCGAGGCTGCGATTACCGACGCCGATGCGATCTTTTTCCTGATCGATGCGCGTGCCGGCGTGATGCCGGACGACCGTTTCTTCGCCGATCTTCTGCGCCGCTCCGGCAAGCCGCTGATCCTCGTCGCCAACAAGGCCGAAGGCCGCGCCGG
>JASHSB010000070.1 GCA_030036945.1 Methylovirgula sp. | reverse complement strand
TTTACCTTGACGTGCGCCTTTTCCATGCGCCGGTCGGAAATTGCCTGCTGGACGACGTTGGCGACCTCAGGCGTTTCGCAAAACGCCTGCATCGAGATGCGCGGGATCGGGGCGATCTGTTCCGGGGTTTCCGAGGCGCCGTTCATCATTGGGTTCCAACCGTGCTGATGGAGGAATTCTTGGTTTTCCAATCCGTGCTCGGATCGCTGCCTTTGCGCATCTCCGAAATGGCGCGGCTGCGCATCTCCGTGTCAGCCGGATCCTCGGCGCGCGGACCGACGAGATCGCGCGGGTCGGCGACCTGTTCGGCAAGCATGCTCTGGTAGGAGCAACCGTAGTTCCAATATTGCTTGTTTTCCCAGCCTTGGACGCTGCTTCCCGAGGCAAGATCGCTCGGCCATTGCCCGCAAGGGTCGGCGACGCTCGCCTTGAGCCCCACGAACGTCAGCCGCACCGGCGCGGCGAGATCGCGATTGATCACCGGATAGGTGCTGATCTCGAGCGGAGCCCTGGCTCCTCCCGCCGCCAAAGCCCGGCGAATCCCCGCTGTCGTCGCGGACGGCGCGCCGCGGCCGAGAGCCGGAACGAAGACCTTGATCGGCCCGCTGCCCGTGTTGCGGTAGAGCGCGCCGAATTCCGCGACTTGCGCGGCGCTGTGCGGATCGAGCCCGCGGATCTGCGGCGACGGAAAGACGTCGAGCCGACGCTCCTGTTCGCCAAGAACGATCGGGTGGCGATCACGGTAATCGTCCATGGTCATCGACGACTTGTTCATCCGGTCGATGTCCGCGCATCCGCAGAGGGTCGCCGCGATCCCCAGCAGCAGGAGGAAAGCGCGCATTCGATTTAATTCTGGCAAGGTCGGCATGGCGGTCTCGCTTTAGTGTAAGGTCGTGCGCTCGGTTGCCGGCTTCAGTCGAGAATGAAGCCGAACCGTCCCTTGAAGGTTTTGACCGCTTCGGGGTTGTTGGGAGAGGCATAGAGCCGGTTGATGCGGCCGAGCAGCCAGGCTTGCGGATCGCTCGAATCGGCAAACCCGTCGTCGGGCTTTGGCAAAGCATTGGCGCTGGTCGCCCGGACGAGATAGGGCGTGACGACGATCAGCAATTCGGTTTCTTCCTTCTGGTAATCGCGCGAGCGGAACAGCGTGCCGAGGATCGGTAGATTCATCAGCCCGGGGAATCCGTTGATGACCTGCTGGGTCGTCGTCTCCAGCAGGCCGGCCGAGGCGATCGAGCCGCCGGATGGAATTTCGACCGTCGTCTCGTTCTTGCGGGTGCGCAGGCCGGGAACGATGACGCCTTGGATGTTGACGGAAGTCTGGTAGTCGAGCTCGGTCACTTCGGTGGCGAGATGCAGCAGAATGCGACCTTCCGACAGCACGATCGGCGCGAAGTTCAGGGTGATTCCGTAGGGCTGATAGGTCGCGCCGCCCGGGCTGCAGTTGGTGACCGTACCGTTGGTCGCGCAAACCGGCGCGCTCGGGATCGGCACTTCGCCGCCGACCGTAAATTTGGCGCTCTCTCCGGAAACCGCCGTGACGGTCGGTTCGGCGAGCGTGTGAGAGACGCCATAGCGTTCGAACGCCTGCAGCGTCGCGCTCACCGTATTGCTGGGATTGTGAAGGGTTAGCCCGGACGATTGGCCGCTCGCCGAGGTGGCGATATTTCCGTTGATTCCAAAGGGGTTATATTGCGTGAACGGCCCCCAGGTGCTGGACGTCAGGCCCAGCTGTTTGGCGATATCGCGGCGGATCTCAGCGACGCTGACCTTGAGCATCACCTGGTCGCGGCCGCGAATGATCAGCGAATTGACGACCAGGCTCTGCGGGCCGGCACCGCCGGCGGCGAGATCCTTGACGAAGCCTTGGGCTATATCGTCGGCGCGCTGCGCCTCTTCCGTCGAATCGACCTCGCCGTTTAAAATAATCGTATTGTTGACGGTCCGGGTGACGATGTCGGAGTTGGGCAAAGCGGCTTTCAGGATCTGATCGAGTTCGCCGACGTCGCGGCCGATGCTGATCTCGAGGGCGGCAATCTGCCGGCCCTGCGCATCGAGCGCGAAGACCGTGGTTTGACCGTTCTCGATACCGATGACGTAGAGCTTGCGCGCCGAACGCACGACGGCGTTGGCCACTTTCGGGTTGCCCACGAAAATCTCGGCCGCGTCCTGCGGCAGATCGACGATGACCGATTTGCCGACGCCCATCGAGATGTGCCGGGTAATCGCCGGGTTGTTGCCGGTTTCGATTTGCGGCGCCGATTGGGCGAACATCTTTTGCGAGGGCATTGCGACGAGAAGACTCGTGGCCAGTCCGCAGATGAGCCTCGATGCACGGCTTTTCATGCGAAGGTTTCCTTAAGGCTCATTCGCGGATCCGGATTCAATGGGTTCGCGCCTGGACGGGAACGCCGAAGCGCACAATCGTCAGATCGTTGTTGTCGGCTGGCTTTGTGTGCACACTGTTCTCGCTCGCCGTCGTGCTCGTGTCGGCCATGCTGCGCAGGCTGAGCGACAATTGGCCCGTCCGTTGCGCCAGCACGATTTTTTCGACTTGGTCCGGGGTAAGCTCGAGGGTGGCGTTATTGCCGACGACGACTTTCTGTTCGCCCTGTTGTTGAACGCTTCCGATAGCGAGAACCCGCACGTTGCGGAGGATTGTCTCGCTCACCATCCCGTCGGTGCCGTTGCCCGCCGCGGCTTGGTCCTTGTAGGTGTGGATCACGTCGACGCGGTCGTTGGGGAGGATGAAGCCGCCGGCGGTCGTCGCGCCCTGCGAATCGATGTTGATCGCCACGGCGCGGTATCCGGCCGGCAGAAGCGCCGCCATGAAGCTCGCGTTGCCTAGATGAATCAGGCGATTGGCATAGATCGGTTCGCCCGGAGCGATGGGATCGCGCGTGAGTGTCCCCTTGAGGTCGTTGATTGCGTTGGGATCGGCGGCGTGAAGAACGGTATCCGGCGGGATGCTGGCTTTCGGCCAGCTTTGCCAGCGCAGATCGTCGGGCTGGATCGCGCCCCCGAAGGGGATGTTTTTCGCGGCGACGAGAACCTTGTCCATCGGCGCGGCGGCGGGGGTGATCGCCGCCTGGCGCGGCGCTTCCGGCGGCTTCGAGTCGAAGACCATCCATGCCGCCGCGAGCCCGGCGACGAGGGCGGCGGCAAGGATCACGAGGCGGGCTGGTTTCATGCGGTACTCGTTCGGCGCGCTCGGCGGTTGAGAGCGCATCGATACGAGCATGCAAACGTCAAATTAAGGTTAACCGAATATCTCCAATTCGCGTCCGGCGGCATCCGCGGAGGCTTTAAGGGAGCGCCTCAACCGCTTGCCGCGCAAAGCCATATTTGGGTTTCCGGGTAGAGGATGAGCCCGGCCAGCGCCAGCGCGATGCCGTAAGGGACGCCGCTTTGCCGATCGTGCAGCCGGGCGATCCATTGCTGGCGCGCCAGGAAGCCCGGCAGCGGCCAGCGCCGTACCGCCAAAATGGCCAGGGTCAGCGCGCCGCCGAGCAGCGCGGCAATCAGCCCATAGTCGGCGAGATGGTCGAACCCGATCCACAAGGCGGTGGCCGAGGCCAGTTTGGCATCGCCGCCACCGATCCAGCCGCGGCTGAAGAATAAAAACGTTAGGATAAGCACGCAAAGCCCGCAGGTGGCATGCAATCCGATCTCTTTGAGCGGCAACCCGAGCGCTGCCGCCAGAGCGAAGAAGGCGGCGGCGAGGGCGATCGAAACGAGGTTCGAGATCGCCATCGTGAACAGATCGGAGAAAGCGGCGAAGACCATCAGCGCCGGAAACAGAAGCGTCGCGATAAGGAGCATGCGGAATTCCAATGCGGCGAACGGAAAGCTAACCGCGACCCATTTACCAAGCCTTAATTGTATCGTCCGGGCGCGCCGGCCGCCGTTCGGTCCGGCTTAATCAATCGAAAATAGACTACCGGGCCATGGCCGATACGTATCTTGCAACTAGGCCTTCCTTGGATGTCGAGGGCGCCGCGCTGCGTTTCGCGCAGGACTGGCGGTGCACGGCCCTGATCGTACTGACGGCGATTCTGCAGCAGGGGATGGGCCATCTGAACGGCGACGTCTCTTGGTTTCTGACGTTCGCGGAGAAATATCGCGACGGCTTCGTTCCGTATATCGACATCACGGATCCCAATCCGCCCGCCGCGTTTCTCGCCTACCTGCTGGCCGTATTTCTCGGCCGCGTTTTCGCGGCGCCTCCCGAACTCTTTGTCGTGCTCCTCGTTTTTTTTGGAACGGGGATCTCCGTTTGGCTCGCCGCGACGATCCTGCGCCGCTCCGCTCTTCTGCCTCGCGGTGAGACTTACGGCGCGCTGGCGATCGCCGCCTACGTGCTGCTCGTCGTTCCGGCGTTCTGTTTTGCCGAGCGCGAGCATATCGCTTTGCTCGCCTTGCTGCCGATGGCGGCGCTCGCAGCGGCGCGCGCTTCGGAAGGGCGCGTTGCTTGGCGCGACGCCGTATTGGCCGGATTGGGTTGCGGCATCGCCTGTGCGTTCAAGCCTTATTTTCTGCTGCCGGCGGCATGTATCGTTCTCTGCGCCGCGGCGCTGCGGGGCAAACCGAGGCTGCTGCTCGCGCCGGAGATTTTTGCCGCCGCGTCCGTACTCCTCGCTTACGGAGTCGCCATTGTCGCGTTTTTCCCGGCTTATTTGAGCCAAGCGTTGCCGCTCGCTCTCGAGGTCTACGCGCCGCTGCGCGAAAGCCCCGCGCGTATTTTCGCGTCACCGCTGTTTCTGGCCAATTTCGTCCTGCTTGCCGCGCTTTTATGGGCGGCGCGGTTCGACAAAGCGCAGCCTCGCACGCTGGTTTTGGCGGCAGCCTCGGCGGGATTTCTCGCGACATTCGCGATTCAAGGAAAAGGCTGGATGAATCATGCCTATCCGGGCATGGCGCTGGCACTTTTGGCTTCGGCCTCGTGGCTCGCCGAGGCCGGAATGGAGCGCGCGCGGCGGGTTTTCGCACTCTTCGTTTTCGTCCCCGCGCTTTGCCTCGCCCCGTTTTTGTT
>JASHSB010000069.1 GCA_030036945.1 Methylovirgula sp. | reverse complement strand
ATCTCGTCGAACGTACGGTTCTCGATCATGTCGGGTGTGGTGCGCATACTCATCAGGCAAGCCTCAACGCTCGCGGACATAAGTGCCGGGGGCGTCGGCAAGCGCCGGATAATCCGTGGGGGCCAACGGTGGCGGCGGCACCGGAGCGCCGGAGCGGGCATCGAGCCACGCTACCCACGCCGGCCACCACGAGCCGTCGTGCTCGGCGGCTTTGGCAGCCCACTCGTCTGGATCGAGATAGGGAGCGTGCGGCGCCCGGCGTTCCACGCGGTAATGCCGGTTTGGATGGCCTGGCTCGCTGACAATTCCGGCGTTATGTCCGCCCGAGGTGAGGACGAAAGTGATGTCGCCATGGTTGAGCAGATGAATTTTATAGACCGAGCGCCAGGGCGCCACATGATCCGTTTCCGTGCTCACCGAAAAGATCGGCAGATGGATTTCGGAAATGGCGACTGGCTTGTCCTCGACCTCATACCGCCCTTCGGCAAGGTCGTTGTGGAGGAACATGTCGTGCAGATATTCGGAATGCATGCGATACGGCATCCGCGTCGCGTCGGCGTTCCACGCCATGAGATCGAAGGGGCGTTCGCGTTCGCCGAGCAGATAGGTCATAATCAACCGCGACCAGATGAGATCGTTCGACCGCAACATCTGGAAGGCACCAGCCATTTGCGTGCTGTCCAGATAGCCTTGCTGCCACATCACGTCGTCGAGCAGCGCGAGCTCACTCTCGTCCGTGAAGAGCTGCAGCTCGCCGGCTTCCGTGAAATCAGTCTGCGCGGCGAGCAAGGTCAGGCTTGCCAACCGGTCGTCCGAGTCGCGGGTCATGGCGGCGGCGGCGATGGCAAGCAGCGTGCCGCCGAGGCAATACCCGCACGCATGTATCTTATGGTCGCCGCAAATCGCGTTGACGGCGTTAAGTGCGGCCATAAGCCCGAGACGCCGGTAATCTTCGAGGCCGACGTCGCGCAATTCCGGCCCGGGATTACGCCACGAGATGCAGAAAACGGTATAGCCCTGGGAGACTAGATAACGAATCATCGAATCGTGCGGCGACAAATCGAGGATGTAATATTTCATGATCCATGCCGGAACGACGAGGATCGGCTCCGGCCGAACCCGTTCGGTCGTCGGCGCATACTGGATGAGTTCCATCAACTCGTTGCGCAGCACCACCTTACCCGGCGTTACCGCAACATCCTTGCCGACGACGAAATCCTTCGCCGCGTCGAGCGGCATATGGTTCACCAGCCGGCGGACGTCTTCTACATAGTTCTGATAGCCCCTGACGAAATTCCAACCGCGTTGCGTGACCATTGCGCGCACGACTTCGGGGTTGGTCAACGGGAAGTTCGAGGGAGCGAAGACGTCCAGCATCTGCCGCGTAACAAACGACACCATGTTTGCATGCGATTTCGTGACCCCGGGCAGACAGGCGGTGGCCGCGTGCCACCATTGCTCACCGAGAAGAAAAGCCTGCGCGATCGCGTTGTAAGGCGGATGCTCCCAAGTATCGTCGCGGAATCGCCGGTCGCCCGGCTGTGGTTTCGTCCATTGCGATGGTGAGGCAAACCGCGCCCACTGGCGCGCCGCGAGTTCCATCAACTCGAGACGCCGTCCCGGCGCATTGGCGAGATGCAAGCCCCAATCGAGATAGGCGAGCGCCAAAGATATCAGCGAAAGCGAGCCCGTAAATCGAGCCTGGCGGGCGTGCAACAGGCGATCGAACGAGTCTTCCCCCGCCGATGCGGCGCTGCTGGCCGCAACGAGATTTTCGCTTGCCGCTCCGTTTGCCGAAGGAGCGATACTTTCGGCTGGCACCGAGCTTCGGCCGGCGCCACCGGTGTGCTTCTCCGCGAGGCTTAATTCGGGCATGCGGAATTCCTTTGAATAATGGTTACGCTGAAAATGTACGTGGGCTCGATCGGCGACGAATTGATTGGGATCAACCGCATGTCCGAACGCGAGAAATCCGTTTTTGACCGAAATCAATGCTTTGGCGAACGGATATTAAAGAGTGAATTTTTCGCACTTATGGAGGAAGATATGCACGATACACCGCATGGCGGCGCAAAAGCCTCCGAAACGCAATTTCCATTCAATCTCGTCGAAGCGCAGGATCGCGGCGCGGCGCTGTTCACGCAGCTCAACGAGCTGATGGTCAAAACGACGCGCGCCATTTGGGAAAGCGAAACCGAGTTGCTGCGGATCGAAACCGAGCAGGCGACGAAGTGTTTCCTTCCGCCGAAGATCGGCGACGACCCGGGAAGCACGATCGCCGACTACTGCGAACAATTGCATCAACGAACCGACCGGATGATCGCGCAGATGCGCCGCGTCAACGACCTGTTCAAGGATTGCGGCTGGCAGGTCGTCGCGCTCTATGCCGAAGAGCTTCGTCAAATCGGGAAACAATCGGCCTCCGGTCGGTGAAGCGCGAGGCAAGAATGAGAACGGCGCTGATCACCGGCGGCGTGAGCGGTATCGGCGCCGCGACCGCGAAGCTTCTGAAAAAATCCGGCTATTCCGTGGTCGCAAATTATTTCGGCAACGATGCCGACGCCGAGGCGTTCGCGAAGCAAACGCAGATCCCCGTCCGGCGTTGGGACGTGGCAGATTTCGCGGCGTGCCAGGAAGGCGCCGCGGCGGTCGCGCGAGAAAGCGGGCCGATCGACATTCTGATTAACAATGCCGGCATCGTGCGCGACGGCACGCTGCACAAGATGACCCCGGAGCAATGGCGCAGCGTTATCGATGTCGATCTCGGCGGTTGCTTCAATATGTGCCGCGCGGTGATCGAAGGGATGCGCGAGCGCCGCTTCGGGCGAATCGTCAACATCAGTTCGGTCAACGGCCTGTCCGGACAATTCGGGCAGACGAACTATGCCGCCGCCAAGGCGGGAATCATCGGTTTCACCAAGTCGCTCGCGTTCGAAAGCGCGGCGCGCGGGATCACCGTCAATGCCGTCGCGCCCGGTTATACGGACACCGGCATGGTGCGCGCCGTGCCGCCCAAAATCCTTGCCAATATCGTGGCCGGCGTGCCGGTCGGCCGGCTTGCCAAACCGGAAGAGATCGCACGCTGCATTTTGTTCCTGGTGGACGACGACTCGGGCTTCATCACCGGCGCGACCTTGTCGGTCAACGGCGGAAAATACATGGCATGACCATAGGCAACCAATTGCGAGATTCGCCGCGCGGCGAAATTGGGGATGATCACGATGAACGAGGACTCAGTCGGCATCGGCCTAAAGCGTATCAATACGTTGAGAAGATGGCGTGGCGCTTCTTGCGGCAACGCGCTTTGCGTTTCGCAGCCGCAAATCCGCCGCCTTCAAGAATTAGCCGCTGAACTGCACGCGCTTTACGCCGATGTCTCCGGTCCGCAGCGGCTGGCTTTCGATCGAAAAATCACCGGAACGATCTGCGAACTTCTCCGCCTGGACGAGCGGATGAAGTTTCAGGATACGCCCGAATCGGCCGCGCGCCGGACGGCCTGATCCACATCAATGCCACCAAAGACGCCGCTTCATCTCCTTCTCTCAATGACCGAAGCTGAGCGGCCGTCGCCTCGTTTTCACCTTGCGGAGAAGTTCATCATGAAGGCGCTTATCTATCGCGGCCCCGGTTCGAAAGTCCTCGAAGACCGCCCTAAACCGAAAATCAAGGATCCCGGCGACGCAATCGTGAAGATGATGAAAACGACCATCTGCGGCACCGATCTTCATATTCTGAAGGGCGATGTTCCGACTTGCAAGCCGGGGCGAATCCTCGGTCATGAGGGCGTCGGCGTAGTCGACTCGCTCGGCCCCGGCGTGACGTCGTTCCGCCAGGGTGACAAGGTGCTCATCTCCTGTATCTCGGCTTGCGGTATCTGCGAATACTGCCGGCGCGGCATGTATTCACATTGCACGACCGGCGGTTGGATTCTCGGCAACGAGATCGACGGGACGCAGGCTGAATATGTGCGCACGCCGCATGCCGACACGAGCCTCTATCATATTCCCGAAGGCGCCGACGAAGAGGCGCTCGTCATGCTCAGCGACATTCTGCCGACCGGCTTCGAGTGCGGCGTCCTCAACGGTAAAGTGGCGCCGGGCTCGAGCGTGGCAATCGTCGGATCCGGCCCGATCGGGCTCGCCGCATTGCTGACCGCGCAGTTCTATTCTCCGGCGCAGATCATCGTGGTCGATCTCGACGACAACCGCCTGGGTCTGGCGCGTCAATTCGGTGCGACGTGTACGATCAACAGCGGCGACGACAAGGCGGCCGAAGCGGTGAAGGCGCTGACCGGCGGCCGTGGCGTAGATACCGCGATCGAGGCGGTCGGCGTACCGGCGACTTTCCAACTCTGCGAGGATATCGTCGCGCCGGGCGGCGTCATCGCTAACATCGGCGTGCACGGCAAGAAGGTCGACCTGCACTTGGAATGGCTATGGTCGCAGAACATCGAGATTACGACACGGTTGGTCGATACGGTTTCGACCCCGATGCTGCTGAAGACCGTGGAAGCCAAGAAGATCGATCCCAGGCGGCTGATCACGCACCGCTTCACGCTTGATCACATCCTCGACGCCTACGAGACGTTCGGCCACGCCGCCGATACCCGTGCGCTGAAGGTAATCATTGCCGCATAGGCAAGCCAGCACACCGCCTGATCCCGAAGTCCATGCCTTCGGAATCCCTTTTACGTTGTCTGAACGGCCGCGATCCGGAAGCGGCGCAGCGCGAAGAACAGAAACACGCCTCCCGCAAGAGCGATGAAAAGATATTGCGGCCACACCACCGCAAAACCGGCGCCTCGAAACAGGATCGCCTGCGCGAATGAGACGAAATGCGTCGATGGTGAGAATTCCATGATCGTCCGCAACGCCACCGGCATGGATTCGAGCGGCGTATTGCTGCCCGAGAGAATGTTCATCGGAAATGCGACGAGAATGTAAAGCAATCCAAGCTGCGGCATCGTACGGGCAATCGTCGCCAGGAAGACTCCGACCGCAGTAGCGAAGAACAAGTAGATCGCGACGCCGCTGATGAAGAGCGGCACGGACCCGACGACTGGAATCCTGAGGAGCCAACGCACGACGAACTCCAGTGACGATGCCGCTGCGACGGTAATCACGAGACCGTTGGCCCAGATCTTCGACATGGCGATTTGAAAAGGCGAGACCGGCATAACGAGCAGGTGATCCATCGTGCCGTGCTCGCGCTCGCGCACTACGGCGGCTCCCGCCAAGATGATCGCCAGCATAGTGACGTTGTTGACGATTCCCATAACGCTCGTAAACCACGCGGTCGTGACATTCGGATTGTACATGACACGCACCGAAAGGCTGGCCGGCGTCATCGCTATGTTCTGGGAACGCGACAGAAACGAACCCTCGTTGCGCGACAGGAAATTGTCGATCTCAGTCAAAAGAATCTGTTGGATGTAGCCGTAGCCGAGGCCGGCCTGTACCATGGCGGTCGCATCGATGTTGACTTGCACCTCGGGACTGCGTCCGCCCAAGGCATCGGCTTCGAAATTCGGCGGGATGACGATTACGAACGTGTAGACTGCCGTATCCAACAAGTGATCGACTTCGTTCTCGGAGACCGGCACCGGCTTCTTGAAATACGGCGGCAGAAAAGCGGCGATCATGCGCCGCGACAGTTCGGAATTGTCCTGATCAACCACGGCAACCGACGCGTTACGCAGTTCCTGGGCATTGCTCTGCGCCTGCATGTAAATGGCAAACGAAAACGTGTAGGCCACGAGCCCGAGCAGCACGGCATCGTGAAAGAAGCTGCGAAGCTCCTTCGTCCCGAGCCAGAAGATATTGCCGAGCGTCCGCATGCCGCGTCGTACTCCTAAGCTTCCTGCTTGCGCAGGAGCAGGACGCTGAGCGTCGTCAAAATCGGGATGAACACGGCAACGGCCAGCACGCTTTCGTAAAGATCGTGGAACCCAAGTGCCTTGGTGAAGGTGCCGATGCTGATCTTCAGGAAATACGTCATGGGAAAGCCGCGCCCCATGATAGCGGCGCCCCCGGTCAGGGAGGAGACCGGCACCAGCATTCCGCTGAACGTCGTCGCCGGCAGAACCGTGAGAATCGCGGCGCCGAACAAGGCGGCGATCTGGGTCCGGCAGAAGGCCGAGATCAACATGCCGATGCCAGTTGTCGCCGTTACGTAGAGCAGCGCGCCGAGGAACAACGTCGGAAAGCTTCCCTTCAACGGAACGTGGAAAAGGAAAATCGCCATCAGGCACATCAGCCCGAAATTGACCATGGCGATCGCGATATAGGGGATCTGCTTGCCAAGCAGAAACTCAATACGTGTGACAGGAGTCACGTAAAGGTTGGTGATCGAACCAAGCTCCTTCTCGCGCACCACGGCAAGCGCCATGAGAATAGCCGGAATCTCCACCAGCAAAAGCGCCAAGGCGCCGGGTACCTCCGCGTAGATGCTATCGAAGTTCTGGTTGTAGCGGAACCTCGATTCGATTCTCGCCAGCACAGCCGTGCTTATCTCCGAATGGCCGAACATGGCGAGATCGTCATTGCGCAGCGCGTCGCGTACGTCGTCCGACGTAATATCAGCGGCGAGACCGTTCTGTGCCGCATAATCGGAAAGAAACTCTGCGTGAGCCGCCTGCAGATAGCCGCGAATCGTCTCAGCGCGGAACGGCATCGCGCCGTCGACCCATGCCCCGACTTCGGTCGGTACGCCTTTTTTCAGATCGCGGCCGAAGTCCGGCGGCATCTCGATTGCGGCGGTAATGTCTCCCGACTGCATGCGGCGTTCGAGCTCTGCCTGATCGACAATCGGTGCCTTTTCAACGAAGTAGGTCGAGCCGCGCAGCTCCTCGAGATAAGCTCGGCTCTCGTGCGAATTGTCCCGGTCGAGAACCGCGAAGGTGAGATTATCGACATCGGTCGAAATGCCGGTGCCGAAAATCGCCATAAGAAACGCGGTGCCCAGCAGCGCAAAACCCATGCGGATCGGATCGCGGATCAGCTCAAGAGATTCGCGAATCGCATAGGCAAAAAGGCGACGCGGACTGAACCGAGCGCGGCGTTTCGATGCCGGCGCAGTCGTCGCAGAGAATACCGGAGCACTTGGCGTGGCGCGCCCCCGCGCGCTTTCGAGATAACCAACGAAAGCGTCTTCGAGGCTGGCCGCGCCGCGGGCTTTTACAATTTCCGCAGGGACGCCGGTAGCCAGCACCCTGCCCGCGTCCATAAGGGCGATCCGATCGCAGCGCGAAGCTTCGTTCATGAAATGGGTGGAGACGAATACGGTGACGCCGTCTTTGCGCGACAGGTCGCCGAGCAATTCCCAAAATTGATCGCGCGCCAGCGGATCGACGCCGGACGTCGGTTCATCGAGAATGAGAAGATCCGGCCGGTGCACGATGGCGACGGCCAGCGACAGACGCTGGCGTATTCCGAGCGGAAGGTCGCTGGCCCGTTGGTCGATATATTCGGAAAGTCCGAACCGGCCGACGAGTTCGTCGATGCGGGCGCGCGCATGATCGAGGTGAAAGAGCCTGGCGTGCAGGACAAGATTTTGCCGGACGGTGAGCTCCGTATAAAGCGAAAAGGACTGCGACATATAACCGACGCGAAAGCGCCCGCTCATGTCGTAGGCATCGATTGGCTTGTTGAAGAGAAGCGCGCTTCCGGCGCTGGCCGGCAAAAGCCCGGTCAGCATTTTCATGGTGGTCGTCTTGCCGGAGCCGTTCGACCCGACAAAGCCGAAGATCTCGCCGCGCTCGATGGAGAAATCGACATGATCCACGGCCGTGAATTCGCCGAAGCGACGCGTTAGGCCGCGAGCGACGATGACGGGCTGGCGATCGCCCGGGGGCCGAGGCGCGATCGTAAAAGCTTTGTGGCCGTGCCGTTGCGTCTCGGGCAGAAGCGCGATGAAACTTTCCTCGAGCGTTTTCGAGCCGGTTTTTCTCTTGATCTCGCTTGGCGAACCGGTAGCCAACACCTGCCCCGCGTTCATAGCGACGAGCCACTCGAACTGCTCGGCCTCCTCCATATAGGCCGTGGCGATGACGACGCTCATACCGGGGCGGGCTCCACGCATGTTCGAAATAAGGTTCCAGAACTGGCGGCGTGAAAGCGGGTCGACGCCCGTAGTCGGTTCGTCAAGGATCAACAAGTCGGGATCGTGGATCAGCGCGCAACATAGCCCGAGCTTCTGCCGCATTCCGCCCGATAACTGGGCAGCCGGCCGATCCGGAACTTGTTCGAGGCCGGTCGCGGCGAGCAGCGCGGCGGTGCGCCGTTCGCGCTCTTCCGCCGATTGACCGAAAAGCCGGCTGAAGAATGTGATGTTCTCATAGACGCTGAGATCGGGATAAAGGTTCTTGCCCAGGCCTTGCGGCATGTAGGCGATGCGCGGACAAATCTCGGCGCGGTGATGCGCATCGGCGAGATCGCCATCAAGGACGTGAACGGTGCCATGCTGAATTCGGCGCGCGCCGGCCAACAGTGCAAGCAGCGAGGATTTCCCAACCCCGTCGGGGCCGATCAGCCCGGCCATGCGGCCGCGCGGAATGGAGAGCGTCACGTTGTCGAGCGCAATTGCTTTGCCATAGCGCAGCGAAATGTCGGCAAACGTAGCGACAGGCTGGTCAGTCAAGATCATTGCGATACCGGGCCGTGCAGCGCGGCCGGCCAGGCGATTCTCGGATCGACGCGCACGTAACCGACGCCCGGCAGTCCCGTGCGCACCAGCGCCGCGCGCGGGCGCAAGAAATCCTGGTCGACGCGCAGCTTGACGCGGAACATGAGCTTGTCGCGCTCTTCCTTTGTTTCCACCGCCTTGGGCGTAAATTGCGCCTGCGTGGCGATGAACGTGACGTGCGCGGGAATCGCAAAGTTGGGATAGGCGTCGAGGACGATGCGGGCGTCGGAGCCGAACCGCGACCTCCCCGCGTCCGCGGTAGGCAGATAAAGATCCATGTAAACGTCGGTGAAATCGAGCATCGTAAACACCTTGCCGCCCGCCGGAAGAACCTCGCCGACATTGGAGATGCGATACTGAATGCGCCCGAGCGTCGGGGAAACCAATGTATCGTCGGCGATATTGACCTTGTAGAGCTCGACGTCGTGGGTTGAAGCGTCGAGCGCGCGGGCGGCTTCGTCCACGCGGTCGTTCGCGGCGTTCAAGCCGTCTCTGGCGGCGTTGAGCGTTTGCCGGCGCTGATCGAGCTCCTCGTACGTCGCGAACCCGCGCGTCACGAGCGCACTTGTTCGATCGAACTCTTGTTGGGCGAAGACGACTTGCGTTTGCTGCTGGGCGACGTCGGCGTTGGCTTCGTCCAAGCTTCGCTGCGCCTGCTGCACTTGCGCCTCAGCCTTTTTGAGAGAAGCTTCGACGTCGCGTGTGTCCATCAGCGCCACGACCTGACCCGGCTGCACGATGTCGCCTTCGTCAACGAGCAAACGCGCCACGCGCTCCGGAAATTTTGCATCGATGTCGATCTCCTGGGCCTCAAGCCGGCCATTGCTCCAAACGATTCCCGACGGAAGACTGGCCGGCCGGAAATGCCAGTAGAGAACGCCGCCGCTCGCTCCAAGCACGGCGAGCGTCAGGAGGGCTATGAGCCCGCGGCGCAGCTTCCCGCGCTGCGGTTTTCTCAGCGGAACGGGCAGCGTTGAAGGCGTGGGAACGAGGGCGTTGACGAGCGGCACATCCGTCGCCTGCCCTACCACGGACTTCGGGTTTGGCGTTTCAACGTTGTCGCTGCTCACGTCGGAGATCTTCCATGCGGGCACTTTGGGGACGCGCCATAATTGCCGCCAAGTGCCGCACGCGCTTTGATCTCGATCACGATGGCGAAAGCAAGACGCCGCGTCGGTTAGCCGAGCAACTCTCGCAGCCGAACCGCCAATTCTTTCGCGGTATAAGGTTTTTTGAGCCAACTCCTCGCCCGCGCCAATTCGCGCCCGGCGATACGCGGTTCGGCATAGCCGGACGTGAACAGGATCTTGATGTCCGGGCGCATCGCGCGGACTTCCCGCGCCAGTTCGTCTCCGGTCATGCCGCCTGGTATCGCGATGTCGGTAAACAGCAGGGCGATTTCCGGATGCGCGGCAAGCAGAACGAGGGCTTGCGCGCCGGTCTCCGCTTCAACGACCTGATAGCCGGCATCCATGAGACGGCTTACGGCGACCCGCCGCACGCGCGGATCATCTTCCACGACAAGAATAGTTTCATGGCCGCGGAGGATTTCGTCGCCGGCGGCGGCGCCGGTTTTAGCGCCGACCCGATCGCCGCGAACGGCCGGCAAAAAGATCCGCACGCTCGTTCCTTGGCCAGGTTCGCTGTATAGCTGAATATGGCCGCCGGACTGCTTAACGAAGCCATACACCATACTCAGCCCAAGGCCGGTTCCCGAACCGGCCCCTTTGGTAGTGAAGAACGGTTCGAAGGCACGTGCCTTCACCTCGGCCGACATGCCGGCCCCGCTGTCGGTGACCGAGACAAGCACGTAGTCGCCAGTGCGCACCTCCGGATACATCTGCACATAATCAAGATCGAGGTGAGTCGGAGAAATCTCGACGGTCAGGCTGCCGCCGCGCGGCATGGCATCGCGCGCATTGAGCGCCAGATTGAGCAGAACGTTCTGCAACTGGGATGCATCGACCAGCGCTTGGTTCGAAGCGCCCTTCACGATGGTACGAAGCTCGATCGTCTCGCCGAGCGTTCGGCGCAGAAGATCGGAGAAGTCGGCGATAAGCTTGCCGACATCCGTGAGTTTCGGATTGAGCGGCTGGCGCCGTCCGAAGGCCAAGAGCTGCTCGGTCAATTTCGCGCCATCCGTCGTGGCGCCCTGCGCCTCGCGCAGCAGCTGGCGCAGCTTGTCGTCGTCGATCCGGTTCTCGATCATTTCGAGATTGCCGGAAATGACGGTCAGCAAATTGTTGAAGTCATGGGCGATGCCGCCGGTTAGCTGGCCGACGGCTTCCATCTTCTGGGCTTGGCGCAGTTCGTCTTCCATCCTATGGCGGCTCGTCAGGTCGCGAATGAAGCCCGTGAAAATGCGTTTGCCGTTGGCGAGCGCCTCGCCGACCGCAAGCTCCATCGGGAAGGTCGTGCCATCTTTGCGCAGCCCCGTTACGACGCGTCCGTAGCCGATGATGCGCCGCTCGCCGGTCGTGAGATAGCGCGAAATATAACCATCGTGCGCCTCGCGATTTGGCGATGGCATAAGCATCTTCACGTTGCGGCCGCAGACTTCGTCGGCGGGATAGCCGAACAGCTTTTCCGCCGCGGCGCTGAACGAGCTCACGATGCCGGCCTCGTCGATGACGACCATGGCCTCAGGGACAGTATCGAGAATCGAGCGCAAATGTGCCTCGCGCGCGGCGAGGCCCGCCTGCGTCTCCTTTAGATCGCTGATGTCGCTATTCGTCTGCAGAATAATGAGCCCGGGACGACCTTCCGGCAGCAATGCCACCCAGCGGCTGGCGACCGACACGGCGTGTCCGTCTCTATGCTGGTGGGTCAGCTCGCCCCACCAGACGCCGCCATTTGCGACGCACGCCCGTATATCGTCGAGCGGCTCGGGGAAAACGGTCGCGAGCATGCCGTGCACGACCTGACCGACGGCCTCTTGCCGTGTCCAACCGTAAAGCTGCTCGCAGCCGGTCGTCCAACGGGAGATGACGCCGTCAAGTCCATGAACGATGACGTTGGCACCGTCCAAGACGCGGACAATCTCATCGAGACCTTTCTCGCCGATAACTTGCGGCTTGATCGTTTCCATATTTCCGCAGATTGGAAATTTAGTTGGGCCAAATCGCCTGCCGGGCGTAACCGGAACCCGTCTTATCCTCCTCGTCGCTGTCACCCGCAAGCGCCACGAGCTTCGCGAATTTGAGAATCTTGAGGCCGTGCCGACCGCTGGGCACGATCACGCCGCGGCTCATCAGCTTGGTCATGGTGCGCGATACCGTCTCGATGGTCAGGCCCAGATAATCCGCCATATCGAGACGTGTCATTGCGATCTCGATGACCGGCGCGGTCTGTCGATCAACCTTCATGCGGCGCGCCGTCAAAAGGAGAAAGCTGCACACGCGCTCCTCGGCGCTCTTGCGGGCCAAGAGCACCATTTGATCCTGCGCCGCCGCCATTTCATCACAAAGCCGCGAGAAAAGCTGAGGACGCAGTTCGGGCGACCGGCTGATCTCTTCTTGAAAACGATTGCGGCCGAAACGCCGCACTTGGGCGTGGGTCACCGCCTCCACGCTATAAAGATAGCGGTCCTTGAGCGAGACGCCGAGAATATCGCCGGGATAAAGAAACCCGGTAATCACACGCCTGCCGTCGCCCAAGATACGGAAGACGCGAAGCACGCCTTCGGTCACCTCGAAGATATGCGAGGCATCATCGCCTTCCCACAGGATGGCCTTTCCCGCTTCGAACTTTTCGATCGGCTGGCGGCCGAAAAGAGACTGTAACGTGGGCACCGCCGGCGGGGTAATCGTCCCACTCGCGTGTCTGGCGATCGCTGTTTGCGCGCTCTCGAAGAACATGATTAAGTCCCTTCGCTGCGTTTTCGATGGGTGCAGTAAAGCGGGCCTTTGTGATATCGAAACGGTAGCTGCATGATCGTTCGTGCAAAATTGTAACGGTTTGTGACAGCCTTCGGACCCGTGCTTCGAAGCCCGAATCATGGAACGCATTGAGCACATCCTCGTCGTCGATGACGATGCCCGCATTCGGCAGATGCTGCTGCGCTATTTCGAGGACGAAGGGTACCGCGTCACTACCGTCGCCAACGGCGCAGGCGCGCGGGATTGTTTGGGAAAGTCCGTGGTCGACATCATTCTGCTCGACCTGGGGTTGGCGGGCGGCGAGGATGGCTTGGCGCTGGCCCGCGATATTCGCGCGCAGTCGGATGTGCCAATCATCATGCTGACCGGACGCGACGACGTGGTGGACCGGATCGTCGGGTTGGAAGTCGGCGCCGACGATTACATTCCCAAACCGTTCCATCTCCGCGAAGTGCTGGCGAGGATACGAACTGTCCTGCGCCGCCGCCGGCCGACGGGATCTCCAGCCGGCGAAAACGAGAAGACGGTCCTGCTTTTCGAGAATTGGCGGCTCGACATCGGCCGCCGCCAGTTGTTGGCAGCGGATGGTACCGAGGTGATCTTGACCACCGGCGAGTTCGATATGCTGGCGTTACTCGCCAAACAGCCCGGGCGCGTGTTCGCGCGTGATATGTTGATGGACCTGACGCGCAGCCGCAACCTGGACGCTTTCGACAGGACGATCGACGCCCAGATCGCCCGGCTTCGCAAGAAAATCGAGCGCGACCCTAAACGACCCAGCTTGATCAAGTCCGTCCGTGGTGTCGGCTACGTATTTACCGGCAGGACTTGATGGACTTCCTTGCATCCGCTGTCGGCACGAGTGGCAGCAAAAAACCATGCTCCCACGCTCGAAGATCGCGTTCGCCCAGACAGCGTCTCCAACTGTCCTCCTCCACGGTCCATATCCGCAAATTGCTGCAGCCTTCCGCCCGTCCGAGCTTTCTAAGGTAGGCGAGCATATCGGCGACGACGCCCGCCTCGTCCGCTGCGCTGGCGATAACGGTAAACGGCACGTCGAGAAGGCGGCCGATTGTGTCGTTCCGCACGGCGACCAAGCAGATCCCTTGGATGTAACCGAGAGGATTTGTTGCGGCGATGACTTCACCGACTCGCTCGCGGTTCATCACGGTGCCGCACAAGGTCCGCCACGAATCGAGCCCCAGAGTCGGCGCGAGCAGCGTTACGAGCGGATAGGTCTGATCAATCCGTTCAGCATCCAACCGGTTAATTCGATAGGCGCTCATGGGGCTAATCTTTCTTCGGCCGCTCGCAACAATTTGTTCGATTCTCAAAGAGACCGTTTTGATTCACCGCAATACGAATGAAATGTAACGTGTACGTCTGGCGCCCGCGTTCGGTCAGATCGACCTTGCCGTCCATGCTACGACGTCGATAAGGGCTTTGCCGAAGGCCGCGTTGAACGCCGCCGCGATCTGCGGCGTTTCCATTCCCGCGGCCGGTGCGGTCGCCGAGATGAGTTTGGTGGCGACGATGCGGCCGTTCTGCCCCACGATCTTGGCGGAGAATGCGACGGCCGCGGACGGGGTTGGATCCGTCCGGATCGCGAAGTCGCGGAGATCGATCAGAAGCTGATCGTTCGATGCGACCTCTTGCTCGCCGAGCGTCGAAGCGGCGGCGGCCGCGATACCGACGTTCTCGAACCCTTGCAGCAGCTTTTCTTGAATTAAATTCGGCAGCCCGTCGCTCCATTGTGCATCGCCCAACGGCGAGATCTGTCCGTCCGGCGAACGGGCAAGCATCCGCTGTGTCTGCAGCGCAACGATGGCGGTGGGCGTGGCGATGGAAAGCTGCGTCTTCGGGACGGAGGACAGCGGAAACGCGTTCGGTACGGTAAGATCGTAAATCGACTTGGGTTTTTCCGCGGCACCGCCTCCGGCAAGATGTGCAAGCCCCGCCATGATCGCGTCGACCCGGTTGGAATTGCGCGCCAACGCCCCGGAGAATGTCTTGAGATTGTCGAGTGTACTTTTGATCGATTCCGAATTGTCGCTTAAGATTTGATCGGCGCGTTGAAGCGTCTGGCGGGCGGACTGCGTAAGGTCTTGCGTGGCACCCGGATCGGCCGTGAGGACGGGAAGTTCTCCGTGTGCGGCGGTAAGGAGCGGCGAACGCGATGTGCCGCCGCTGAGGGACACCGAGGGAATCCCCATCAGCCCCTGCGAAGCAACGCCGACCTTGGTGTCGGCTCTGAGCGGGGTATTCGGATCGACGGCAATGGTGGCCGTGACCCGCCTCGGATCATCTTTGTCGAGTTGGAGGCCAGTGACTTCTCCGACACGTATGCCATTGAATTGGACGGCCGCTCCGACCTGCAAACCGGTAACCGATTCTTCGAATCGAATCTGGTAGGTTACGCGCGTGCCGAGGCCGCCGTTGTTGTTCAGCCAATAGACGAAGCCGAATCCGGCCGCGATGATCGCCAGCACAAAGAGTCCGACGGATATGTAGCGCGCCCGCGTTTCCATTGCGTCGCCTCAATGCGTCGTCTGGCCGAGCGTGCGCGTTGTCTCGCGCGTGCGCTTGCCGCGGAAATATGCCTTCACCCACGGATGCTCGCAGGCGAGAATGGTCTCGATCGGCCCCTGGACGATGATTTTTCCGCCAACGAGCACGGCGATGCGGTCGCAGACGGCATAGAGGCTGTCGAGATCGTGCGTGACCATGAAGACCGTGAGGCCGAGCGTCTGCTGCAGCGTTTGGATCAGCGCATCGAAATCGCCGGCGGCGATCGGATCAAGTCCAGATGTCGGCTCGTCGAGAAAGACGAGCTCCGGATCGAGCGCGAGAGCGCGCGCCAGCGCGGCGCGTTTGGTCATGCCGCCAGAAAGTTCCGCCGGAAATTTTCCCGTGTCCTCGCTGCTGATGCCGACCATCCCGAGTTTGATGAGCGCTACCTCCTCGCGCAACTTCTCCGACAGGCGCAGATATTCGCGCATTGGAAATTCGACGTTCTGCCGCGTATTCAACGAAGAAAACAAAGCGCCTTGCTGGAACAGCACGCCCCAACGGCGCTCGATTGACCGCGTCGTTTCCTGCGTGGCGGTATCGCGATCTATGCCGAAAAGGCTGATTTTCCCATCTTGTTTCGCCAGCAAGCCGATAATGGAGCGCAACAGCACGGACTTGCCGCCGCCCGACGCACCGACGAGTCCGAGAATTTCTCCACGGTGCACGTCGAGCGACAGATGATCGAGCACGATCTGATCGGCGAAGCCGACTACCAGATCGCGTACGCTGATCAGCGGCTCCGCATTCATTATTACATTCCGATCCCGGCAAAGAACATCGCGAATAGTCCGTCGAGCACTACCACGAGAAAGATTGATTTGACCACGGATGTGGTCGTTTGAAGACCTAAAGATTCAGCGCTTCCCTTGACGCGCAAGCCCTCGGAGCAGGCGACGATGCCGATTACCAAGGCCATGAACGGTGCTTTGATGATTCCCACTTCGAAATGTGTGACGGAGACCGCATCCTTGAGACGCTCGACGTAGATCGCCGGACTCATTCCGCCGTACAACCATTCGACGAGGCCGCCTCCGAAGAGCGCCGAGATCGAGCCGAAGAACGTCAGCGCCGGCAGCGCGCAAATGAGCGCGACGACGCGCGGCAAAAGAAGAACTTCGACAGGATCGAGTCCCATCGTATAGAGCGCGTCGATTTCCTCGCGCATCTTCATCGAGCCGAGTTCCGCGGTATAAGAACTCCCCGAACGGCCCGCCACCATGATCGCGACGATCAGCACGCCGATCTCACGTAGGACGAGGATTCCGACCAAATCGACGGCGTAATCGCCGGCGCCGAATCTGCGGAAATGAAAAATACCTTGCTGCGAAATGATTCCGCCGATTAGGAAGGTGATGAGAAAGATGATCGGAATGGCTTGCAGGCCGACGCGGTCGAGCTGGTAGACGATGGAGATCGGCCGCAGGCGGCGCGGGTCCCGCAGGACACGCAGTAGCGCATCGCTGAGTTCGCCGAGCATTTCGACGAAGACGACCAGATCTCGTCCGGCGTCGACGGTCGCTCGCCCGATCGACTCAATTCCCGCGAAGCTTGATTTCTTTTTGGGGGGAAGCGGCTGCGCCTCGCGGCCGACGCGGCCGACTTCCGCCAAAAGGCCGCGCATCCGTTCCGGGACGCCGAAGGCCTGCGTTTCGATGCCCGGCGAACTGCCGCGGGCGAGCCTTTCCAACAGGCAGGCACCGAACGTATCGATCTCGGTGACGGCGTGCATATCGAGACGGACGCCCCGGCCGCGTGCCTCCCGGACCGCGGCTTCGACCAGCGGCTCGAGAACGCGCGCATGAGGGGCCGTCCACGATCCGGACAAAGTAATGTCCAGGTCTCGACCGCTTGCCGCGCTCTCCAAAGGCTGCATCTTTCTCTCAATGCGCGAGGAGGATCGGGATGTCGGCGCGGGCGATCATCTCGCGCGTCGTGCCGCCGATTGTCCACTCGCGAAACCGGGAATGTCCGTAAGCTCCCATTACGATGAGGTCGGCGGCCATCTTGCTTGCTTCCTGCAACAGCGCCTCCGAAACGGAACGGCGGCCCGCTTCGATCGAACGCATCTCGGCTTTGGCGCCGTGCCGACGAAGATGGGCCGTGACGTTGATCGGGTCTTCGTGCTCGTCTTCCTGTCCGGTGGGCTCGATCGTTACGAGACGAATGTTGGTAGCTACGCGCAGAAACGGCATGGCTCCCGCAAGCGCCCGCACCGATTCGCGCGTATCGCGCCATGCGACGAGGACGTTGCGCACCGCGCCGTTCCCTTTGAATTGCTCGGGGACGAGATAAACGGGCTGCCCGGAACCGAAAAGTACGGCTTCGACCAGAGCGTCGCAACCGGGCGAAGCTTCGCCTCGGTAGGACGCGGTCGCGATGAAAAGATCCGACCACCGCGCCGCCGACGCACATAACCTTGGCAAGAGACTCGCGCCCGCGTCGATGCGGCGGACTTCGTTTTCGGCGGCGATCTTCTTGAAGCGCTCTTTCAGGCGCGCGACCGCGACATCGCCTTCCTTGCGGATCTGTTGTTCGAAGGCAAGCACCGGGCCCATCGGCGCAAGCGTGGACTGAATCGCCAGAACATATGCGTATTCCGGCAATGGGTTGGTGTAGAGGCCTGTCAGGTACGCTTCGAACCGGCCGGCGATTGCTTCAGCCTGGGTAAGCCGGATATGGTCCTCTTCTGTTCCATCTAGATGTACGATGAGATCCTTGAACACGTCCGGCTCCCTTTTCAAAGACGATCCGCCGCGCGACGGACTCCTCCGAGTAAAAGGGAATTTGGCAATTGCCGACATTGATCCTGCGCAATCGGCACAAAGCCCGATTAGCTCGGCAAATCTCCCCCTGCTAAGAGGGAAATTCCGTCCGAATTTCGACGTCTGCCTCGGCGCGCAACTCGTAGCAGCGGCGATGGGAGCGAAGGTTTTTCCTTCGAAGATCAAGGAAATCGGCTTCTCTCCGCTTTCGCTCACCGCGGCCGGACGCCAAAGGCCGCTGCGGCATCTTGCGGGCATCCCGTATTGCATTGGCATGGGCACACGTTCGACGTCCCGGACGGAGCAGTGCATCTGGCATCGACGGATTTATGCGTGCATCAAGCCTTTGCTCGCGGCATGAACGCACGGGAGTGCAATTTCATGTGGAAGTTGATGCGGTCGCATTGGAACGGTGGCTCCGCATGCGCCGACGAACTTGCCGGCAATCGATCCACCGCGGAGCGACGTCGTCGAAGGTCAGTCCCCTGCTGAAGAAGGCGGCGACCGCGATGTTCTCCGAATGGCTGGGAAAGTTGATATTTTAGCGTCGCGTGGGAAAGCCGCTAACCTTGGACATCAGCCTTTGAGTGAAGTGGATCTGTGGCATTCCTTGCGTGGAACTGCGACGACACGCCTCACAAAGTGCGGCGACACGCCGCGGTAGAAGATAAACGGCGAGACATGCGTAACCGTGTTGCAGAGTCCTGCAGTCGTCATGGAAGTTGGGTTCTTTGCACATGCGATGTCGTGCTCCCGAAATTTCGTTGACGACCCGCCCCCCGGTTCAAGCTCGCGATGGATGGTCACGCCGATTACTAAGGGGCCGTTTTCCTATCCGAATTAAGGTAGCTGTATTGGCAAGATGCCCGCGTGTGTTTAAGATTACGCTTGTAGCGGCGATGGAGTTCGCCGTAAGTGCCCCGGGCTGATGACTCCTATATCGCCTCGCTCGAACGAGAGCGGGCACATCCGACCGGTGGTGGCAATGGCTGACGGCAATCGCGTGCTCGTCGGACAAGACGTAATTCGTATCTTTGCGGCGCGGAGAGCGTGCGTTATGTCGCGCTGCGGTCTCGTGCAATTGCGAGGCCGATAATGACGGCGCGGATTCTTTACAATCTTCTTCAGGTGATTTTCGTCATCGCTTTCGCGCCGCTGGTCGAAGGCGTCACGACGAAATTGAAAGAAAATCTCCAGTCGAAGCGCGGCCCGAGCATCTTCCAGCCGTATCGCGATCTTTGGAAGCTCTTTCATAAGGACGAGATCGTCTCCGATTATACCTCTTGGATCTTCCGTGCGGCTCCTTACGTAGCGTTCGCCGCGCCGATTTTCGTGGCCCTGCTGATTCCAGTGCTGACGCGATATCCGCTGTTCTTCGCCTTCATGGGCGACATGCTCGGCGGCGGCTTTATCCTGGCGCTCGGCGGCTTCTTTGCGACGCTTGCCGCCGTCGATACAGGCAATCCCTATGGGCCGATGGGCGCCAGCCGTACCCGCATGGTCGGGTTTCTCGCCGAGCCGGTATTCATCGTGGTCTTTCTGACCGTCTCCTTCGTCGCCGGCTCGACGATTCCCTACATCGTGCAGCTTCGTTGGGTGACGCCCATCGCCAGCTTCTTCGAGCCTTCGCACATTCTGCTGATGAGCGCTTTTTTGATGCTGATCCTCGCCGAAGACGGGCGCATTCCGGTCGATAGCCCCTCGGGCGCGTTCGAGCTGGCGATGATCGAGCGCTCGAAATCGCTCGAATACTCGGGGCGCGGCGCGGCGCTCATGAAATGGGCCGGCGCGATGAAATTCCTGGTGTTGATCTGCATTTTCCTCAACGTACTCGTCACGCCGTGGGGCTTAGCCGCCGGTATGCAACCGATCGAAGTGCTCATCGCCGTTCCGCTCGTCCTTCTCAAGATACTCGGCTTCATTTTGGTTCTCGTCTACATCGAATCGTCGCTCGCCAAACTGCGGCTCTTCCGGATCACCGAGTTTCTGGGCGCGGCGTTCGTAATTTCGGTCGTCGCAATGATCACACGGCTGTCGGAGATTTAGGAGGCATCAATGAACAACCCCTCCATGGCCGTAATCTTTGCCCTCGATGCGCTGACAGGCGCGGTCTTTCTGCTCACTACGCTCGGAGTCGTGGCAAACCGCCAGGTGTTGGCCTCACTGCAGCTCTTCATCGCGCAATCGTTGCTGCTGACGTGCTCGGCGATCCTGCTCGGCATCGCCACCAATTCCCTGCATCTGTTTGCCGTCGCGGCAATCACGATCGCCACCAAAACCGTGCTCATACCGTGGGTTCTGCGCCACACCGTCAGTATTGAAGTCTATCGTACTCGTGAAATCGACCGCGTGCTCAATATACCGAGTTCGCTATTGATCGCGGCGGCGCTGGTCGTCCTTGCTTATGCGGTCGCCAATCCGATGCTCGGCGCCGTGCATACGCCATTTGCGAAGATCAATCTGCCGCTCGGCATCGCCGCGATGTTCCTCGGTATCTTCACGGTCGTCGTACGGCGCGAAGCGGTGCCGCAATTGCTTGGTCTGCTGGCGCTCGAGAACGGCGTGTTCTTCGCCGGCGTCGCCATCGTCCCCGATCTGCCGGTCATCGCCGAGCTTGCCGCCGCGGTGGACGTGCCGGTCGTCGCTTTGGTGGTCGGTATGCTGACGCGTCGCATCCACGTCCGGCTCGGCACGACGTCGGTCGGGCGGCTTATCGCTTTGCGGGAGGATTGACGTGGAGCTCGCGGGCGTTCTTTTCTTCCCGGCGCTGGCTTGCGCGCTGTCGCTCTCGCCGCTCGGCGGTCATGGGCGGGCCGCGCCGGTCACGCTCGCCGGGACGGTCATCGTCTTTGTGCTGGCGGTCCGTATCGCGATCGCGGCGGCGCACGGAACCCACGTCGAGGCGTTCGGCGAATGGCTGACCTGCGACGGATTGGGTGCGCTCGTTCTCGGCCTCGTCGCATTGGTCGCGATGACCGCGGCGCTGTTCTCTTGGAGCTACATTCGAATCCGTGCCGCGCACGGCGACAAGCGCAAGGAGCAGAACTACTACGGGCTTTACAACCTCTTCATCATGTCGCTTCTGGCCGTGCCGGTGCTCGCCAACGTCGCATTGATGTGGGTAGCGGTCGAGCTCACGACGCTGCTCTCGGCTTTTCTCGTCGGGTTCGAGGACACGCCGGAAGCGCTCGAAGCGGCGTGGAAATATGTCGTGCTGACGACCGTCGGCGCGGTACTCGCGCTGCTCGGCTTTCTGATCCTCTATTGGGGATCGCGGATCGCCGGCGCCGCGCCGTTCACCTGGGTGGGATTGGTCGAGGCCGCGCCGCACATGCCCCCCGCCTTGCTGTGGCCGGCGTTCCTTCTCGTTCTCGTCGGCTTCGGCACGAAAGTGGGGCTCGTGCCGATGCACACCTGGCTGCCGGATGCGCATAGCCAAGCGCCGGCTTCGATCTGCGCTCTGCTGTCGGGCGTCGAAACGACCACGGTCCTTTACGTGATCCTGCGGTTGCTTCCGGTCGTGGGCGGCGCGCCGACGCTCGACGCGCGGCCGTGGTTCATCTGTTTCGGGTTGCTGTCGGTCTGCATCGCCACGCTGCTGCTCGTCTACGTGCGCGACTTCAAGCGGATGTTCGCATTCTCGACCGTCGAGCACATGGGAATCATCCTCGTCGCCGCTGGCCTGGGAGGCGCCGAGGCGCATCTTGGCGCCGCCTACCAGATCACTGGACACGCACTCGCCAAGTCCTTCTGCTTTTTTTCCGCCGGGTCGGTGGCAATGACGTTCGGCACACAGGAGATCGCGTCGGTGCGCGGGCTCGTGAAATTTGCGCCGCTTTCGGCCTTAGCGCTGGCTGGCGGTGCTTTCGCGATCACCGGAGCGCCGCCTTTCGCTTTGTTCATCAGCGAATTTTTGATTTTCAAGGCGGGAATCGCCGGCGGCCAATATCTCACGATCGCCCTGCTCGCCTTCTTCGTGGCGGTCGCCTTTTGCGCGGTGCTGTACCACGTCAACCGGATGACGTTCGGGGCGCCGCATGGTCATCCGACGCTCGCGGCGCTGCCGTGGTCGTGCAAGGCGACGCTCGTCGTCGCGGCAATTCCGTTGCTGGCGATCGGCATCTACGTTCCCGTCGTCTTGCAGAATCTGCTGCGCGCCGCGGCGGCCGCGATGGGGGGCTGACCATGACGCTCTCCGCGACTGCCGGCGCCCCGTCGATGAATTTCGTTGAGCTCTGCGAGAACCGTTGGAAGGGACGACTCACCACGAAACTCGACGCGGCGGCCTGTCACCTCGTTTGCGCGCCACCCGACCTGCCGGCGATTTGCGAGTGGCTTTCCGAGGAGATGGGCTATGCCTTCGCAACGTTGATCGTCGAGGAAGAGAGTAAGCCCGGCTGGCTGTTGACCTATGTATTCTATAAGGACGCCGCCGCGCCGTGGGTCTATGTCGAGTTGCACCTCGACGCGCACGCAACCACGGTGCCCTCGATCTCCGGTCTCGCCAACGGTCCCGCGGTCGACTGGCACGAGCGCGAAGCCGAGGATCTGTTCGGGCTGAGTTTCGCGGGGCATCCGCGGCTCGGCGAATTCGTTCTGCACGAAGATTGGCCGGAAGGCGTCGCGCCGATGCGCCATAGCTTCGATGCGCGGCGCATGCTCGATATTCCCGAAGCGCCCAATCCGGCGTGGGATCCGCCGACAATCTTCTCCGCCCCGGGCAGCTTCGCAATGCCGGTCGGTCCGGTTTATTCCGACTTCGGCGAAGCGGCGCATTTCCTGCTCGAAACCGTCGGCGAAGACGTCGTCCGTACGATCCAGCGGTTTTTCTACAAGTATCGCGGCGTCGAGAAAATTTCCGAAGGGAAACCAATCGACCGGGCTTTGTTACTGGCCGAACGCTTTTCGGGGATCGCGGCGTTCGCCCACGGTCTCGCATTCTGTCAGGCCGTCGAGACGATCTGCGGCGTCGAGGTGCCGCCGCGCGCGCTGGCGCTGCGCAGCGTTTTCGCCGAACTCGAACGGCTGCGCCATCACGCAGCGACGATCGCCGGCATCTGCAACTCGACGGCGCTGGTGGTGGCGACCGCCCAGGCGGCGCTCATCGAAGAGGATCTGATTCGTCTGAGCTGCGAGGTCGCACGGCATCGTTATTTCTTCGGCGCGGTCGTGCCGGGCGGCGTAACCTGCGATCTCAGCGAAGCGCACCGCCAGCATCTCATAACGGCGGCGGACGAGATCGCCCGGCGATGCGAGGAACTGCACCGGATGTTGCGCTATTCGAGCAGCTTCCTCGATCGCCTGGAGGAAGTCGGCATCGTCCCGCC
>JASHSB010000068.1 GCA_030036945.1 Methylovirgula sp. | reverse complement strand
CCATCGCCCCGGCGATGGTGCCGGAATAGGTGATGTCGTCGGCGGCGTTCTGGCCGCGGTTGACGCCGGAGAGGACGAGATCGGGCTTGCGGCCGTCGAGGATCAGACGCACCGCCATGACGACGCAATCGCTCGGCGTGCCTTTCACCGCGAAGCGCCGCTCGGAAATCTTGCGCAGCCGCAACGGATCGTTGAGGGAGAGCGAATGCGCGACGCCCGATTGATCGTATTCCGGCGCCACTACAATGATGTCATCACCGAGCGTCGCGGCGATGTGTTCCAGCGCCACGAGGCCGGGAGCGTGAATGCCGTCGTCGTTAGTGATCAAGATGCGCATGGATTATTGATCCGCATCGCTCGTCCTTCAAGACGGCCTTCGGCTTCCTCAGGACGAGGGTGCAACTAAACCAACCCTCATCCTGAGGAGCCGCCGAGGCGGCGTCTCGAAGGATGAGCTTAGTTCACCCTCTCGATCTTCTCGATCCCGCCCATATAGGGCGACAACGCCTTCGGGACGGTGACCGAGCCGTCCTCGTTCTGATAATTTTCGAGAACGGCGACCAACGCGCGGCCGACCGCGACGCCCGAGCCGTTCAACGTATGGACGAAGCGCGTGACGCCTTCTTGGCGATAGCGCGCGTTCATGCGCCGCGCCTGGAAATCGCCGCAGACGGAAACCGAGGAGATTTCGCGATAGCGGTCTTGGCCCGGCAGGAAGACTTCGATGTCGTAAGTCTTCTGCGAGGCGAAGCCCATCTCGCCCGTGCACAGCGTGACGACGCGATACGGCAGGCCGAGATGTTTCAAGACTTCCTCCGCGCAGCCGAGCATGCGTTCGTGCTCGGCAAGCGAGTTCTCTGGTGCGGCGATCGAAACGAGCTCCACTTTCGTGAACTGATGCTGGCGGATCATGCCGCGCGTATCTTTGCCGGCCGCGCCCGCCTCGGCGCGGAAACAGGGCGTGACGGCGACGAAGCGCAGCGGCAGTTTCGCTTCGTCGAGGATCGATTCGCGGACGAGATTGGTAAGCGGCACTTCGGCGGTGGGAATGAGCCAGGAGAAATCGCGGCTGTCGATCATAAATTTTTGTAAGCCCTTGGTATAGGGGCCAGCGGATTCCTCAGCCTCTGCAATAAGTCTTCGATACTCCTCCTCAGGGAGCATTCGCATCGCGAGAAACTGGTCATCGCGAAACTTCGGCAATTGCGCGGTTCCAAACATCGCTTCATCGCGTACAAGGATCGGCGGATTGACTTCGGTATAGTCATGCTCGCCCGTATGAAGATCGAGCATGAATTGCGCGAGCGCGCGTTCGAGCTTCGCCAATGCGCCCTTCAGCACCACAAACCGCGCGCCGGATATTTTTGCCGCGGTCTCGAAATCCATGAGGCCGAGCGCCTCGCCGATTTCGAAATGCTCTTTCGGCTTGAAGGAAAAGCGCGGTTTCCAACCGACCGCGCGCAGCTCAACGTTTTCGTTCTCGCCCTTGCCGTCGGGAACGTCCGGCAAAGGTATGTTGGGAATTTCCGCCAGCGTTTTCTGCAGCGCGGCGACCGCCTCACGTTCTTCCACTTCGAGCGCGGGCAAGGATTGCTTTAATGTCGCCACTTCCGCCTTCAACGCCTCGGCGCGCGCAGAATCCTTCTTCGCCATCGCCGCACCGATCTCTTTCGAGGCGGCGTTACGGCGCTCTTGCGCGCCCTGCGATTTGGCGATCGCAGCGCGGCGTCTGTCGTCGAGCGCCAGAATTTCGCTCGAAAGCGGCTCTAACCTGCGCCGCCGCAAGCCTCGATCGAAGGCCTCGGCGTTCTCGCGGATCCATTTGATGTCGTACATGGGAGCCGGCCAAACATGTTCCGCCGGACGACGGAACCGGATTCATTTCTACCATGCGCCACTTTCCCGGACGAGCCTGCGAAGCAGGCGAAGATCCGGGACCCAGGAATCCGCAAAACAACTGGGTACCAATTCCGGATCCCGGCTCGATCCCCGGATCAAGTCCGGGGATCGCTTCGGCCGGGAAAGAGCCGCTAAGCCGCCTTTGCCGCGGCCTCGGCGGCGCGCTGCTTTTCGACGAAGGCAACCGACAGGATCGACAGTTCGTAGAGGAGCAGGCCGGGAACGGCAAGCGCCAGCATCGAAAAAATATCGGGCGGCGTCAGCACCGCGGCGACGACGAAGACGAGCACGATCGCGTAGCGCCGCCGGCGGCGCAGGAAAGCGGAATCGACGATACCGACCCGGCCGAGCAGCGTTAGCGCCACCGGCAGCTGAAAGACGATGCCGAACGCGAAAATCAGCGTCATCACTAGCGACAGATATTCGCTGACGCGCGGCAGAAGCTCGATTTGCGCTCTGCCCGGCGCCTGCGCCTGCTGCATGCCGATGAAAAAGGCCAGCAGATTGGGCATCACTACGAAATAGACGAGCAGCGCACCCAGCGCGAAGAACACCGGCGTCGCAAAGAGATACGGGGCAAACGCCTGGCGTTCGCGCCGGTAGAGGCCCGGCGCCACGAAAGCGTAGAGTTGCGCGAAGACGATCGGACAGGAGAGAAACGCCGCGGCGAAGATCGCCACTTTGATCTGCGTGAAAAAATATTCCTGCGGCGCCGTATAGATGAGCCGCGCGTGCGACCCCGCCGCATGTTCGTAAGGGAGAAGCAGGATATTGTAGATGTGCTTGGCGAAGAAGAAGCAGATCACGAATATGACGACGAAGGCGAGCAGCGCCCTGATGAGCCTGCTGCGAAGCTCGATCAAATGATCCATCAACGGCGCCCGCGTCGCCTCGATATCGGCATCTGTCATCGCATTACGCCCGAGGCGTGGCGGAAGAGGCGGGCGACGCGGCCGGCGGCTCGGCGTGGTCCAACGGCAGCGCGGCGCTTGGCGCCGCTTCGGGCGCGCGCTGCCCGAGCCCGGACGTCAGTTCCGTTTTGGTGAGCGCCAACGGATTGGGGCCGAGATCCACTTTGGCGCTTTCCATGAGCTTGCGTGCCCCCGCCCGCATCTCCTCGGCGTCGGCCTCACGGATCGCTTCCATGAACTGGGCTTGGAATTCGGCGCCGACCCGGCGCAACTTGGCGACCGCCTGCCCGACTTGCCGCATGACGCGCGGCAATTCTTTCGGGCCGATGACGATCAGCGCGACGATGCCGATGATGACGAGTTTGCCGGCGTCGAAATCGAACATGGGCCGGTTCCGGCACTGCCGGCCTTAGCCGGCCTTCTGCGTGTCTGAAACTTTGTTCGCCTCGACGCCCGGACGATGGTCGATCGCTGGCGGCGCGGCCGGTTTGTCGTCGTCGGCCAAACCCTTCCTGAAGGATTTGATGCCTTTCGCGACATCCCCCATGATTTCCGAGATTTTGCCCCTGCCGCCGAAGAGAATGAGCACGACGGCTCCGAGGATCAGCAGGTGCCAGATCGATAGTCCGCCCATAGCGGGTCTCCACATTCGCGATTGTCCGAAACCTAAGCTTCTCGCCTTGCGAACACAAGGATCGGCGCGGAATCCCAGGCCGTTTTCGGGCCGCGGTCCGCTTCGATCCGCGTCCATCCCCTTGCGGGGTAACTATCCGGAATTGCTTGCGGAACTGCAATAAGCCCAATATGCTGGGCGGGTTCGGATTGCGCCCTTAACGCGCGCTTTAGGTAACGCACCTCCAAAGCCCCTCGGCGGCAGCCATTTCCGCAAAACGCCGGGCGCGGCGCGCCATCGCTGCTTCGTCTTCACCCCAAAACCGCGCCTGGTAATCCTCGTCCACATGCGCCGCCCGCCAAGCTTCGTCGAGGCCGATGGCACGCTCGGCGAGCGCCAGCGCGACCAGTACCGACCCGGTGAGCGTCGTCATTACCGAAAGGCATGCCAGCGCCACGGCGCCGCGGCGCGCCACTTGCTCGACCTTCTTGCGCACGGCCTCGATCGCAGCGGCCGGCTGCGGCGCGAAGACAACTCCTTCCGCTACCAGGAAACGCGCCCCAAGCCGGTCTGCCGCAAACGCCAAAATCGGATCCCAGGCTTCGGCCTCAGCATGAACCAGACTTACCGGCGACTCCGCTCGATAGCAGACGAGGTCCGTTTCGGCATAGTTGACGATTTCCGCGGCGACCTCTTTCATTTTCGCGGCGACCGCGTCGATGGCGGCGAAAGCAATGCGGGTCAGCGGCATCGAAGCGAAATCCATCGTTTCGCCTTGCGCGGCCCATTCTTGGGCGACCGCCTCCGCCGCAGCCGCCGTCGGCAGCACGAAACCTGCCTTGCCGGGGGTTCGCGCCACGCGCCCGTCGAGCAGCAAGGCGAAGCCGCCGCTGCAGGCGCTGACCCCGGCTTCGCCGTAAAAGCGCTTGCGCCGCGCACCGCGATCGCGCTTTTCTGCCGCGCCGGCGATTTTTGACGGATCGTTCGACATGGTTTTTAGATAACCTGCAATAGGTCCTGTGTCGCGGCCAGGGTCGCGCCAGACACAAATGACCGAGCGCGGCGATCCGGCACAAGGGTTATAGGATAAAGCCGATCGGGTCAGCAGCCGCTGCCGGCTGGGGAACTTGCGATGAACAAGGAAGCGGACAGGACGGAATTCGCCGCCGAGCCGGAAAGGCAGCTGCGCGACGATATACGCCTGCTCGGCCGCCTGCTCGGCGATACGGTCCGCGAGCAGGAAGGCCAGGAGATCTTCGACCTCGTCGAATTGATCCGCCAGACTTCGGTGCGTTTTCATCGCGACGGCGATGAGACCGCTCGGCATCGGCTCGAAGCGATCCTTGAATCGCTGACCCCAACGCAGTCGGTGCAGATCGTCCGCGCCTACAGCTATTTTTCGCATCTGAGCAACATCGCCGAGGACCAGCATCAGATCCGCAAGCTGCGCGCCGACGAGATCGCCGGCGTGCCGGATCCGCCGGGCACGCTCGGCTGCGCGCTGGCGCGCTGTCGCGAGGCTGGGATCAGCCCCGAGAAGCTCTGCGAGTTCTTCGACTCCGCCTTCATGGTGCCGGTCCTGACCGCGCACCCGACCGAAGTGCGCCGCAAGAGCACGATGATGCGCGAACTGGCCATCGCGCACTTGCTCGACCGGCGCGATCGCCAGCAATGGACGCCGCTCGAAGAGGCCGAGATCGAAGACAAGGTCCGCCGCGCAATCCTCATCCTTTGGCAGACGAGCCTGCTGCGGCGAACGAAACTCACGGTGCGCGACGAAGTCTTGAACGGCCTCTCCTATTACGACTATACCTTCCTTGAAGAAGTGCCGCGCCTCTATCGGCAAATCGAGCGGCAGCTGCGCGCCTATGCGCCCGCCACGGCGGACGCGCACGTCGCCTCCTTCCTGCGGCTCGGCAGTTGGATCGGCGGCGACCGCGACGGCAATCCCTACGTCAATGCCGACGTTTTGCGCGATACCGTGCGCATGCAAGGCACGCGCATCCTCGCGTACTACCTTGACGAGCTGACCAATCTCAGCGCCGAGTTCTCGATGACGGCGGAGATCGTCGACGTCTCCGACGATTTGCGCGAACTCGCCGCGAGTTCCCCCGACGCGTCGCCGCATCGGATGTCGGAACCTTATCGGCGCGCGATCGCCGCGATCCGCGGCCGGATCGCCGCCACATTGCGGGCAATCGACGAACAATATCCGGTCAGATCGCGGCATCTGCCGATGCACCCATACCGCAACGTCGAGGAGTTCAAGCGCGACCTCTCGATCATCGATCAGTCGCTCCGCGCCAACGGCTCCTATCTTCTGACGCGCGGCAGGCTGCGGGGCCTCAGGCGCGCCGCCGACTGTTTCGGCTTTCACCTAGCCTCGGTCGATCTGCGGCAGAATTCCGACGTCCACGAGCGCACCGTCGCCGAGCTTTTCGAGACGGCGGCGTCGGGGACCGACTATTTCGCGCGTAGCGAAGCGGAGCGCGTCGATCTTCTCGTCAAGGAGCTCAACACGGTGCGCGTGCTCGCCTCGCCGTTCTTCTCCTATTCGGAGGAGACGCGCAAGGAACTCGATATGTTCCGCGCCGCCGCTGAAGCGCGCGCCTCGTTCGGCGCCGAAAGCATCCGCACCAGCATCATCTCGCAGTCGCAGGCCGTCTCCGACCTTCTCGAACTCGCCGTACTGCTGAAAGAAGTCGGCCTCATCACGGCGGACGGCAAGAGCGAGATCGACATCGTGCCGCTGTTCGAGACGATCGCCGATCTGCGGCGATGCCCGAGCGTCATGGAGCAAGCGTTTTCCCTGCCGGCCTACCGGCACCTCATCGCCAGCCGCGGCGACGTGCAGGAGATCATGCTCGGCTATTCGGACAGCAACAAGGACGGCGGCTTCATCACCTCGGGATGGGAGCTTTACAAGGCGGAGATCGGCCTTATCGAAACGTTCCGGCGGCACGGCGTCAAACTGCGCCTGTTTCACGGGCGTGGCGGCTCAGTCGGGCGCGGCGGCGGTCCCGCTTACGAGGCGATCCTGGCGCAACCGAGCGGCGCCGTCGGCGGCCAGATCCGCGTCACCGAACAAGGTGAGATCATTTCGAGCAAATATGCCAATCCGGAAGTCGGACGCCGCAATCTCGAGACGTTCGTGGCGGCGACGCTCGAAGCCTCGCTGCTGATGCCCAAGCAGCATGCGCCCCGTCCCGAATACCTCTCGACCATGGAGGAGCTTTCTGGCTTTGCGTTCAAAGCCTATCGGGCGCTCGTCTACGACACGCCCGAATTCGAGAATTATTTCTGGGCCTCGACCGTGATCACCGAGATCGCCACGCTCAACATCGGCAGCCGTCCCGCCTCACGCACCAAGACGCGCAAGATCCAGCATCTCCGCGCCATCCCCTGGGTATTTTCCTGGGCGCAATGCCGGCTCATGTTGCCGGGCTGGTTCGGGTTCGGCGCCGCCTATAAGGCGTGGATGGCCAAACACGGCGAAAGCGGCCTTGCCTTCCTGCAAGCCATGTATCGCGAATGGGGCTTCTTCCGCATGTTGCTCTCCAACATGGAAATGGTGCTCGCCAAGAGCAACATCGGCATCGCCTCGCGCTATGCCGAACTCGTGCCGGACAAGGCCGTGCGCGACAAGATTTTCGGGGCCATTCGCGCCGAATGGACGGATTCGATCGCCGCGCTGCTCGCCGTCACCAAACAGAGCGATTTGCTGCAGGACAATCCGAACCTCGACAAATCGCTGAGAATGCGCGTGCCCTATCTCGATCCGCTGAACCACGTGCAGGTGGAGCTTCTGAAACTGCACCGCGCCGCCGACAACGAGGACGAGGCGATTCTGCGCGCCGTGCAGATTACCATCAACGGCATTTCGGCGGGGCTGCGCAACAGCGGGTAAGACATCCTCTCCCAGAGGAAGAGGATGGTCGGCGGAGCCGACCGGGTGGGAGGTTACAATCCGCCCCCGAATTCGGCAACATCGTAACGCCTCATCCGGCCGCTTCGCGGCCACCTTCTCCCGTCGGGAGAAGGTGCGGGTGCTCTACTCCGGCGCCTGCTCGATCGGATCGTCGCGCTTCGTATCGAAGCCGAACATCTCGAAACTCTTCTTCATGTGCGGCGGCAGCGGCGCGGTGACGTCGAGCATGCCGCCGCGCGGATGTGGCAAAACGATCCGCCGCGCCAGCAAATGCAGCTTGCGCTCCAGGCCGGCCGTAATCTGCGGCGCCTGCCGACCTTTCTCTTTGCCGGAATATTTCGGATCGCCGACGATCGGATGGCCGATCGCCTCGGCATGGGCGCGCAGCTGGTGCGTGCGCCCGGTGATCGGCTTCATGGAGAGCCAGGCGAACCTGCCCGGCACTTTGTCCACCACGGCATAATAGGTGACGGAGTGTTGCGCATTCTCGTCGCCATGCCGGGCGACGCGCATCTTCTCCAAATTGCCGGCTTGTGCCACTCCGCCGCGTTCCATGCCTTCGCCTTTGGCGAGGAATAGCGAAATGCGCCCTTGCGCCGGCTTGGGGACACCCTCGACCAGCGCCCAATAGATTTTCCGCGCCTGGCGCGAGCGAAAGATCTCGCCGAGCTTGGCGGCGATACGCCGCGATTTGGCGACCAGCAGAACGCCCGCCGTATCGCGGTCGAGCCGGTGCACAAGCACCGGCCGCTCGCCGCGCGCATCGGCGAGCGAAGCGAGCATGCCGTCGATGTGGCGCGTCGTGCCGGAGCCGCCTTGCACGGCGAGTCCATAAGGCTTGTTGAGGACGAGAACGTCGTCGTCCTCGTAGAGGATCATGGCGCGCAGCACGCGCCGTTCTTCCTCGGAGACCGCCAGCTTCGGCGCGGGCAAGGCGAGCTTCACCGGCGGCACGCGGATCTTCTGCCCGGCCGCGAGCCGTGTCGCGGTTGTCGCCCGCGCGCCGTCGATCCGCACTTGGCCGGTACGCACGATCTTGTTCAGGTGCGCGAGCGACAGGCTCGGCAGGCGCCGTTTGAACCAACGGTCGAGCCGCATGCCAGCTTCGTCTTCGATGACGATGAGAGTCTGGATAGTCATGACCGGGCCGCCGTCATTGCGAGGCGAGTCGCGCCGAAGCGATCCGGATTTCGTCCCTGGACTTTGCTTCGCTCGCAATGACGGCGGCCGCGCGCTCACGATCTCCGCCGCTCCTTGCGGAGCTTCTCCCAATATTCGAGCCGCTTCTTGATCTCCCGTTCGAAGCCGCGATCGACCGGCTTATAGAGCGAATGGCGGCCGAGCTGCTCCGGCCAATAATCCTGCCCGGAAAAAGCCTCGGGCGCGTTATGGTCGTATTCGTAGCCCTCGCCATAGCCTTCGTTTTCCATGAGCTTCGTCGGCGCGTTGAGAATGGTCTTCGGCGGCATCAGCGAACCGTGCTCCTTGGCAAGCCGCGTGGCGGCGTTGTAGGCCATATAGGCGGCATTCGATTTCGGCGCGGTGGCGACGTAGATCACCGCGTTGGCGAGCGCCAATTCGCCTTCCGGCGAACCGAGGAAATCATAGGCGTCCTTCGCCGCATTGGCGATGACGAGCGCCTGCGGATCGGCAAGCCCGATGTCCTCGACCGCCATGCGCACGACGCGGCGGGCGATGAACAGCGGCGCCTCGCCGGCATCGAGCATGCGCGCCAGATAATACAGCGCCGCGTCGGGATCCGAGCCGCGCACCGATTTATGCAGCGCGCTGATCAGGTTGTAATGGCCCTCCTGAGCCTTGTCGTAGATGGGCGCGCGGCGTTGTACGGCTTCGGTCAGCGCGGCGGTATCAAGCTTCTGGGCGGAGGCCGCGGCGCGCCAAACTTCTTCGGCGAGCGCCAGCACGGCGCGGCCGTCGCCGTCCGCCATGCGCAGCAGAGCACCGCGCGCTTCCGCCGTCAGCGGCAGCGGCTTGCCTTCGAGCGTTTCCGCCCGCGCCAGCAGTTTTTCCAGCGCCTCGGCGTCGAGCGGGCGGAAAATCAACACGCGGGCGCGGGAAAGAAGCGCCGCGTTCAGTTCGAAGCTCGGATTTTCGGTGGTCGCGCCAATCAGCGTGATGGTGCCGTCCTCCATCACCGGCAGGAAGGAATCCTGCTGGGCGCGATTGAAGCGGTGGATCTCATCGACAAAGAGCAGCGTGCCCTGCCCGGTCGCGCGGCGTTTGCGCGCCTCCTCGAAGACCTTCTTGAGCTCGGCAATTCCCGAAAAGATCGCCGAAATCTGGATGAAAGCCAAGTTCGTTTCGCGCGCCAGCAGCCGCGCGACTGTGGTTTTGCCCGTCCCCGGCGGCCCCCAGAAAACGAGACTGCCCAGCGCTCCTCCCGAGCGCAACAGCCGGGTCAGCGCGCCGTCGGGGCCGAGCAGATGATCTTGGCCGGCAACTTCGTCGAGGCGTTGCGGCCGCAGCCGGTCGGCGAGCGGATGCGGCGCCTGATCTTTGAGGCGGCCGGCTGCGAAAAGATCCGACATTGCTTCAATTTGGGCTCCGAAACCTCGGAAATGAAGGGGTAAACCATGGTTCCCGGTGAATAACCTTCCTGCCCCGGCTTGATGCCAAATGCCGGGCATTTATCAATCGGTTAACGTTTCGGTGGGAATCCGTTGTGGGACCCACCGGGAGATAGCGCATGCATGTCGTCGCATTGGTCAACCAGAAGGGCGGATCCGGCAAGAGCACGCTGACCGCGTGTCTCGCGGTGGCGGCGCGCGAGGCAGGCGAGCGCGTCTTTCTCATCGACATGGATCCGCAGAAATCGTTGACCAAGTGGGGCTGCCGCCGGAACGACAAAGATCTGCCGGTGGAATCGGTCGCGGCGGCAAAGCTCGGCAGCGCACTCGCCGCGCTCGCCGACCGTCGCGTGACGCTCGTCCTCATCGATACGCCGGCGACCGATTCGCCGGCCTCCGACGCGGCGATGCGCGGCGCGGATCTTTGCATCATTCCGGCGCGGCCGACGATCTTCGACATCTGGTCGAGCGAAGTGACGCGCGGCAAGCTCAAGACATTGAGCAAGGAATACGCGTTCGTTCTCACCCAATGTCCGGCGATGCGCGAAAGCCATCGCGTCAGCGACGGCGCTGCGGCGCTCGAGGCGATGGGCGGATTGCTGCGTCCGTTCATCGGCGCCCGGGTCGATTACCAGGAAGCGACGCGCGCCGGACGCGGCGTGACCGAGATCGGCGGCAAGGCGGCCGAGGAAATGCACCAGCTCTGGGCTTCGCTGCAGCGCCGGCTGGCACGCTGCGCGCCGCGCGACAGGCCGCACTTCGATCCTCCCGAGCCGCCGCAACGCGCCCCTCAGCCGCCGACCACGGTGGTAATGACCTGATCGCCGCGGCTGATGCTGATTTTCCAGAAATCGCGCTGAACGCTCGTCGCCCTTTCGAGGTCGCGTGTCGTCAGGATCTTGGTATCGTTCACGGCGAGGACCACGTCGCCCTTCTGCAGGCTAAGCGCCGCGGCGCGTGAATCTTCGTCGATATCGCTAACGACGACGCCTTGCTTGGCCTCGTCGAGCGAATATTCCTCGGCTACGGCCGGCGAAATGTTAATGACGGTCGCGCCCGCGAACGGCGAGTCGCCTTGGATCTTGATCGGATCGCGCGGCAGCTCGGGGGCGGTGACCAGTTTCACCGTCAACGTCAACGGTTTTCCGTCGCGGCGCACGGTCAGCGATGCGCTCAAGCCGAGCGGTTTGGTCGCGAATCGATAGCTGAACGCTTCGACGTCGGCCACCGGCTGGGCGTCGACGCTGGTAATCAGGTCGCCGTGTTGCAGACCGGCCTGCGCCGCCGGGCTTTTCGGCGTGACGTCGGTGACGAGGACGCCGCCCGGTCGATCGAGCCCCAGCGATTCGGCGATCTCTTTGCTGACGTTCTGCAGGCCCGCGCCGAGCCAGGGACGTTTCACTTCGTTGCCGCCGCCCTTCGCCGTCGCGACGACGATCTTCACCATGTCGGAGGGGATGGCGAAGCCGATGCCGACGGAACTGCCGGTTTGCGACACGATGGCGGAATTGATGCCGACGAGCCGTCCCTCCATATCGACGAGGGCGCCCCCCGAATTGCCGGGATTGATCGCCGCGTCCGTCTGGATGAAGAAGCCGTAGTTTGAAATTCCTTCCTCCGTACGGGCCAGCGCCGAAACGATGCCTTGTGTCACCGTCTCGCCGACTCCGAAGGGATCGCCGATCGCCAGCACGATGTCGCCGACCTCAAGCCCATCCGAATCGTCGAACTCCATAGAGGGGAACGGCGCGCCGCCGCCCTTCAGGCGCAGCACGGCAAGATCGGTGCGCTGATCGCGCAGCACAATCTCGGCCTCGAACTCGCGGCGATCGGCAAGCGCCACTTTCACGTCGGTCATCCCATTGACGACATGGTAATTCGTGACGACCAGCCCGCTCGGATCGACAAGCACGCCGGAGCCGAGCGATTGGGCGGTGGGACCGCCCGGCCGCAGCTCCGGACTGTCGCCGAAGAAGTGCCGGAAGATCGGATCGTCGAAAAGCGCGTTGCGCGGCGTCCGGTCGGTACGCGAAGCGTAGACGTTGACCACCGCGGGCGCCGCCTTTTTCACTACCGGCGCGAAGGAAAGCATGACTTCGGCGCGCGATTGCGGGACGGCGCGTTCGTCCGCCCGTGCCGGCGGCCCGAACAATGCGAACAGCGCTGCGAACGCCAGAATCGGCCAGATGGCTTCGCGGATAAAAATCGTGCGGGTCACGCAAGCCTCGTCGATGTCCGCGGCGGGAAACAGGCCGCGCCGACGGCGATCCGCAGGTTCGTCGATCGTCTTTGCGTGTGGAAAAATTGCGGTGTGATTCATCGTCCGATCCGTCCCAGATGCGTGTCGCTAAAAGCGGCCGGATATTTGAGCCCGAAGGCCAGCGCCCGATCGAGTCCGATGTGGGCAAGCCAGATCAAAGCGACATGTTCTCCCAAAAGGGTGCCGAACCACGCGGCCGCCACAAGGAGCAAAAGCGGCGCGAGCGTCGTATGGACCGCGTTATAGGCGATCGCGCCTGCGCGCGACGAAAAGAAATAAGCGAGAAACGTGAGATCGGGGGCGAAAAATACGACCGCGAAAAGAATCCACGCTCCGCCGTACCGCCAATAGAAGAACGTTGCGGCCGCCGCGAGCGCCAGTCCTTCGAGGCGCAAAAGCAGCCTCGGCGCGCTGGCCACCGCGCCGGAAGAGCCAGCGTTCACTCGACCTCGGGGGTCGGCGCGCTCGGACCGGAATCCTGGCCCTTGGCCGCTTCGTCACGATCGACAAATTCGATCACCGCCATCGCCGCGTTGTCTCCATACCGAAATCCGGCCTTCAGCACGCGCGTGTAGCCGCCGTTGCGCGTCTTGTAGCGCGGCGCCAGCACGTCGAAGAGTTTGCGGACAAGACCGACGTCCCTGAGCCTCGCGATCGCCTGGCGGCGGGCATGCAGGTCGCCATGCTTGCCGAGGGTTACCAGCCTCTCGACCACAGAGCGCAGGTCCTTCGCCTTGGGCAGCGTGGTGGTGATCTGCTCGTGCTTGATGAGCGCCTGCGAAAGATTGGCGAACATCGCCTTGCGATGTTCGTGCGTGCGGTTGAGGCGGCGCTTGGCGCGACCGTGATACATGGCGCTCTCCTTACGCGGCCGCCGTGCCAAGGAACGGCCGTTCTTTGTTTCCTTCTCCCGCTCGCGGGAGAAAGTGTCATGCGAAGCATGACGGATAAGGGATCTTGCAAACGGAACCAGCCCTCGCCCGGTCCGCTCCGCCGACCACCCTCTCCCGTCAGCGGGAGAGGGGTAGTGCCTCAATAATGCTCCTCGAAACGCTTGGCGAGTTCGTCGATGTTTTCGGGCGGCCAGCCGGTGACCTCCATGCCCAGATGCAGGCCCATTTGGGCGAGCACTTCCTTGATCTCGTTCAGCGACTTACGGCCGAAGTTTGGCGTCCGCAGCATCTCGGCCTCGGTCTTCTGGATCAAATCGCCGATGTAGATGATGTTGTCGTTCTTCAGGCAATTCGCCGAGCGCACCGAAAGCTCGAGTTCGTCGACCTTCTTGAGTAGCGCCGGATTAAAGGCAAGCTCCGGAATCGACGGCGTGACTTCCTCGCGATGCGGCTCCTCGAAATTGACGAATACGTTGAGCTGATCCTGGAGAATGCGCGCCGCGTAGGCGACCGCGTCGTCGGGCGTGATCGAACCGTTGGTTTCGATCTGCATCGTCAGCTTGTCGTAGTCGAGAATCTGGCCCTCGCGGGTGTTCTCGACGCGATAGCTCACTTTGCGGACCGGCGAATAGAGGCTGTCGATCGGGATCAAGCCGATCGGCGCGTCCTCGCTGCGGTTGCGTTCCGCTGTCACGTAGCCTTTGCCGGTATTGACGGTGAATTCCATGCGGATCTCGGCGCCTTCGTCGAGCGTGCAGATGACGAGGCTCGGGTTCAAGATCTGCACGTCGCCGATCGTCTGGATGTCGGCGGCGGTGACTTTGCCGGGCCCTTGTTTCTTCAGCACCATGCGCTTCGGCCCATCGCTCTGCATCTTGACGGCGATGTCCTTGATGTTGAGCACGATGTCGGTCACATCCTCGCGCACCCCGGGGATCGAGGAGAATTCGTGCAGCACGCCGTCGATGTGCACCGAGGTGATCGCCGCGCCCTGCAGCGACGAGAGGAGCACGCGGCGCAGCGCGTTGCCCAGCGTCACGCCGAAGCCGCGTTCGAGCGGCTCGGCGACGACCGTGGCAAGCCGCTTCTGGTCGTCGCCGGGAGCAACGTCGAGCTTGTTCGGTTTGATGAGCTCCTGCCAGTTTTTCTGAATCACGAGAACATCCTTCGTTCGAGCCAGAGAAGTCCGGTCGGGGAGATCCCGTCCGTCGGCGTTAGACGCGTCGCCGCTTGCGGGGCCGGCAACCGTTGTGTGGGATCGGCGTCACGTCGCGGATCGAAGTGACGGTGAACCCGGCGGCCTGCAGCGCGCGCAGCGCTGATTCCCGTCCCGATCCCGGTCCCGAGACTTCGACTTCGAGCGTGCGCATGCCGTGTTCGGCGGCTTTGCGCGCCGCGTCTTCGGCCGCCATCTGCGCGGCGTACGGTGTCGACTTGCGCGATCCTTTGAACCCCATCGTTCCCGCCGACGACCAGGAAATCGTATTGCCCTGGGCGTCGCTGATGGTGATCATCGTATTGTTGAACGTGGAATTGACGTGCGCCACGCCGGAGACGATGTTCTTGCGCTCACGCCGGCGTACGCGGGTTGCTTCTTTCACCATGATCCGTCCTTCCAACACGCCCGTAATGCCAGGCGCTCGGGATTTTTATGCGGGCTTCTTCTTGCCGGCGATCGGCTTGGCCTTGCCTTTGCGGGTACGCGCATTGGTGTGCGTGCGTTGGCCGCGTACCGGAAGCTGGCGGCGATGCCGCAAGCCGCGGTAGCAGCCGAGATCCATCAGCCGCTTGATGTTCATCGCCACTTCGCGGCGCAGATCGCCCTCGACCTGATAATCGCGGTCGATGGTTTCGCGAATCTGCAGGACCTCGGAATCGGTGAGCTCAAAGACGCGGCGCTGCGGCGGAATATGCACTTTGTCGCAGATCTCCTGCGCCTTCCTGGGACCGATTCCATGAATATATTGAAGGGCAATGACGACGCGTTTGTTCGTCGGTATGTTGACGCCGGCAATACGGGCCACGCGTTTTCTCCAGTTTGGTCGCTACCGGCGATATGGCGGGAAAAGCCGCCCTTTCGGCATGCCTGACAACGAGCGCCCGGGCCCCCGCATGGAAACCCATGGAAGCCAGGACCCGATCCTTTCGGCTTGAGCAGCCTTACCTAGTGGTCCGCCGCGCTTTCGTCAACCGGCAATTGTGGCAAATTACCGAATTTGGCGGGGACAAAAGGTCCGCCGGCCGCCCGCGCGGCCTCTCGGGGCGCAAGTTCAGATCCTTACGAAGCTTTCGGCGGCGCGGTCGATCTGCGTCGCGACCGCGTCGATGGGCGCCATGCCGTCCACCGTCTTCAAAAGACCTTGCCGTGCGTAATAGGCCGAAACCGGTGCCGTCATCTTCCGGTAGGCGGCCAGGCGGGTCCTGAATGCCTTCGGGTTGTCGTCGGCGCGCGCCGCGCAGCCTCTGGCGGCCGTCTCCGTCGCTCGTTTCTCGATACGGCCGAGCAGCGCCGATTCGTCAACCTTGAGCTCGATCACCGCGTCGAGCTTCATGTCTTTAACCCTCAGAAGCGCGTCGAGCTCCTCGGCCTGGTTCACGGTGCGTGGAAATCCGTCGAGGATAAAGCCGCGCGCCGCGTCGGGCCGACTGATCCGCTCGGCGATGATCTTGAGCACGACTTCGTCGGGGACGAGGCTCCCGGAGTCGACGATCTCCTTCACTTGCCGGCCGACCGGCGTGCCGGCCACGGCGGCGGCGCGCAGCATGTCGCCGGTCGACAATTGCGGGATGCCATATTTCTGCATCAGTCGCGCAGATTGCGTGCCTTTTCCCGCGCCCGGCGCTCCGAGCACGACGAGTCTCATCGTTTCCTGCCCCGCAATTTGGCCTTTTTCACCAAGCCTTCATATTGGTGTGCTTGGAGGTGACCGTGAATCTGCGCCACGGTATCCATGGTAACGCTGACGACGATTAGAAGCGAGGTGCCGCCGAAATAAAACGGCACGTTGGCGTAGGAGATGAGCAGCTGCGGCAGCAGGCACACCAGACTCAGATAGGCCGCGCCGACCACCGTGACCCGCATCAGCACCTTGTCGATATATTGCGCGGTGCGCTCGCCCGGCCTTATACCGGGAATGAAGCCGTTATGCTTCTTCAAGTTGTCGGCGGTCTCGGTCGGATTGAAGACGATTGCGGTGTAGAAGAACGCAAAGAACACAATCAACGCGACGTAGAGAATCAAATACAGCGGACGGCCTTGGCCGAGATAGAGCGAGATCGCTCCTAAAATCCCGCCGCCGCCGCGCTGCGCCGAGAAGTTGGCGATGGTCGTCGGCAGAAGTAGAAGCGAAGACGCGAAGATCGGCGGAATGACGCCCGATGTGTTGAGCTTCAGCGGCAGGAACGACGTTTGCCCTTCATAGACGCGATTGCCTTGTTGGCGCTTCGGATAAGTGATGACCAGCCGCCGTTGGGCGCGTTCCATGAATACGATAAAGCCGACCACGAACACTGCCATCACCACGACCGCCATGATGAGGAACGTCGAAAGTTGCCCCTGGCGGCCGAGTTCTAGGGTGTGAATGATCGCCGTGGGAAACGCCGCCACGATCCCGGAGAAGATGATCAGCGACGAGCCGTTGCCGATGCCGCGCGAGGTGATCTGCTCGCCGAGCCACATCAGAAAGACCGTGCCGCCCGACAAGGTCAGCGTCGTCGTCAGCAGGAAGAAAAGTCCGGGATCGCTGACCACGCCAGCCTGCCCTTCGAGACCGATCGCGATCCCGTATGCCTGGAAGCCGGCGAGCACCACCGTCAGATAACGCGTGTATTGGTTGAGGACTTTGCGGCCGCTCTCGCCTTCCTTCTTCAACGCTTCGAGGGTCGGAAAGACGCTGGTCAGAAGCTGGATGATGATCGAGGCGGAGATGTACGGCATGATGTTCAGGGCGAAGATCGCCATGCGCTGCACGGCGCCGCCCGAGAACATGTTGAAGAGTTGGAGAACGCCTTGGTTGTTGCCGTTGAACGCCGCTTCGAAGGCGGTGGGATCGATGCCCGGCAGCGGAATATAGGTGCCGAGCCGATAGATGATCAGCGCGCCGAGGGTAAACCAGATCCGCTTTTTGAGCTCGTCGGCCTTGGCAAAGGCGGCCCAATTGACGTTGGCGGCAAGTTGTTCTGCGGCCGATACCATGAACTGCTCCGCGCGGCGCACGGCGCACCGCCAAGGCTCGAGAAACCCTCACCAGCCGGCAGTGCGACACGATCGATGTGGGAAGGCTCCAACTCCTCCGCAACGGGCGCATCGCAATGCCGAGTTAGGCCACCGTGACGGCCGCAGCGAGGAGGCGCACCGAGCCGCCGGCCTTCTCGATCGCCGCGACCGCCGATTTCGACGCCGCGGCCACTTCGAAAGCAAGCGGGGCGCTGATCGCGCCGACGCCAAGGATCTTTACGCCGTCACGCGGCTTGCCGCAGACGCCGGCCGCAACCAACGCATCGATCGTAATCGGCGCGCCGCGCGCAAGTTTTCCCGAATCGAACGCCGCCTGGATGCTGCGCAGATTGACCTCGTTAAGGCGGGTGGGGTGCGGCGGGACGAAGCCGCGTTTCGGCAAGCGCCGGTGTAGCGGCATCTGGCCGCCTTCGAACCCCTTGAGTCTGACGCCGGTGCGCGCCTTCTGGCCTTTGATGCCGCGCCCGCCTGTCTTGCCTTTGCCGGAGCCGATGCCGCGCCCGATTCGCATGCGCGCTTTCGATGCGCCCCGATTGTCGGCGATCTCGTTGAGTTTCATGACGCGGCCCTCATTCCACAATGCGCACGAGATGCGCGACTTTGGCGATCATGCCGCGCACCGCCGGCGTGTCGGGCAGCGACGCGCGCCGGCCGATCTTGTTGAGCTTGAGACCGATCAACGTGGTCCGCTGCACCGCCGGACGGCCGATCGGGCTTCTGATCTGTTCGACGGTGAGGCGCGCTTGCGGTTTACTTTTTGCCATCTTACGCCTCCGCGGCGGCCTCAGCCTCGCCGCCCTGGCGGCGCGCTTGCAACGTCGAGACCTTCATCCCGCGTCGCGCCGCGACGGAGCGCGGCGAATCTTCCTTCTGCAGCGCGTCGAACGTCGCCCGTACCATGTTGTAGGGGTTGGACGAACCCTGCGACTTTGCGACGACGTCGTGCATGCCGAGCGTTTCGAACACGGCGCGCATCGGGCCTCCGGCGATGATGCCGGTACCGGCCGGCGCGGCGCGCAACAGGACTTTGCCGGCGCCGTGCCGGCCGGTTACGTCGTGATGCAGGGTACGGCCTTCACGCAGCGGCACGCGGATCAGCGCGTGTTTGGCCGCCTCGGTCGCCTTGCGGATCGCTTCCGGCACCTCGCGCGCCTTGCCGTGGCCGAAACCCACTCTCCCCTTCTGGTCGCCGACGACGACGAGCGCGGCGAAGCCGAAGCGCCGCCCGCCCTTCACGACTTTCGCGACACGATTGATATGGACCAAACGATCCACAAACTCGCTGTCACGCTCTTCCCGGTCGCGGCCGCGGCCGCCTTCGCCTTCACGTGCCATCCATCACTTCCATCGTCTCGCGGCGCTTTCGCCGCGCATCAGATCGTCAACCCCGCTTCGCGCGCGCCTTCGGCCAGCGCCTTGACGCGGCCATGATACATATACGCACCGCGGTCGAATACCACCTCTTTGATTCCCGCCTCGATCGCCCGCGCGGCGATCTGCTTGCCGACGTGCCGCGCCGCCTCGATGGTGGCGCCCGTTTTCAGGCTTTCGCGATTGGCCTTCTCGAGCGACGAAGCCGCGGCGAGCGTACGTCCGGCGGCATCGTCGATGATCTGGCAATAGATCTGCTTCGACGAACGGTAGACCGAAAGGCGCGGCTTGCCATAGGCGTGCATCTTGACTGCGCGCCGCACGCGCGCCTTGCGGCGGACTTGCGTCTTGCTGTGCTTGCTCATCGCCTTACTTCTTCTTGCCTTCCTTGCGGAAGATGAACTCGCCCGAATATTTTACGCCCTTGCCCTTGTACGGCTCGGGCGGCCGGAAAGCGCGGATCTCCGCCGCGACTTGGCCGACCTGATATCTGTCGGTGCCGCTGATGGTGATTTCCGTCGGCTTCGGCGTCACGATGATGATGCCCTGCGGGATCGAGAAAGTCACGTCGTGGCTGTAGCCCAACGACAATTGCAGCTTCTTGCCGGCAACCGCCGCCTTATAGCCGACGCCGTTGATCTCCAGCCGTTTTTCGAACCCCTTGGTGACTCCCAGGACAAGGTTGTTGAGCATCGCGCGGGTCGTGCCCCACATGGCCCGCGCCCGCTTCGTTTCGTTGCGCGGAACGACCTTGAGACGATTGTCGGCAAGGCTTACCGCGACGTCGTTCGGCGCGACGAAGCGCAATTCGCCCTTGCCGCCTTTGACGGCGACCGTCTGGCCTTCGACTTTGGCGGTGACGCCGGCCGGCAAAGCGACCGGCTTTTTCCCGACGCGGGACATGCTCCAAATCCTCGTTCAAAACACCTTGCACAGGACCTCGCCGCCCACGTTGGCGTCGCGCGCCACGTGATCGGCCATGACGCCTTTCGGCGTCGAGACGATGGTGATGCCGAGACCGTTGGCGACCTGCGGCATCTCGGTGACGCCGGCATAGACGCGCCGGCCCGGCTTCGATACGCGCTGCAGCTCGTGGATCACCGGCTCGCCGTCGTAATACTTAAGCTCGATCTCGAACTCGCTGCGCCCGTTGCCGTATTCGGTGGTTGAATAGCCGCGGATATAGCCTTCCTGCGCGAGCACGTCGAGCACGTTGGCGCGCAGCCGCGAGCCCGGCGTATTCACCTTGCCCTTGCGGCGCATCTGCGCGTTGCGGATGCGGCTCAACATATCGCCGAGAGGATCGTTCATCGCCATGCTGCGCTCCCCTTACCAACTCGACTTGACAAGGCCGGGGATCAAACCGCGCGCGCCGAGTTCGCGCACCGCAATGCGCGACATTTTCATCTTGCCGATGAAGCCGCGCGGCCGACCGGAGATCTCGCAGCGGTTGCGCAGCCGGCTGGGCGCCGAATTACGCGGCAATTCAGCGAGCTTGAGACGCGCCGCGAAGCGGTCTTCGGCGCTCGCCGCTCTATCCTCGGCCGCCGCCTTTAGCTTCTTGCGGCGCGCGGCATATTGCATGACGAGCTTCGCGCGATGCTTGTTTTTCTCAATCGAACTTTTCTTGGCCATCGATCTGCCTCTAGTCTCCGCGTTTGAGACTTCGTCTCACTGCCGGAACGGAAAATTGAACGCCCGCAGCAACGCGCGGGCCTCGTCGTCGGACTTGGCGGTGGTGCAAACGATAACGTCGAGTCCGAGAACGCTCTCCGTCTTGTCGTAATCGACCTCCGGAAACACAATGTGTTCCTTGATTCCCAAGGCGTAGTTGCCGCGCCCGTCGAAGCTCTTCGGGCTCAGCCCGCGAAAGTCGCGCACCCGCGGCAGGGCGACCGTCACCAGCCGGTCGAGGAATTCGTACATCCGCGCCTTGCGCAACGTGACTTTCACGCCGATCGGCATGTTCTCGCGCACCTTAAAAGTCGCGATCGCCTTGCGCGCCCGCGTGATGATCGGCTTCTGCCCGGCGATGAGCGCCAGATCGGCGGCGGCGGACGTTACCTTCTTGGTATCGTTGACCGCCTCGCCGACGCCCATGTTGAGCACGATCTTGTCGATCATCGGCACTTCGAGCGGATTCTTGTAGCCGAATTCCCTGGTGAGCTGCGGGCGCACCACCTCGGTGTAGAATTTCTTGAGCCGCGGCACATAGTCCTTCGGCGCATCGAACGCGGCGGCGGGCGCGTGCGAAGCTTCCTGCTCGCGCGTTTTCGCTTGCACCTTGGCTTTTCCCTCGGCGGCCTTGGCGGCCTTCGCAACCTTTTCGGGCGCCGCGGCGTTCGCCTCGGGTTTTGCGCCCTTAGCCTTGTCTTTCGCCTTAGCGTCCTTGGGCGCGCCCTTGCCTTTTGCTTCAGCCATCGATCAGGTCTCCCGAACGCTTCGCAAACCGCACTTTGCGGCCGTCGTCGAGAATTTTGAATCCGACCCGCGTCAGCTTGCCGTCTTTCGGATCGACAAACGCGAGGTTGGAGAGATGAATCGTGCCCTCTTTCGAGATGATGCCGCCCTCTTGTTTCGGCGTCTGGCGCTGATGGCGCTTGACGAGATTGACGCCGCGCACGACGGCGCGCCCTTCCTTCGGAAGGACACGGACGACCTCGCCGGAACGGCCCTTGTCGCGGCCGGCGATGACAATCACTTTGTCGCCTTTCTTGATTTTGGCGGCCATCAGAGCACCTCCGGGGCGAGCGAGATGATCTTCATATGATTCTTGGCGCGCAATTCGCGCGGCACCGGCCCGAAGATGCGCGTGCCGACCGGCTCCGCCTGCGCGGTGATCAGCACGGCGGCATTAGAATCGAAGCGGATCACCGAGCCGTCCGGGCGCTTGATATCCTTGGCGGTGCGCACGACCACGGCGCGCATCACGTCGCCCTTCTTGACGCGGCCGCGCGGAATCGCCTCCTTGATCGAGACGACGATCACGTCGCCGACGCCGGCGTATCTGCGCTTCGAGCCGCCGAGCACCTTGATGCACATCACGCGGCGCGCGCCCGAATTGTCGGCGACGTCGAGATTGGTTTGCATCTGGATCATGGCGTCACGCTTTATCCTTCCAGTCCGATTCCTAAGCCTTCGCCTCGACGACGACCCAGCGTTTCAACTTCGAGATCGGCCGCGTCTCCTCGATGAACACCGTATCGCCGACCCTGGCGCTGTTGGCCTCGTCATGCGCATGAAACTTCTTTGAGCGTCGCACCGTCTTCTTCAACAGCGGATGTGTGAAGCGCCGCTCGACCTTCACGACCACGGTCTTGTCCTGCTTGTCGCTGACGACGACACCCTGAAGAACTCGTTTCGGCATGCTCAAAAAATCCTATTGCTTGGCGTCTCGCCGCTCGGCGACAATCGTCTTCGCCCGGGCGATGTCGCGGCGCACGATCCGCACCCGCGCCGTATCCTGAAGCTGCCCCGTGGCCCGCTGAAAGCGCAGGTTGAACTGCTCCTTCTTGAGGCCGAGGATTTCCTGTTCGAGCTGGTCGTCGCTCATGACCCGAAGGTCCGACATTCTCTGTTTGGTCTTCATCGCGCGCCCCTACTCCGCGATCCGCTGCACGAAGCGCGTCTTGACCGGCAATTTGGCGGCGGCAAGCATCAAAGCCTCGTGCGCGACCTCGGTCGTCACGCCGTCGAGTTCGAACATGATGCGTCCCGGCTTCACGCGGCACGCCCAGAACTCCGGTGCGCCCTTGCCTTTGCCCATCCGCACTTCGGTCGGCTTTTTGGAGACCGGAACGTCCGGAAAAATGCGGATCCAGACGCGCCCGGCGCGTTTCATATGGCGCGTCATGGCGCGCCGCGCCGCCTCGATCTGCCGCGCGGTAACCCGATCCGGTTCGAGCGCCTTCAGGCCATACTGGCCGAATTGCAGCGCGAAACCGGATTTCGCCGCGCCGTGAATCCGCCCCTTGAAGGCCTTGCGAAATTTCGTGCGCTTGGGTTGCAGCATGGTTCAACTCGCAATTAGGCGGCGTCGCGCTCACGACGCCGCCGCTCGCCACCGCCGTGCTCCTGCTCGGCCATCTTCTTGTCCTGCGCCATCGGATCGTGCTCGAGAATCTCGCCCTTGAAGATCCACACCTTGATGCCGCAGGTGCCGTAGGCGGTGTGCGCCGTCGCGGTGCCGTAATCGACGTCGGCGCGCAACGTGTGCAGCGGCACGCGGCCCTCGCGATACCATTCGAGGCGGGCGATCTCGGCGCCGCCGAGACGGCCGGAACAATTGATGCGAATGCCTTCCGCGCCGAGCCGCATCGCCGATTGCACGGCCCGCTTCATCGCGCGCCGGAAGGCGACGCGCCGCTCGAGCTGCTGGGCGATGGAATCGGCGACCAAAGCCGCATCGACTTCCGGTTTGCGCACTTCGACAATGTTGATGACCACTTCGGAATCGGTAAGCTTGGCGACGGTTCTGCGGATCTTGTCGATATCGGCGCCCTTCTTGCCGATGACGACGCCGGGGCGCGCCGAATAGATCGTTACCCGGCACTTCTTGTGGGGGCGCTCGATGATGATCTTCGACACCGCCGCCTGCTTCAAGGTGCTCATCAGGATGTCGCGGATCTTGACGTCCTCGTGGAGCAGCTTGGCGTATTCGGCCTTGTTCGCGTACCAACGCGAATCCCATGTCCGGTTGATGCCGAGGCGCAGGCCGATTGGATTGACTTTCTGTCCCATTTCAGGCTCCCGCGGTCTCGGCCGCTTCGATCGCACGCACAATGATCGTCAGATTGGCGAAGGGTTTATGGATGCGTCCGGCACGGCCTCGGGCGCGCGCTACAAAACGCTTCAGAACCAACGCTTTGCCGACGTAAGCTTCAGCCACGACAAGGTCGTCGACGTCGAGGCTATGGTTGTTTTCCGCGTTGGCGATGGCGCTCTCCAGCGTCTTCTTCACGTCGAAGGCGATGCGCTTGCGCGAGAACTCCAGATCGGCAAGCGCCTTCTCGACCTTCTTGCCGCGGATCAACTGGGCGACGAGATTCAACTTCTGCGGGCTGACGCGCAGCATGCGGCACACCGCCTTGGCTTCATTGTCCTTCAAGCGACGCGGATCTTTAACCTTGCTCATGTCTCAGACCCGCTTGGCTTTCTTGTCGCCTGAATGGCCGTGGAACGTCCGGGTCGGCGAGAACTCGCCGAACTTATGGCCGATCATGTCCTCGCTGATCAAAACCGGGATGTGCTTATGGCCGTTGTGAACGGCGAAGGTAAGCCCGACGAATTGCGGCAGGATGGTCGAGCGCCGGCTCCAGATCTTGATGATCTCGCTGCGACCGGAGGTGCGCGTCGCATCGGCTTTCTTCAAGAGATAACCGTCGACGAACGGACCTTTGGAGATCGAACGCGCCATTCCCTTACGCCTTCTTCTTGCTCTTGTGACGCGAAGTCACGATGAACTTGTCGGTCGCCTTGTTCGACCGGGTCTTCTTGCCCTTGGTCGGAAAGCCCCACGGCGTCACCGGATGCCGGCCGCCCGACGTCTTGCCCTCGCCGCCGCCGTGCGGATGGTCGACGGGATTCATGCTGACGCCGCGGTTATGCGGCATCCGCCCGAGCCAACGGCTGCGTCCGGCCTTGCCGATCGACGTGTTCATGTGATCCGGATTGGAGACCGCGCCGACGGTCGCGAAACATTGGCCGTACACCAACCGTTGCTCGCCCGACTTCAGCCGCAGAATTACATAGCTCTGGTCGCGGCCGACGATCTGCGCGAACGTGCCGGCGGCGCGCACCATAGCGGCGCCCTTGCCGCGTTTCAGTTCGACGTTATGAACCATGGTGCCGACCGGCATGTTCGACATCGGCATCGCGTTGCCCGGCTTCACGTCGACCTGCTGGCCGGAGACGACTTCGTCGCCGACTCCCAGATGCTGTGGCGCCAAGATGTAGGAAAGCTCGCCGTCGGCGTAGCGGATGAGCGCGAGGAAGGAGGTGCGGTTCGGATCGTATTCGATCCGCTCGACCTTGGCAGGCACGTCGAGCTTGCGGCGCTTGAAATCGACGATCCGGTAGCTCCGCTTATGGCCGCCGCCGTGAAAACGCACGGTGATGCGGCCCTGGTTGTTGCGCCCGCCCGTCGACGACTTGCCCTCGGTCAGATGTTTGACCGGCTTGCCCTTGTAGAGTTCCGAGCGATCGACAATCACCAATTGGCGAAGGCCTGGGGTGACCGGCTTGAATGT
>JASHSB010000067.1 GCA_030036945.1 Methylovirgula sp. | reverse complement strand
ACCATGTCCTTATAACGCATTCTTATTGCACCGGAATCCGCCGTTTCGTCGAGACCTAGCTGATCGAGCGCCCGCTTCGCGGCGATCCCGCAGCGCGGCATTTTCGGCTCTTCGGGAGCCTTGGGTGCGCTTCGGCGCCCAAAAATGCTTAAGGGATCGACGAAGCGCGACCGATCGTCGCTATGGAATCGGAAGCTTCCATTGCTGCCCATCGCCCAAGTCGGACGATGCCCAATGCTCGCGTCGCGCTGGTAAAGCGCCACGGCTTCGGGCGCCATGCCATTGAAATAATTATAGGAAGCGTTGTAAGCACGGACGTGCTCCAGACAAAAGCAGAAATATTCGCCTTCCGATTGCCATCCTTTCGGGGCGCGAAACGTGCCCGGCTCGTTGCAGCCGGGTTGGTCGCAGCGCAGTGCCGCGCTGCCTACCTGCTGTCGGTTTCTGGCCGCGATCCGGATTCGATCGAAGAGCGGAGAATTGAGATCCATCGAGGTATTATGAAGGTCTTTATGGTCGCTGCAAGCAGCGCGACCCGTCAATAATGCTGGCGCGGACGCGAACGGCTCCCGGAGGGTGAATGAGCGAAAAAGCCGGCATGGCGCAGCGTATCCGCGAAAAGCTCAACGCCGCGTTTGCGCCGCTTTCCCTCAAAGTGATCGACGATTCCCGCAAGCACCTCGGGCATACGCACGCGACGCGCGATTCCGGGAAGGCCGTGCTCTCGGGCGAAACGCACTTTACCGTGAAGGTGGTGTCCAAAGCGTTCAAGGACAAGAGTCGTGTCGATCGGCACCGCATGGTCAATGCCGCGTTAAGCGCCGAAATTGGCGCTGGCGTGCACGCCTTGTCGATCGAAGCCAAGGCGCCCGACGAATAAGCATCGAAGCGCGGGCGTGGCGTGATGGTCGTCATGAAACCGCCGCAACGCCAAAGAACTAAGATTGTCCGACGATTTGCAGGGGCAAAGCTGCGTCGTTGCGCTTTGCAGACGGCTCGTTGCGGGCTAGGAATGGGTCGAACTAAGTTCGTGGGTTTTTCTTGGGTTTCGGCTGGTCGTGTCTATGTACGGCTTTTATCCGCAACGTTCCCGGGGCCGCGGTTGCCTGGTTTGCGGTATCATCGTTGCGGCTCTGGGCCTTGTCGGAAGCGCCGCGGCGAGCCCGGCGATCGTCGTCGATGTCTCCACCGGCAACGTCCTTTATGAGAACCAGGCCAACGAGCCCTGGTACCCGGCTTCGCTCACCAAACTGATGACGATCTATGTCGCGCTCAGCGCGGTGCGCGACCACGATCTCAGTCTCGACACGCCGCTCGTCGTCTCCGCCCGCGCCGCTTCAATGGCGCCGTCCAAGATGGGCTTCGTGCCGGGCACCGAGGTCACGCTCAACAATGCGTTGAAGATGTTGGTCGTAAAATCGGCGAACGACATCGCGGTGACCGTCGCCGAAGGCATCGCGGGTTCCGTCGAGGCGTTCGCCGAGGATATGAACCGCGCCGCCGCGCAGCTCGGCATGACGGAAACGCATTTCGCCAATCCCAACGGCCTGCAGGACGTCGACCATTATTCGTCCGCGCGTGATCTCGCCATTCTGGCGCGGGCACTTTTCGTGCAATTTCCCGACGAAGGCCGCCTCTTCGGCATCGGCGCGCTGCGCCTCGGCGACGAAATCATCCCGACGCACAACGATATGCTCGGCCGCTATCCAGGTGCCGACGGCATGAAGACCGGATTTACCTGCTCGTCCGGATTCAATCTTGTCGCCAGTGCAACGCGCGGCGAACATCATTACATCGCGGTGGTGCTGGGCGCACCGAGCGTCAAAGCGCGGTTGATCCGAACCGCGGTTTTGCTCGACCGGGCGTTCGCGGGCGTCGATCATCCGCATCCGATGGAGAACGCGGATCCAGGCGCCGCGACACCGCCCGACATGCACGACGCGGTTTGCCACCGACGTGCAAGGACGGAGATCGCCTGGGCGGCGGAGACCGAACGGCTCGAAGCGCCGCTGTCGGCCACGCCGACCTTGCGCGCGAACGGCTTTCTGTTCAACGCCGCGCCGGGCGCTGCCGAAGCCCCCGCGGCTTCGCGCGTCGCGCTGATGCCAAGGCCGGCATTCGATCCGGTCGCCGTCTACATTGGTCTCGCGCCCGGCTATCTTGGTCCGGTCGCGGAGGCGCGGCCGCCGCATTCGCCGATCGGCACGCCGCCCGATATCGTCAGCAGCGAACCGGCGAGCGACATGCAAAACGCCGCGTCGAGCGATACTACGGCCAAACCCGATGCGGCCGTCGCCTCGGCGAGCGATAAACTTGCTCACAAAGCCAAGAAGACCGCATCGAAGAAATCCAAGCGCAAGCACTTGGCGAGCAAAGCCAGGCACCACAGGCTCGCCAAGGCGCATGGTTCAAAGCTCGCCAAGGCGAAAACCGGCAAGACTGCGAAGCACGGCGGCGGCCATGTCGCCGGCAAAGGCAAATCGAGGCACATCGCCGCCCGGCCGGCCAAACTCGCGGCGAAACCCAAACCCGCTTCCTCGCAGGATTGAAGTCGTTGCCGGAAATCAGACCATGGCCGCCAAGCGGCCGCCGGTCTTTCCGTTGCCGACGCTCTGGCAAGCGGCCGTCGATCCGGCGGGCGTCGATACGTCGGGTTGTGCCGTGCTAGCGGAAAATCCGCTGCGAACGTCGCATGGCGGGCCGTTGAGATAGAGATCGATATTTAAGTTTCGCACGCGGCCGGTGCCTGCGCCGTGCGCGGTGGATATTCGTGCACGGCGCCGCGGAAATCCGTGGCGCGATAGGCGCCTTCCTTGCCTTCGAAGAGGCCGTCGCCGATCGGCACCTTGCCGAAGCCGCCGGGTATATCGAGCATGTACTGCGGCTGGCAAAGGCCGGAAAGGCGACCGCGCAACGCGCACATAAGCGCCCGGCCTTCCTCGATCGATACGCGGAAATGCGCCGTGCCGCGCGCAAGGTCGGGATGGTGCAGATAATAGGGCTTGACGCGCGCCTTGACGAAGCGGCGCATCAGTTCGGCGAGCACTTCGGCGTTGTCGTTGATGCCGCGCAGCAGCACGGTTTGGCTGAGTAGCGGAATGCCGGCGTCGGCGAGCTTGGCGCAAGCGGCGCGCGCGGCTTGCGTCAACTCGCGGGGATGATTGGCGTGAACGGCGACGTAAACCGTCTTGCTTGACTGGCGTAGTAGCGCCGCGAGAGCGTCGGTGACCAGCGCCGGCTCCGCAACCGGCACGCGGGTGTGAATTCGCACGATCGCCACGTGCCCGATCCCCGCAAGCCGCGCGAACACATCGCCGAGGCGGCGCAGCGACAGGATCAGCGGATCGCCCCCGGTCAGGATCACCTCGAAGATCTCGGTATGCGCGGCGATATAGGCGAACGCCCGATCGAGCGCCGCCGCGGTGAGATGCGTGGCGTGTCCGGGTCCGACCATTTCCCGGCGGAAGCAGAATCGGCAATAGACCGGGCAGACGTGAAGAAGCTTCAGCAATACCCGGTCTGGATAGCGATGCACGATGCCTTCTACCGGACTATGCGAATCGTCGCCGATCGGGTCCGCGGTCTCTTCGACTTCGACGACGAGCTCCCTGGGATCGGGAACAAACTGCCTGGCGATCGGATCGTCGGGATCGCCGGGGTCGATCAGGGACGCCAGCGGGGCGCTGATCCCGACGGCGTAACGTGTACCGACTTTGTCGAGCGCGGCGCGGCGCGACGTCGGTACGAGGCCGGCCTCGATCAAATCCTCGACGCTCACAATGTTCATCCCTGCGTTCCTTCTTCGGCGACCGGCGTCCACAGTACATCCTCGATGCGTTCCGCGCCGGTTGCCAACATGACCAGCCGGTCGAAGCCCAGCGCGACGCCGCAGGCCGGCGGCATCGCGGCGAGCGCGGCGAGAAATTCTTCGTCGATCGGATAGGTATCGCCATAAATTCTTTGTCGTTCCGCCATCGCCGCCTCAAACCGGCGACGCTGCTCGACCGCATCGATGAGTTCGCCAAATCCGTTGGCGAGTTCCATGCCGCAAACATAAAGCTCGAACCGCTCGGCGAAACGCCGATCCTCTTGAAGTCGCGCGAGCGCCGCGAGCGGGGCAGGGTAATCGACGAGCAAGGTCGCGCGGCCGTAGCCAAGTTGCAGTTCGATCTTCTCCGAGAAGATCTTGCTGAAAAGATCCGTCCATGTGTCGTCCGCGACGACCCGCAGGCCGAGCTTCGCCGCCTGCTCCGCCAACGCCCGCGCGTCGCAGCCCGACGCATCATAAGTCTGCAGCAAATCGATGCCGGCGTAACGCCGGAACGCATCCGCCACGGCGAGGATCTCGGGCGGTGCTTGCGGGTCGATGCACGCCGCGCGAAAGCGCAGATGCGCGGTTCCGGCCACCGCCGCAGCGGCGGCAAGCAATGCCGAACAATCGGCAAAGAGTTGTGTATACGGTTCCCGCGCGCGGTACCATTCGAGCATCGTGAACTCGGGATGGTGAAGTGTGCCGCGCTCGCGGTTGCGGAAGACATGAGCGAGGCTGAAGATGCGTTCTTCGCCCGCGGCAAGCAATTTCTTGGCAGCGAATTCCGGCGAAGAATGCAGGTAAAGGCGTGAGGCACGGCCGTCCGCGCCGACAAGCTCGGTGGCGAACGCGGAGATATGCGTCTCAT
>JASHSB010000066.1 GCA_030036945.1 Methylovirgula sp. | reverse complement strand
TTTCGTCGCCGAGCACGACCACGGAGAGCGCTGCGGCCAGTCCGAAACTCGCCGCGACCGTCATCGAGCGTTTGGCGAGTTCGACATGCCTGCCGCGCAGCAAATAGTAGGCGCTGATTGCCAGCACGAAAACCGAGCCGGTAACATAACCGGCGCTCACCGTGTGCACGAACTTCGCCTGCGCGACGGGGTTGAGGATCACTGCTGAGAAATCTGTGACCTCCATGCGCATCGTGTCGGGATTGAAGCGGGCGCCGACCGGATGCTGCATCCAGCCGTTGGCAATGAGGATCCACAGTGCCGAAAGATTCGAGCCGAGTGCCACGAGCCAAGTAACGACGAGATGCCCGACCTTCGAAAGCTTGTCCCAGCCGAAGAAGAACAGGCCGATGAAGGTCGCCTCAAGAAAGAATGCCATGAGGCCTTCGATCGCCAGCGGCGCGCCGAATATATCACCGACGTAATGGCTGTAATAGGCCCAGTTCATGCCGAACTGGAATTCCATGGTAATGCCGGTCGCCACCCCCATGGCGAAGTTGATGCCAAAAAGCAGGCCCCAGAACTTGGTCATTTGCCGCCAGATCTCGCGGCCCGTCATGACGTAAACGCTCTCCATGATGCCGAGCAAAATGGACAGCCCGAGCGTCAGAGGAACGAATAGGAAATGATACATCGCCGTCAGGCCGAACTGGAGGCGCGAGAGCTGTACGACGTCCATTGTGTTCACGGTAACGAACCTCTCGAAGAGAAATTGTCGCTGCCCGTCAGTTTCACCAAGGTATCCCGAGAATCGATTTTTGGAGGATTGCCAAACACCAGCCAACCCGCGGCGAGGATCACCATCAACTTTATGGTGGTAACCAGCGCGACGTCGCGAAAGAGATGGTGCCTGGGCATGGGTCGAATGTCCGGGAGGTTTTACGCCTGCGCTTTGATCTGGATCATGTCGTGCCGCGCCCGCCGCGAATTTCGCGTCGCGTTGCCGACAGCCGGAAGCATCGGATGGCAAGAACCTGAGACCGCTACGATTGCGGCTAGGAACGGGCCTCGGCGCCGCTTGATCCGCGTCAAGGCCATACACCGCCGGGATAGGGCCTATTGCCTCGGGAGAAGAGTGAAGGAAATGCCTTACGAATCGATCGAAGATCTTCCCGACCCGGTCCGCGAACATCTGCCGCCGCATGCCCAGGAGATCTATCGTGGTGCCTTCAACAACGCTTGGGAGCGCTATGCCGATCGCGGCGCGGAGCGCGAGGAAACCGCGCATCGGATCGCCTGGGCGGCCGTGAAACGGCAGTACCGCAAAATGGGCGGGGAATGGGTGGACAAATAGCGGCGATCTTTGGCAGACGGCGGCCTCCCGCTGCTATCTACGCTTCCACGCGCGTTTCGCCAGCCGGAAAATCTTCCGCCCCCTCGTTGCGGAAATGGGCAAACGTTCGATAAATGAGGATCTTCACGCCGCTCGCGATCAAGAAGAAGCCTAAGGCATAAACCCAGACCAGCAGCGCCAGCCCCCAGCCGATCGGCGCCATGAACCATCCGTAGACCACCGCGAACGTTCCAGCGAGTTGCGTGCATTCACAGGGCACGATGAGTTTCCAGTTCGGCAGCGGCCGTTCCCAGACAGCGCCTTTGTTGCGGGTGAGATAGATTGTCATGTGCCCCGCTACGAGCAGCTTGAGGAAAACCACCGACTGCACGATTCCGGGTTTGAGATGAAAATAGTCGCGAGCGATCCAGAAGATTCCAAAGCTGGCAAGGACGCCGACCGTACCGAGCACCGAGGCAACGACGAGCACCCATCTCATGTCCCACCGAGTCGGCCGCAAGGCGACCGGGGCGTTGTCGTAAGCGATCATCATGATCGGCACGTCGTTGAGCAGCGCAAGTAGAACGATCATCACTGCCGTGACGGGATAAAAGTCGAAGATGAGAATGCTTGCCGTCATGAACAGCAGGACGCGAGTCGTCTCGGCGATCCGATAGATCGCATATCCTGTCATGCGCTCGAAGATCTGGCGGGCCTGTTCGATCGTGCGCGTGATCACCGAGAGGCCGGGCGCCGTTAGGACAAGGTCGGCTGCGGCACGCGCCGCATCCGTGGCGCTGCTGACGGCGATTCCGACATCCGCCTGCTTGAGCGCCGGCGCGTCGTTCACGCCGTCGCCGGTCATGCCGACGATATAGCCGGCATCCTGAAGCGCCTTCACGATTGCGAACTTGTGCTCCGGAAAAACCCGCGCAAATCCGTCCGCCGCCACGATGGCTGGGAGGCGATCGGCGAGCATATCGTCGCCGAAAACGGCGTCGGCAACCACGATGTTTTCGCCGAGCCTAACTTGCCTGGCGATCTGACGGGCGATCGCCTCGTGATCGCCCGTCACCATTTTGATCTTGAGCCCCATGCCGCGCGTTGCCGCGATCGTCTCAGCGCAGTCCTCACGCGGCGGATCGAACAATGGAACCAACCCAAGGAAATGCCATTTGGCCGCCTCGTCGGTCTTAGCGACGCCGAGCGTGCGGAACCCTTTGGCTGCGTCGGCATCCACCTGCGTCGCGACCGATTTACGATCTTCGGGGCCGAGATCGCACAGGTCGACGATGACCTGCGGCGCGCCTTTGGCGACGCGGAAGCGCTTGCCCTGTTTTTCGACCTCAGCTTCCGCCCGCTTCGCCACGGAATCGAAGGGATGAAACGCCGCAACGGTATAGTCGTCGAGTTCCTTGCCGGCGTGCGCGCCGGCAAGGATCGCGGCATCGATCGCGTCGGGCGCATCGCGGCGCGAAGCCAATGCTGCGACAAAGAGAAGGTCGTCCGGCTTGGTTCCGGCCGCCGGCTGCGCTTCGCCCAGGGTGAGCTCGTTCTTCGTCAACGTCCCGGTCTTGTCCGTGCACAGCATATTCATACCGGCCATCTCCTCGATGGAGACGAGGTGCGAGACGATCGCGCGCATCCTGGCAAGGTGTTCGGCGCCGACCGCCATGGTGACCGACAGCACCGCCGGCAATGCAACGGGAATCGACGCGACCGTTAGGATCAGCGCGAATTGCAGCGTTTCCACCAACGGGTCGTGGCGCAAGAAGGCGGCAATTCCGATCATGACGACCAAACCGACGGTCATAAGAATCAGAAAATTGCCGATGCGTATCACGGCACGTTGGAAGTGCGATTCGGTCTTAGCCCCTTCGACGAGACGCGCGGTCTTGCCGAAATAAGTGCTCGTTCCCGTCGCAGTGACGCAGCCGATCATTTCGCCTTGCTTGGCGATCGAGCCGGAATAAACATCGTCGCCCACCCGCTTGTCGACCGGGAGCGATTCGCCGGTCAGCGCCGATTGATCGACGCCGAGGTAGTCGCCATCGAGCAATCTTATGTCGGCGGGAATGATATTGCCAAGCTTCACCAGCACGACGTCGCCAGGCACCAACAGCCGCGCCTCGATATCCTTCCAGGCGCCGTCGCGCTTTACGCGCGCCTTAGGCGCCAGACGTATCTGTAGCAAGGCAATCGCGTTGCCCGCCTTGAATTCCTGCCAGAAGCCGACGCCGGCATTGATGAAAAGCATCGCCAGGATGATGGCGAGATCGTCCCAATGTTTCAGCAGCGAGGAAAGCGTCGCCGCGATTTCGATCATCCAAGGAATCGGTCCCCAGAAGAAGTGCGCCAGACGTTCGAGTACGCTCGTGCGGTGTTCGGCGAGCGCATTCTCGCCATATTGGGCAAGACGCCGGGCGGCTTCCGCCTCGCTCAATCCGGCGGTCTCGTTGCCGGGCATCTTGTCTTCCTCTCAGCCGACGCCGCCGCGGCCGCCGGCCGGATCAAATCCAGGGTATGGCGGCCAATCATCGCTTCTTCGTCCGTCGGGATGACCCGAACTGCGACACGGCTCGACGGCGCGCCGATGAGCGGTGCGTTGTGGGCATTGGCTTGTGGATCGAGTGCAACCCCGAGCCACCCAAGTTTCTCGCAGACCATCGCGCGGATCTCCGGCGCATGTTCGCCGATTCCCGCGCTGAACACGAGGCCGTCGAGACCGCCGAGCGAACTTGTCAGCGCGCCGATCTCGCGCGCGATGTGGAAGACGAAGAGTTCGATCGCTTCGCGCGCGCGCGGATCGCTGCTGGCGAGAAGCGTGCGCATGTCGCCGGCGATTCCGGAGACGCCGAGCAGGCCGGATTTACGGTAGAGTAGATCCTCGACCTCTTTGGCGCTCAGCCCGCGCCGCTGCTCGAGGTAGAGGACGACGCCAGGGTCAAGATTACCGCAGCGCGTACCCATCATTAACCCGTCGAGCGGCGTAAAGCCCATGGTCGTGTCGATGCTGCGCCCGTCGCGCATGGCGCAAAGGCTCGCGCCGTTGCCGAGATGCGCGGCAATGACGCGGCCTTTTGCCAGATCGGGCGCGAGTTCGCGCAACCGGCGGGAAAGATATTCGTAGGAGAGGCCGTGAAAGCCGTAGCGCCGCACGCCCTCGTCTTCGTAGGAACGCGGCAGCGCGAAGCGGGTGGCGGCCACGGGCATCGTGCGGTGGAAGGCCGTATCGAAACAGGCGACCTGCGGAAGCTCCGGGCGCGCGACGGCGATGGCACGAATGGGCGCAAGGTTATGCGGCTCGTGCAAAGGCGCGAGCGGCGTCAATCGATCGAGGGCGGCGAGAAGCTCGGGCGTGACGCGCTCGGGCTTGCTGTGATCCGCGCCGCCATGCACAACGCGGTGGCCGGCGGCCAGAAGCCGGTCGGCGCCAAGATGTCGCTCCGCCCAGCCGATGACTTTCTCAACGAGCGGGAGAAAGGATTGCCCGCGCCATGTTTCCTCGGTGAGCACGTTATCGTTCGGATCGTGGGCGACGAAATATTGCCGGGTCTCCCGCTCTTCCAACTTGCCGCGCGACGCCAACGCAAGCCGCCCCGCTCCGCCCGCTTCAAACAATGAAAACTTGATGCTCGACGAACCCGCATTGAACGCAAGAATCGCGTCAGCCATGTTCAGGCCTCGACCTGCGGCAAAGCCGCCCTTCTGCGGGCGATCAACACGGCTACGGCGCAGGATGCGATGCGGGTGCGCTCGGCATCGGCGCGGCTCGTCAGGATGATCGGTACGCGCGCGCCGAGCACGACGCCGGCTGCATCGGCGCCGGCCAGAAAGGTCAGCTGTTTTGCCAGCATGTTGCCGGACTCGAGATCGGGAACGACGAGAATATCGGCTTGCCCCGCGACCTTGGAAACGATCCCCTTTTCCGCCGCGGCGGCGGGGCTTACCGCGTTGTCGAAGGCGAGCGGACCGTCTAGCAGCGCGCCGGTGATCTGGCCACGGTCCGCCATTTTGCAAAGCGCCGCGGCATCCAACGTAGAGGGCAGCTTCGGATTGACGGTCTCGATCGCCGAAAGGATTGCGACGCGCGGCGTCGCAATACCCATCACATGCGCGAGATCGATCACGTTCTGAATAATGTCGCGTTTTTCTTCAAGATTCGGCGCGATATTCACGGCGGCATCGGTGATGAGCAAAGGCCGCGGATAGGTCGGCACGTCCATGAGATAGACGTGGCTCAGTCTGCGCCCGGTGCGTAGGCCGCTCCCCGGAGCGAGCACCGCTCGCAGCAGTTCGTCGGTATGGAGCGAGCCTTTCATCAGAAGACCGGCTTCGCCCTTTTGGACGAGGCCAACGGCCATAGCAGCGGCTGCCTCGCTATGCGGCGCGTCGACGATTGGATAGGGGGAGATATCGACCTTCGCCGCCTCTGCCGCCTTGAGGATCTTGGCGTTCGGGCCAACCAGGATCGGCGCAATCAGCCCGGCCTTCGCCGCTTCCACGGCCGCTCCGATGGCATTGGCGTCGCAAGGGTGAGCGACGGCCGTAGCCAGCGGCTCCCGCCCCGCCGTCGCTGCGAGCAAGGCGCGGAATCGTTCGTGGCGGCTGAGCCGCACTTCCGGCAATTCGACGCGCGGCCGCCGTACCTTTTCAGATGGCGCACGCACATAGGCGGTGCCTTCGATTACCGTATCGCCATTCTGGTTGGCGCAGCAGCAATCAAGGACAACTTCGCTTTTGCCCGGCCGCTTCTCTTTGACCGTCAATGTCGCGGTGATCGTATCACCGACGCTCACGGGACGTAAAAACCGTAAGTCCTGGCCGAGATAGATGGTACCCGGGCCGGGCAATTTCGTGCCGAGTACGCTCGAGATGAGACCCGCACCGAGCATGCCGTGCGCGACGATCTTGTGGAACGTATCGGTCTGGGCGTAGGCCGGATCGAGATGCGCTGGATTGATGTCGCCGGAAACTACGGCGAAGAGATCGATATCCTGTTGGACCACGGTACGCGAAAGACTCGCATGCTCGCCGACCTCCATCTCGTCGAACGTACGGTTCTCGATCATGTCGGGTGTGGCGCGCATACTCATTAGGCGGGCCTCAACGCTCGCGGACATATGTGCCGGGGGCGTCGGCAAGCGCCGGATAATCCGCGGGGGCCAACGGTGGCGGCGGCGCCAGCGCGCCGGAGCGGGCATCGAGCCACGCTACCCACACCGGCCACCACGAACCGTCGTGCTCGGCGGCTTTAGCAGCCCACTCGTCCGGATTGAGATAGGGAGCACGCGGCGCGCGGCGTTCGATGCGGTAATGCCGGTTTGGATGGCCTGGCTCGCTGACGATTCCGGCGTTATGTCCGCCCGAGGCAAGGACGAAAGTAATGTCGCCTTGGTTGAGCAGATGGATCTTATAGACCGAATGCCAAGGCGCCACATGATCCGTTTCCGTGCTCACCGAAAAGATCGGCAGACGGATTTCGGAAATGGCGACGGGCTTGCCCTCGACCTCATACCGCCCCTCGGCAAGGTCGTTGTGGAGGAACATGTCGCGCAGATATTCGGAATGCATGCGATACGGCATCCGCGTCGCATCGGCGTTCCATGCCATGAGATCGAAGGGGGGGTCGCGTTCGCCGAGCAGATAAGTCGTAATCAGCCGCGACCAAATGAGATCGTTCGAACGCAGCATCTGGAACGCGCCTGCCATCTGCGCGCTGTCCAAATAACCCTGCTTCCACATCACGTCGTCGAGCAGCGCGAGCTCGCTTTCGTCCGTAAAGAGCTGAAGCTCGCCGGCTTCCGTGAAATCGGTCTGCGCGGCGAGCAAGGTCAGGCTTGCCAATCGGTTGTCCGCGTCGCGGGCCATGGCGGCCGCGGCGATGGCAAGCAGCGTGCCGCCCAGGCAGTAACCGCACGCATGCACCTTATGGGCGCCACAAATCGCGTTGACGGCATCAAGCGCCGCCATCAGCCCGAGACGCCGGTAATCTTCGAGGCCGACGTCACGCAATTCCGGCCCGGGATTGCGCCAGGAAATACAGAAAACGGTATAGCCCTGGGAGACCAGATAGCGTATCAGCGAATCGTGCGGTGACAGATCGAGGATGTAATATTTCATGATCCATGCCGGGATGATGAGGATCGGCTCCGGCCGAACCTGCTCGGTCGTCGGCGCATACTGGATGAGTTCCATCAGCTCGTTGCGCAGCACCACCTTACCCGGCGTCACCGCGACGTCCTTGCCAACGACGAAGTCCTTCGTTGCATCGAGCGGCAGATGGTTCACTAGCCGGCGGGCGTCTTCTAGAAAGTTCTGGTAGCCTCTGACGAAGTTCCAACCGCGTTGCGCGACCGTTGCTCGCATGACTTCTGGATTGGTCAGTGGGAAGTTCGACGGAGCGAAGACGTCCAGCATCTGCCGCGCGACGAACGACACCATATTCGCATGTGATTTCGTGACGCCGGGCAGACAAGCGGTGGCCGCATGCCACCATTGCTCGCCGAGAAGAAAAGCCTGCGCGACCGCATTATAAGGCGGATGCTCCCAGGTATCGTCGCGGAATCGCCGGTCGCCCGGTTGCGGTTTCGTCCATTGCGATGGCGAGGCAAATCGCGCCCACTGGCGCGCCGCGAGTTCCATCAACTCGAGACGCAGTCCCGGCGCATTGGCGAGATGCAGGCTCCAATCGCAATAGGCGAGCGCCAACGATATCAGCGAAAGCGAGCCCGTAAATCGAGCCTGGCGAGCATGCAATAGGCGATCGAACGAGTCTTCCCCCACCGATGCAACGCTGCCGGCCGCAACGAGATTTCCGCTTGCCGCTTCGTTTGCTGAAGGAACGGTATTTTCGATCGTCGCTGGGGTTCGACCGGCACCGGTGCTCTTCTCCGCAAGGCGTAATTCGGACATGCAGGATTCCTTTGAATGAGAATCGCGTTGGGAAATCTACGCGGCTCGATCGGCGACGAATTGATTGGAATCAACCGTGCACGTCGGGAAGGCGAGAAATCCATTTTTGATCGAAATCAATGTCTTGGCGCATGGATATTAAAGAGTGAATTTTTCGTACGATGGAGGAAGATATGCACGATACACCGCATGGCAGCGCAAAAGCCTCCGAAACGCAATTCCCATTCAATCTTGTCGAAGCGCAGGATCGTGGCGCGGCGCTGTTTACGCAGCTCAACGAGCTGATGGTCAAAACGACGCGTGCCATTTGGGAAAGCGAAACCGAGTTGCTGCGGATCGAAACCGAACAGGCGACGAAATGTTTCCTTCCGCCGAAGATCGGCGACGACCCGGGGAGCGCGATCGCGGACTACTGCGACCAATTGCATCAACGAACTGACCGGATGATTGCGCAGATGCGCCGCGTCAACGACCTGTTCAAGGACTGCGGCTGGCAGGTCGTCGCGCTCTATGCTGACGGGCTTAGGCAAATCGGGAAACAACCGACCTCCGGTCGGTGAAACGAGGCAACGGTGAGAACGGCGCTGATCACCGGCGGCGTGAGCGGCATCGGCGCCGCGACCGCAAAGCTTCTGAAGAAATCCGGCTATTCCGTAGTCGCGAATTATTTCGGCAATGATGCCGACGCCGAGGCCTTTGCGAAGCAGACGCAGATCCCTGTCCGGCATTGGGATGTGGCCGATTTTGCCGCGTGCCGGGAAGGCGTCGCGGCGGTCACGCGAGAAAGCGGACCGATCGATATTCTCATCAACAACGCCGG
>JASHSB010000065.1 GCA_030036945.1 Methylovirgula sp. | reverse complement strand
TTCGCGGCGGATTGCCTACGGTCGTGCTTAAACCCGTTGGGCGGCCGCCCGGTTCCGTACACAGGAAGGAATTTGCGGAGCCTTGTCCGCTTGCCGCTTTTTGGGCCGTTCAGACGGCGTCGGCCGGCTCGCGAAGCGAGGCGGCGATCGCGGCAAGCGCGGCCGGGGCGCTTGCGCCATTGGGACCTCCGGCTTGCGCCAAATCGCGCCGCCCGCCTCCGCCCTTGCCGCCAAGTTTCTCCGCGGCAAGCCGGGCCAGCGCGATGGCGTCGAAGCGCCGGGTCAAATCCTCGGTGACCCCGACCACCACGCCCGCCTTGCCGTCGCCGCCGACGCCGACGATCGCTACGACGCCCGACCCGAGGCTCCGTTTACCTTCGTCGGCGAGCGATTTTAAGTCTTTCATTTCGACGCCCGAAACTTCCTTGCCGAGGAATTTCACGCCGCCGATTTCTTCGATCGCGGCTGCCTCCGCGCCGCCCATCGCAAGCTGCTTGCGCGCCTCAGCGAGATCGCGTTCGAGTTTGCGGCGTTCTTCGAGCACCTGTGCGAGGCGATCGGCGGCTTCGTCTTGCGGCGTCCTGAGCGCATGCGCGAGTTCCTGCAGGCGCCGCGCCTCGGCATTCAGATGATGGCGCGCGGCGTCGCGGGTCTTGGCCTCGATGCGCCGCACGCCGGCGGCGACCGGCGATTCGGAGAGGATGGAAATGAGGCCAATGTCGCCGGTGCGGCTCACGTGCGTGCCGCCGCAGAGCTCGACCGAAAACGGCGCGTTGGCGCGCGACGCGTCGACCGAATCGTCGAGAATCTCGGCGGCGTTTCCCATCGAGACGACGCGAACTTGGTCGCCGTATTTCTCGCCGAACAGAGCGCGCGCGCCCGAGGCGATGGCGTCGTCGAGATCCATGAGACGCGTCTCGACCGGCGCGTTGGCAAGCACCGCGCGGTTGGCGATATCTTCGATTCGTGCCAGTTCTTCCGGGCCGATCGGCTTTTGATGGGCGAAGTCGAAGCGCAGCCGGTCGGGCGCGACGAGCGATCCCTTTTGCGCGACGTGGTCGCCGAGCACCCGGCGCAATGCCTCGTGCAGCAGATGCGTAGCGGAATGGTTGGCGCGCAACGCGCTACGCCGTCCGTGATCCACTTTAAGTGTGACTTCGCGGCCCAGCGCGGCTTGGCCGTGCTCGACCCAACCCTCATGAATGATGAGATCTCCGAGTTTCTTTTTTGTGTCGGTAACGTGGAAAACGAGGTTTGGGCCGGAAATCGAGCCCCTATCCCCCATTTGGCCACCCGATTCGCCATAGAACGGCGTCTGATTAACAATGATTTGGCCCCGTTCGCCCTCCAGAAGCTTAACCACTTCGAGGCCGTCCTTCACGATAGCCAAGATGATGCCTTCCGCACATTCCGTATCGTAACCAAGAAACTCGATCGCCCCGAGCTCCGCTCTAAGGTCGAACCAGATCGATTCCGTCACAGCTTCACCCGAGCCAGCCCAGGCCTTGCGCGCCTCGATCCGTTGCAGCTGCATGGCAGCATCAAATCCTCCACGATCAACCTTGATATGCCGTAGGCGCAAGTGATCTTCAGTGAGATCGAGCGGGAAGCCGTAAGTATCGTAGAGCTTGAATGCGATATTACCCGGCAGGACTGCACCGCTAGGCAGACTGCTTGCGACCTCATCGAGCATCGCGAGCCCGCGGGTAAGCGTGACCCTGAATCTCGTCTCTTCGAGCTGCAGAGTCTCGACGATGAGCGCCTGGGCGCGAACGAGCTCGGGATAGGCCTGCCCCATTTCACGCACCAGAACCGGCACCAGCCGACACAGCAACGGCTTCTCGGTGCCGAGCAGCTGCGCGTGGCGCATGGCGCGGCGCATGATCCGCCGCAGCACATAGCCGCGCCCCTCGTTCGAAGGCAGGACGCCAGCGGCGACGAGAAAAGCCGAGGCGCGCAGATGGTCGGCGATCACGCGATGGCTGGCCTTCTGCGGACCATCCGGATCGACGCCGGTCGCCGCGGAGACGGCGAGAATCAGCGCGCGCATCAAATCGATGTCGTAATTCGACGGGACGCCTTGCAGGATCGCGGCGATGCGCTCGATCCCCATGCCGGTATCGATCGAGGGGCGCGGCAGGCCGATGCGCTCGCCCGGCCGTATCTGCTCGTATTGCATGAAGACGAGGTTCCAGAATTCGAGAAACCGGTCGCCGTCTTCGTCGGCGCTGCCCGGCGGCCCGCCCGCGAATTCGTCGCCCTGGTCGAAAAAAATTTCCGAGGAAGGACCGCAGGGGCCGGCGTCGCCCATCGACCAGAAGTTGTCGGAGGTCGGGATGCGAATGATCTTCGCAGCCGGAAAGCCAGCGATTTTTTTCCAAAGTTCGTAGGCTTCGTCGTCATCGTGATAGACGGTGACGAGCAGACGTTTCTTCGGCAGATCGAAATGTTTGGTGAGCAAGGTAAAGGCAAATTCAATTGCCTCGGCCTTGAAATAATCGCCGAAGGAGAAATTGCCGAGCATCTCGAAAAACGTGTGGTGGCGCGCCGTGTAGCCCACTTTGTCGAGGTCGTTGTGCTTGCCGCCGGCGCGCACGCATTTCTGCGCGCTGGCGGCGCGGCGGTACGGCCGCTTCTCAAGACCCGTAAAGACGTTCTTGAACTGCACCATGCCGGCGTTGGTGAACATGAGCGTCGGATCGTTGCGCGGGATAAGCGGCGACGAAGCGACGATCTCATGCCCGTTGCGGGCAAAAAATTCGAGGAATTCGGTCCTGATCTCGTTGACGCCGTTCATAAACGTTGCATCCGTTGGCGCGGCGGCAAACTTAATGCCGCGACGATCAGTCCAAAAGGGAGAGGTTTTCTTCTAACCCGCTCCATTCGGCCTGTCGAGCGCCGACGGGCTCGCCTCAGGCGTCCATTTCGTTACTTTCCTCGCTCTCGCCGGGGTCGAGAATGCGTTCCGCGATGAGCCCGGAATTCTCCCGGATCGCTTGTTCGATCCGCGCGGCGATTTCCGGATTGCTCTTCAAATAGGCTTTGGCGTTCTCGCGGCCCTGGCCGAGCCTCTGGCTATCGTAGGAGAACCAGGCGCCGGATTTCTCGACGACGCCGGCCTTGACGCCAAGATCGACAAGTTCGCCCATCTTCGAAATTCCCGCCCCATACATGATGTCGAACTCGACCTGTTTGAACGGCGGGGCGACCTTGTTCTTGACCACTTTCACGCGGGTCTGGTTGCCGATGATCTCCTCGCGCTCCTTGATCGAGCCGATCCGGCGGATGTCGAGACGGACCGAAGCGTAGAACTTCAGGGCATTGCCGCCCGTAGTGGTTTCCGGGCTGCCGTAGAGGACGCCGATCTTCATGCGGATCTGGTTGATGAAGATCACCATGGTCTGCGACTTGGAGATCGAGGCGGTGAGCTTGCGCAGCGCCTGGCTCATGAGGCGGGCCTGAAGGCCGGGCTGGCTGTCGCCCATTTCGCCGTCGATCTCGGCGCGCGGCGTCAAAGCGGCGACCGAATCGACGACCAGCACGTCGATGGCGCCGGAGCGCACCAGCGTGTCGGTGATCTCCAGCGCCTGTTCGCCGGTATCGGGCTGCGAGATCAGAAGATCTTCGAGATTGACGCCGAGTTTGCGTGCATAGACGGGATCGAGCGCATGTTCCGCATCGACGAAGGCGCAAACCCCGCCCCGCTTCTGCGCTTCGGCGATTACATGCAGCGTGAGCGTCGTCTTGCCGGAGGATTCGGGCCCGTAAATCTCGATCACGCGGCCGCGCGGCAGGCCGCCGACGCCGAGCGCGATGTCAAGGCCGAGCGAGCCCGACGAAATGGTCTCGATCTCGACCACTTTCTGACTTTTGCCGAGGCGCATGATCGAACCTTTGCCGAAGTTGCGTTCGATCTGCGACAAGGCCGCATCCAGCGCCTTGGTCTTGTCCACTGACGTTCCTTCCACAAGGCGGAGATTCGCTTGGGTCATCGACATGATCCTTCTGACACGGGCGTTTGAAGCGGACAATGGCAGGCCGCCGATCTCTAGAATTGTACTCCTTTTGTTCTATTCCGCAAGCCTCCTTTTGACAAAGCCTCATAATCCGGTTCCCACTGCGCTTAGGCAGCCGGCGCGGCGGCGTTTTTGACCGCCTCGATCAATTGCTTCAGGGTGAACGGCTTGGCGAGGAACCCGAAGTCTTGGCCCTCGGGCAAATTCTTGGCGAACGCCTCCTCGGCGTAGCCCGAAACGAAGATCACCTTGGCCGCCACGCCGCGCTTGCACAATTCCCCGAACATTGTCGGCCCGTCCATTTCCGGCATCACCACGTCGGAAACGATGAGGTCGATCTTATCGGGATTCCTGTCGACCAGATCGAGCGCCTCGGCCCCGTTCGCCGCCTCGAGTACGCTATATCCGCGCGCCGCGAGCGCCCGCGCACCGAAGGCGCGTACCGCCTCTTCGTCTTCGACGAGCAGGATGGTGCCGTGTCCGGTGAGATCCGCGGCGGCTTTCCTGGCCGGTTCCCTGCGCGCTTCTTCCTCCTCGGCGCGCGCGACGTAGCGCGGCAAGAGGATGCGAAACGTCGTGCCCGCCCCCGGCTCCGAATCGCAGAATACGAAGCCGCCGGTCTGTTTGACGATGCCGTAGACCATGGAAAGCCCGAGCCCGGTGCCTTTGCCGACCTCTTTGGTCGTGAAGAACGGCTCGAAGATCTTCTCGCGCACCCCGGCCGCGATTCCGGTTCCGGTGTCTTCGACTTCGATCATCACGTATTCGGCCGCTGGCAGGGCTTCTTCGCCGAGCTGGGCGCATTCCGCCGCGGCAAGATTGTTGACGCGCAATTCAATCCGGCCGCCCTCCGGCATCGCATCGCGGGCATTGACCACCAGATTGATGACCACCTGCTCCAGCTGATTGAGATCGGCCTTGACGAGCCACAGATCGCGCCCGTGGCGCAAATCGAGGCTGATCTTCTCGCCGACCAGGCGGCGCAACAGGATCAACAGTTCGGAGAGCGCATCGCCGAGCTGAATGATCTCGGGACGCAGCGTCTGGCGGCGCGAGAAGGCGAGCAGCTGGCGCACCAATCCGGCGGCGCGGTTGGCATTCTGCTTGATCTGCATGATGTCCTGAAAGGACGGATCGGTCGGCCGATGGTTGGCGAGCAGCAGGTCGGAATAGCCAATGATCGCCGTCAAGACGTTGTTGAAATCGTGCGCGACGCCGCCGGCAAGCTGGCCGATGGCCTGCATTTTCTGCGATTGCGCGAAATTCTCCTTGAGCGTGCGCAGCTCCGTCGTGTCGAGCGCATAGATCGTCGCGCCCGGCCCGTCGCCCTCGTCGGCGGCCGAAATCAATAGCCGCGCCGAGCGGCCGCGCTCGCCTTTGAGGCCGACGTCGACCGGCGCGACATCGCTTTTTGCCGTCGCGGCGGCGGCGATCGCCGCTTCGAGCGAGGCGCGGTCGCCCTCCAGCACGCCGGCATAGATGCTGCGCTGCTCGGCGCCTTTGAGCGCTTCCGGCATCAATCTGGCAAAAGCGGCGTTCGAGCGTTTGACGCGCCCGTCCCGATCGACGATGGCGATCGCCATCGGCGTGGCATTGAACACCCGTGCGAATCGTACCTCCGCCGCGCGCAGATCCTCGCTCGGCTCTTCGCCGGGGGCGCGGTTGAAAACGAGCGTGCGCGACGCGCCCGGCACGCCGTCTTGACCGAAGGCGACGCGATGCAGAAGCCGGACCGGCAGGCTCTGGCCGTTGCGGCGCCGGAACTCCATGTCGAACTGCTCGGTTACTACTTCTCCCGGCGCACCGCTCAGGCTCGAAAGCAGCACCGCGCCGCCGCCCGCCGCGAAATCGCCGAGTTCCACGCCGCCAGAGCCGACTTGCGCGAGGTCGTAATCGAGCCATTGCGCGAGCGTCGCGTTCATATAGGACACGCCGCCCGACGCGTCGCACGAGAAAAAGCCGGCCGGCGCATGATCGAGGAAGTCGATGGCGTGCTGCAGTTCCTGAAAGACGTTTTCGTGCCGTTCGCGCTCGCGCGTAACGTCGGCGACCGACCACAGGGTCGTGCGTTTGCCGCCGCGATAGTTGAGCGGCCGCACGCGGATGCGATACCAGCCGACCTCGGCATCGCCGCTCAGCGGCGGGGCTAGCCGCAGTTCCTCGGAATTGCGCTTGCCCTCCCGCGCCGCCTCGGCGAGCCGGTAGATCGCTTCCGAAACGTCGGCCGGGCCGGAAAAGAGACGCTCCACCGTCCTCAACTGACTGGCATCGGCGGCGCCCGAGAGTCGCGTATAGATTTCGTTGGCATACAGAATCTTGCCGTCGGCATCGCAGACGAGGAGACCTTCGGGCCCGCTGTCGCAGACGAGTTTGGTGAGATCGTTGCGCAGCGCCCGCCCGGAGAATTGCAGGAATCCGACGGCGTAGCCGAAGAGCCCGAAAATCCCGATGACCGCGAGCAGCGTCAAAAGGCCGATGACCAGCGTGCCCGCGGTTTCCTTCGGCAGAACCGAGAAGGCGGCAACCGGCACCACGAGACACGCGGCGAAAAGCAAAACCAGCGCCGGGCTTCCCGCGCGTGCGGTGCGATCGAAGGCAAGCGGCTGGTCGGTCATTCGGCTCACTTCCGTCGCAAGTGGCGCCAGACGGCACTGATCCGAAACGTCAAGCTCTTTGCTAAGATGATGCGTAAAGCCATTCTAAGACAAGCGAGTTCCGATATCGGCCGTCCGCGTAGAGGCAATTCACCCGCCTTCGCCTCGGCAGTGCCGCAGCCACGTTCGATTCGGCAGGATGGGGCGCTCGTTCTTGCATTGCAATCGAGATATTTCTTTTGTCTCCGAGGCCGCCGAAGGCGAGCCTGGCTTCCATGCCGCTCGGCCTTTAACTATTTCTTAACCTTGAACGGTGCCTCGCAGGAAGCCGTGCTAGGATACCCGGGTCGGCCCAAAAGCTGGCCTGTTATGTCCAAATGCGATAGATCAAAATGCGATGATCCCACCGGCTGCGGTCGGTGCGGGCGTATCTTTAGGTAAGGTAAGGTTTAAGCGAGCGTTCCATGTCGGTGTTGAGCAGCCTTGGGGAAAAACCCGGCATTATTGCCGCCGTGGCGATCTGTTTCTTTGTCGCCGCAGTGCTTATCTGGTTGATCTTTCGGCTCGCTTTCGGACGCCGGCTGCGGATGGCCGGCGGCAGAGGAAGGCAGCTCCGGCTGGGCATCGTGGATGCCTTCGACCTCGATCGGCAGCGCCAGCTCGTGATCGTGCGTCGCGACAACACCGAACATCTCATCATGATCGGCGGGCCTAACGACGTTCTGATCGAATCGCAGATCGTCCGCGCCGAAGCGCGCGATTCGCGGGAGACGCGCGGCCGCGAAAAGGAGCCGCGCGATAAAGACGCTAAAGAGATCCGCGACAAGGACAGCAAGGAGTCGGTCACGCCGCCGAAACCGGCGGAGCCTAAACTTCCGCCGGCAACTCCGATGCCGCCCGTCATGCCGCTGCCGCTCGGGCCAGTGATTCCCGAACCGCAGCAACCGGCCGCGCCGGAAATCGCCGCGGCCCTGCGGCTGCAGCCCGTGAGCCGCGGCGCTCCGGCGCCCACTGCCGCGCCCTCGCGTCGCACGCCGCCGCGCCCCGACAGCAAACCGCTTGCCGAGCCGCCGGCGAGACTCGAGCCCGACTCCCCCGCGGCAGCTTTCAATCCGCCGCCGAAACCCGCCGCACCGGCGATCGCGCCAGGCTTTTTGCGTTGGCCAGCGCGTCCCGCTCCTCCCTTCAAACCTTCCACGGACATTATTCCGCCGCCCCCGGCGCCTGAAGGAGCGCCCCATGAGCCGCCGCAGCTGCCGGATCCCATGGAATCGCTCGAAGAGGAAATGGCCAAGCTGCTCGGCCGCGGTCCGAATAAGCCGTGAAGCTGCGCCGCGCCGAAACTGCGCGGCTACTTGCCGGTCGCCGAAGCGGCACTCACGGAAGCCGCCGCGGCGTTTGTGGTGCTCGCGTCCTGCGACGTGTCGGAATCCGTATCGACGGCAACCGGCGAGCGATAGCCGGCCGGCGGCTGAGTGAGATATTCGCGCGGCGGCTCGACACCTACTTTCAAGGTTCGCACCTCCTTCGTGTCGTCGTGCGCGCTGAACGGATTCCAGGTGGAGATATTGGTGATATCGAAATTCGGCATGCTCAGCCCCCCCGAGCCGCCGCTGAAAACTGAGGTTCCGGCGCCGCTCAATCCGGCGCTCTTGGAGCCGATCCAATCGAGATTTTTGGCGTCCTTGCCGGCCGCCGGCTTCTGCGCCTTTGAAGCGGGCTGATCCCCCGTATCGTCGTCGTTATCGGTCGCGTCGGCGACTGGGCTTGGCGGCGCGGGTCGGCGCGAATCCGCCTCGGCGGCGCGGCGCGTCGCAGCATCCGGGTCGTTCGGCCAATCGGCGGGCTTGGCAGCCGCCGTCTGGGGCGGCGGCAGATCCATCTTGGGCGGCACGACCAACGCCGGGCGCGCCGTATAATCGATGCCCTGGTCCGTCTTGTTGGGGCCCCACCCGACGAACCCGAGCACGGAATTCCACCAGTCGTCGGCACGAGCCGTGCTCGGCAAGGCCAAGGCGAGCCACGCCGCGCTTGCGGTCAGTGCAAGTCCGTGAGTCCGGCGCGTTTGCAAATCGGGATCTCTCCTCGAACCTAAGCGCCATCATGCCATAGTTCACGGCAATTTGTAGGCATCGTCAGGAAAAGTCTTTCGCCGGCTTGATCAGCGGCTCCAGCAGAAGCAGTGCGACACCGGCGCAAATCGCCACGTCGGCGAGGTTGAAAACGTACCAGGAAAATCCACCTAGGTGAAAATGATAGAAGTCGGCAACATAGCCATGGAAGAGACGGTCGCAGGCGTTGCCGAGCGCACCGCCGATGATGAGCCCGAGCCCGAGCGCACTCGCCCGTGTGCCGGTATGCCAGAGCCATAGCGCCAGAAGAGCCGTCGCGGCGATCGCCAAAGCAAAAAGCGACCAACGGCCGACCGCGCCGTGCGCGCTGAGCAGCGAATAAGAAATCCCCGAGTTCTTGGCGAGGATAAGATCCAAGAACGGCGTCAGCCGCACCGGCTGGCGCAGGCCGAGATGGTAGAAGTAAATGAGCCAAAGCTTGTTGGCCTGGTCCAAGGCAAACGCGGCAAGCGCAGCGCGCGCTCCCCAGACGCGTGGCGGCGCGGCGCGCTTAGACATTCCCGCGTCTTTCACGGCCAAAGCCCCAGCGCCTTCCATTCGCGCAGCGCCGCGGCGTCACGCGGCGTCACGTCGGGAAATTCCGGATCGGTTCCGACGAGCGGCGAGATTTTCCACGAACGCGCGCATTTGCGGCCATCGGCCCGGCGGATTTTGACGGAAAGCTCCGGAACCCCGTAGGCGTCCGGCGGCCCACTTTCGTTCTTAATTGTGATGTCCGAAGTAATACAAACTTCCGCGAAGTCGATGCTTTCTAGGGCGCGGCACAATTCTGCATCAGCCACATAGACAATCGGCGCCGCTTCAAGCGACGAGCCGATTTTTTTTTCTGCTCTTTCGATTTCCATCGCCTCGGTAACAACAGCGCGGATATTGCGGATTATCTTCCATCTCGCGGCGAGCGCGTCGTCGCGCCAGGCGGCGGGGATTTCCGGAAAAGTTTCGAGATGCACCGAGGTCGCGTCAGGATAGCGCGACAGCCACGCCTCCTCGCAAGTAAAGACGAGAATCGGCGCGAGCCACAAGGTCACGGCGTGAAAGATCCGCTCGATCGTTGCGAGCGCCGCGTGGCGTCGCGCGCTCGACGGCGGATCGCAATAGAGCACGTCCTTGCGGATGTCGAAATAGAAGGCAGAGAGATCGGCGTTCAGGAAAGCCGCGAGACGCGCGACGACGCGCTTGAAATCGAACGCCCGGTAGGCGTCTCGGATCTCGACATCGAGCTCGGCGAGGCGATGCAGCATCAGCCGTTCAAGCTCAGGAAACTCCGTATCGTACGCACCCTCATCCTGAGGAGCCCGCGAAGCGGGCATCTCGAAGGATGAGTGTTCCTCGCCCTTCGAGACGGCGCTGCGCGCCTCCTCAGGGTGAGGGAGATTGCGCGACAACAGCGCGTCGTAATGCGCGAGTGTGCCGAGCATCCAACGGATGGTGTTGCGCAATTTGCGATAGGTTTCGCCAAATGTTTTGAGGATCTCCGCGCCGATGCGCAGATCGTCGGAATAATCGGACGCGGCGACCCAGAAGCGCAAAATGTCGGCGCCGGCGTCGGCGATGACGCTCTGCGGCGCCACGACGTTGCCGAACGACTTGGCCATCTTCTGGCCCTTCTCGTCGAGAACGAAGCCGTGCGTCAGCACCGCGTCGAAGGGGGCGCGCGCGCGAGTCCCACAACTCTCCAACAAGGAAGACTGGAACCAGCCGCGATGCTGATCCGATCCTTCGAGATACATGACTTCGTCGCGGCCGCCGTCGCGGATGCGCTCGATGCCGGCGAGGCCGGGGAAATGCGCCGGATCTTCCAACGTAAAGGCGTGCGTCGAACCGGAATCGAACCAGACGTCGAGCACGTCGTCGATCTTCTCGTAGGCGGCCGGCGTGTAGTCGGGCGCGAGAAAGCGCGCCGCGGCATCCGGTTGAAACCAGGCATCGGCGCCCTCGCCCTCGAAAGCCTCGGCAATGCGCGCATTCACGCGCTCGTCGACGAGGATTTCGCCTGTCGCCTTTTTGACGAAAATCGCGATCGGCACGCCCCAGGCGCGTTGCCGCGACACCACCCAATCGGGACGATTGGCCACCATGCCGGTGATGCGGTTCTCGCCGGCTGGCGGATACCATTCCGTTCGCACAATCTCGGTAAGCGCGATCTGGCGGAGGGTATGTGTACCATCTCCCAGAGCGAGGGGGTCAGCGCGAAGCGCCGGGGTGAGGGGTTGCGATGGCGAAGGTAACCCCTCACTCGACCGCCCTGTGGCCACCCTCTCCCTCTGGGAGAGGGTCGGGATCGCCTTATCTATCGCGATGAACCATTGCGGCGTATTGCGGAAGATAAGCGGCTTCTTCGAGCGCCAGGAATGCGGATATTGATGTTTCAGCCGGCCACGCGCGACGAGATTGCCGGATGCCTTCAACGCTTCGATCACCGCCTCGTTGGCGTCGCCTTTGTCGCCTTTGTCGTCGATTACGCGCCTGCCTTGGAAGCCCGGCGCCTCTTTCGTGAAGAAACCGTCCGCATCGACCGTATAAGGAATGCGCGTATCGATCTCGCGCGTTTCGAGCTCGGCGCGATGCGCCATCCAGATTTCGAAGTCTTCGCGGCCATGGCCCGGCGCGGTATGGACGAAGCCCGTGCCGGTATCCTCGGTGACGTGCTCGCCATCGAAGAGCAGAACCGGAAAGCCGTAGCCGCTGACTGTACGCGCCAGCGGATGCGCGGCGACTGCCCCCTGCAACTCCGTCGCGTCCACCGGCTGGACCTTCTCGTAGCGCTCGACCTTGGCGGCCTTAAACGCGCTCTCGGCCAGCGCATCTGCAAGGACGTAAAGCGATCCAACCTTTGCCCAATTATCTTGCGGCGCGGCGGTCACTCGATAAAGTCCGTAAGCGATCTTATGCGAATAGGAAACCGCCCGATTGGCCGGAATCGTCCAAGGCGTCGTGGTCCAAATTACGATGCTCGCTTGCTCCAGCAGTTCGCGCTTTCGTTCGGGATCGATGTTGCGCCCTTCGCAACACACGTCGCGCACGAACTTGATCGGAAAAGCCACCCAGACCGTATCGCTGACGTGATCCTCATACTCCACCTCCGCCTCGGCGAGCGCGGTCTTTTCCACTACGCTCCACATCACCGGCTTCGAGCCGCGATAGAGCGTGCCGTTGGCGGCGAATTTCATGATTTCGCGGGCAATCTGCGCCTCGGCGAAGAAATTCATCGTCTCATAGGGGTGATCCCAATCGCCGATGACGCCGAGCCGCTTGAACTCCTGGCGCTGCACGTCGACCCAATGCGCGGCAAACGCGCGGCATTGGCGGCGGAACTCGATAATCGGCACTTCATCTTTGTTCTTGCCCTTGGCGCGATACTCCTCTTCGATCTTCCATTCGATCGGCAGGCCGTGGCAGTCCCAGCCGGGCACGTAATTCGAATCCTTGCCAAGCATCTGCTGCGAGCGGGTGACGAGATCCTTGAGGATCTTGTTCAGCGCGTGGCCGATGTGAATGTGACCGTTGGCATAAGGCGGGCCGTCATGAAGGACGAACTTCGCCCTGCCCCGGCCTTGCTCGCGCAGCCGCCGATAGAGGTCGATCGCCTGCCAACGGGCAAGCAACTCGGGCTCTTTCTGCGGCAGGCCGGCGCGCATCGCAAAATCGGTGCGCGGCAGATACAGCGTCTTGGAATAATCGGGGCCCTTTCCGGCCGTCTCGTCGTTCATGTCAAAGGCCTGATCGAGGGCGGTTTCGCCGCGAAAATCTCCAAGTGCGCGCCACGTTCTAAAACATTTCGCAGCGAAGAGGAAACCCGCCTACGTCTTGCGCGCCGCGCGCCAAAGGAGCCAAAGGCGGTGCCATTCCGGCAGTTCGATGCGGCTTGCGAATGGATCGTAACCCGGCTTCTCCATCTGCCGCAGATAAGGCTCGCAGAGCGCGAGCGGCAGATCGGCGGCGCCGCCTCTTGCGCATGCGCCAAGATGCTGGCGCACCAGCCCGCGCAGATCAGCGAGCGCCGCCAGGATCGCCGGTTTGTCGCGGCCGGCGCGCAACGCCGGCGCGTCGAGCCCGTGCGCGGCGAGAAGATCGAGCGGAACGTAGATCTGCCCCGCGGCGAGATGCCAAGGCAGAGCGCGCAGCAGCCCGGTTACGGCATAGCCGATCCCCGCATGTTCGGCTCGGTTGGCGGCAGTTCGCAGGATCGCCGCCGCGCAGCGAAAGAGGCCACCGGCCGTCGCCTTCGCATAGGTTTCGAGCGCCGCGACAGACGGCATCGGGGCGTCGTAGAGGTCGAACAGGCGCGCGTCGATGAGGTCGAGGAAAGATTCGCGCGACAGGTGAAACCGGACCATCGTATCGAGCAGCGCGGCGGCCACGGGATGCGCGGTTTCGCCGTCTCCCGCCAGGACCTCGCGCCACCATTGGAAGCGGATTTCGCCGAGCGCCGGCTCGGAGACGCGTTGCCGCACGCGGGCGATTTCCAAGCTGAAAGCATAAAGCGCGTGCACATGCGGCCGCAAGCGCACCGGCAGGAACAGGCTCGCAAGCCAGCGGTCGCGATCGTCGCGCTTCAGCAGCGCGTCGCAATGCGCATAAGCGGCTGCGAGCGTTTCCATCGCCGCCATTATGCCACGGCGAGCAGCGCCGCGGCGACGCGCCGGTCCTCGGCAAGCAACACCGAATAGGTGCGCGCCGCGGCGGCGGTCGCCATCGGTTCGATGCGAATGCCCGCGGCGCGCAGCTCGTCGCGCAGGCTTCTCTCGATCGGCCGGAGCTCGCCACCCGTGCCGATGAGCAGATGCTCGATCGCGCCGCGCGCCTCCGCGAAGACCGGCGCGAGCGAGGCGATCGTGATGTCCTCGAATGCGACCGCCTCCCAGGCGCGGATGCCGGAAGGCAGCGCCAGGATCGAGCCGCGATGCGACATGCCGGCAAAGCGAAAGCCGCCGGCGCCATAGCCTTCGATCGCATGTCTGCCGGGAAGAAAGCCGGGATATTTGGCGGTCGGCACGAAAACCGTTCCCGAATTTCGGAATGGCTCCCCTGCTTCGAGACGGCGCCTGCGGCGCCTCCTCAGCATGAGACAGCGGCCACCCTCACCCTGAGGAGCTCGCGAAGCAAGCGTCGAGTGGGGCAAACGATCGCGTGAGCTAAAGGCCGATGCGGACTAGGCCCGCGCCTTGTTCTTTATCGCCGCGTTCTTTATCGCCGCGGGCTGCGCCGGCGTCATAGCCGTCGGCGTTATGTCTTTGTCGGCCGGCTCGGGCGCCGCCACGGCGCTGTTGTTGCGCAGCCCCAGGTAGATCAGCATCGGCGAGCAGATGAACACCGACGAATAGGTCGCGACGCAAATGCCCCAAATCATGGCCAGCGAGAAGGAGCGGATTACCTCGCCGCCGAATACCACCAGCGACAGCAGCGCGAGGAACACGGTGGTCGCCGTCATGATGGTGCGCGGCAGGACTGCGTTGACCGAAACGTCGATCAATTGATCGGTGGGCATGCGCCGATATTTCTTCAGCATTTCGCGGATCCGGTCGAGCACGACCACGGTCTCGTTGAGCGAATAGCCGACGATCGTCAGGATCGCCGCGATCGATGTCGTATTGAACTCGAGCCGGGTGATCGCGAAGAAGCCGACCGTCAGTAAAAGATCGTGCATCGTCGCGATGATCGCGCCGATCGCGAATTGCCACTCGAACCGGAACCAGAGATAGCAGAGCACCGCGATGATCGCGATCACCACGCCGAGCGTGCCCGATTGCACGAGCTCGCCGGAGACGCGCGGCCCGACCACCTCGACGCGGCGGAAGTCATAATCCGCGCCGAGCGCCTGCTTGATGTTGGCGACGGTCTCCTCCTGCGCGGTGGCTTGCTCCTTGGGGACGCCGAAACGCACCACCAAGTCGGCCGGCGTGCCGAAACCCTGTACCTCGACGTCGCCCGACGTTAGCTTGCGCATCTCAGCGCGCACCGCGGCGATGTCGGCGTGTCCCGTCTTGGCGCGTAGCTCCATCAGCGTGCCGCCGGCGAAGTCGATGCCGAAGTTCATACCGAGCGTCAGGAATAGCACCACCGATACGATCGACATCACTGCCGAGAACGGATAGCTCACGCGCCGGAAGCGCATGAACGGGAACTTCGTATTCTCGGGGGCGAGGCGCAGAAGTTTCATTAAACGAACCCCGAATCAGATCGGCAACTTGTTTGGACGGGCATATTGATACCAGAGCGCGATCATCATGCGCGTCATGGTCACCGCCGTGACGATCGTCGTTAGGATGCCAATCGCCAGCGACACAGCGAAGCCGCGTACCGGGCCGGAACCGAGGAAGTAAAGGATCGCCGCAGCGACGAACATCGTGACGTTCGAATCGACGATCGTCGCGAACGCACGCTTGAAGCCCGCGTCCAGCGACGAGATGATCGAGCGGCCGGCGTGGTTCTCCTCGCGGATGCGCTCATAGATGAGCACGTTCGAATCGACCGCCATGCCGATCGTGAGCACGATGCCAGCGATGCCCGGCAGAGTGAGCGTCGCGCCGAGCAGAATCAGCGCCGCGAAAATGATCGCGATGTGCACCAACAGCGCGATGTTCGCGAAAATACCGAACGTGCCGTAGGTGATCAGCATATAGAAGAGAACCAGCCCAGCGCCGACGAAGGCGGCGCGTTTGCCGGCGGCGATCGAATCCTGGCCGAGGCCGGGGCCAATGGTGCGTTCTTCGACGATCGTCAATTTGGCGGGCAACGCGCCGGCGCGCAGCAAAATCGCCAGGTTGTTTGCCGACTCGACCGTGAAATGCCCGGAGATCTGCCCCGAGCCTCCGGTGATCGGACCAAGGATGCGTGGCGCCGAGATCACTTTGCCGTCGAGCACGATGGCGAACAGGCGCCCGACGTTCTCCGAGGTGACGTCGCCGAACCGCTGGCCGCCGAGGATGTTGAAGCGGAAGTTGACGACCGGCTCGTTGGTGCGCGGATCGAATCCGGGTTGCGCGTCGGTCAAATCCTCGCCCTGCACCATCACCTGCTTTTCGACCGGCAATTTGCCCGGCTGATCGGTTTGGTCGAGCATCTCGTAATTGCTTGCGTCTTCGCCCGGATTGGCGATCAGGCGGAATTCGAGTTTCGCCGTGGTGCCGAGGATCTCCTTGAGCTTCTCGGGGTTCTGCAGGCCCGGCACTTCGACGAGAATGCGGTCGTCGCCCTGGCGCTGGATGTTGGGCTCGGTGGTACCCAATGCATCGACGCGGCGGCGCAGGACCTCGATCGATTGCTCGACGGCGCGCCGGATACGGTCGGTGATCCCTGCGTCGGTTACGAGAATCTGGATTGTGCCGTTGCCCGTGTCATTGACATAAAGCGCCTGCGACGCCGAGCCGCGCAGCAGCGAATTGCCGATCGGTGCCGCCAGCTGCTGCAGTTTCGGCAGAATCTTGTCGCGCTCCTCGGGGTTGACGTGCAGTTGAATGCCGCGCGGCAAAACGCCAATGCCACCGGTAATCGGGATCCTTTCCTCGCGCAGCAGGCGGCGCGCATCGTCGCGCAAGTTTTGGACCTCGGTCTTGATCACTTCGTTGGAATCGACTTCGAGCAGCACGTGCGAGCCGCCTTGCAAGTCGAGGCCGAGCACGATCGTGCGCACCGGGATAAAATCGGGCAAATGGTCGACGAGCGCGGCACGCGCCCCGGGCGGCAACAGGCTCGGGACGATGACCAGCAAGGCGAACGCCGTCATCGACAAGATCGCTACGATTTTCCAGGGTGCGAAGCGCAGCATGGCTAGACCATCATCTCAATGAGCAACCGCGCTGCTTTTATCCGGCCGCATCTTTCACCGGTTCGCCCTTGGCGCGCACGTCGGAGATCATCGTACGCGCCGCCCGCACTTTCACGTTCGGCGCGATCTCCATCTCGACTTCCGCGTCGTCGACGACCCGCGTCACCTTGCCGATGAGGCCGCCGGTCATCACGATCGTGTCGCCGCGGCGGACGTTCTTGATGAGTTCGGCATGTTCGCGCGCCTTTCTCTGCTGCGGCCGCATGATCAGGAAATACATGATGGCTATGATGATCGCGAACGGCGCGAATTGGACGAGCATGTCGCCGGTTCCGCCGGAAGCGGAGCCGGCCGCCTGAGCGAAGGCCGGGGTAAACACCGATCTACTCCTTGGCGGGTCTTTTAAACCCTCGGGATTGCGGGCGGACTATAGCGGGCGCGGGCACGAAAGCAATGCCGCTGGCCGGCCGCGTCGACCGGCAAAATTCGCCGGCGCGGCAAGCAATTGCGCCGTCTGGACGGCGCCTGCCCGACCGGCTACATCGGGATCTTCTTGCGGGATGACGATGACCAGCCACGATAAAGACATTCTCGCGGCGCTTGCCGCGCCGGGCGCCGCCGAGGCTTTGCTGCGCATTGCCCGGGCTTTGGAACGTCTCGCGCCGGAAAGCGCGCCGGCCGCCGATCTCGATCGGGCCGACGCCTTTATCTGGCATGCCGAACGGAGCGCCCTTTCCCCCGTTACGAAGGTCAACCGCGTCGAACTCGCGCTGCTGCGCGGCATCGACCGCGTGCGCGATATTCTGGCCGAGAACACCGAGCGCTTCGCGCGCGGCTTTGCGGCCAACAACGCGCTCCTCTGGGGGACGCGCGGCATGGGCAAGTCGTCGCTCGTCAAGGCCGTGCATGCGGAGATCAACGCCCGGCTCGCCGGCACGCCGGGTTTTCGACCCCTCAAGCTGATCGAGATCCACCGCGAGGACATCGCGAGCCTGCCTGCGCTGATGGCGTTGCTACGCGAATCCGCGCATCGTTTCCTACTATTCTGCGACGACCTTTCGTTCGACGCCGAAGATACGAACTATAAATCGTTGAAAGCGGTGCTCGAAGGCGGCATCGAAGGCCGCCCGGCGAACGTCCTCTTCTATGCGACCTCGAACCGCCGCCATCTGCTGCCGCGCGACATGATCGACAACGAACGCTCGACCGCGATCAATCCCGGCGAGGCTGTGGACGAAAAGGTCGCGCTTTCCGATCGTTTCGGTCTATGGCTCGGCTTCCACCAATGCAACCAGGAAGACTATCTCGCCATCGTCGCCGGTTACGCGCGGCATTTCGGCGTCGATCTCGATTCCGCCGCGCTCGAAGCCGGGGCGCTCGAATGGGCGACGACGCGCGGCTCGCGCAACGGCCGCACCGCCTGGCAGTTTATCCAGGATCTGGTCGGCCGCAGCGGCAAGGCGGTGGAGTAGACATTGCGCCTTCTTCCAGCTTGCGGTGCCCTCTCTCCCCATGAGCAAAGCGAATGGGGAGAGGGGTAAGGTGATTGGCTGCGACGTTGAAGCAAATCCCCCGGCCCCTCACCCTAACCCTTTCCCCGCAGGGAGGCCCTTAAGCGTGCGCGGCCAGCGGATGCTGCGTCACTTCCTCTTTGGAGATGATGTCGTCGATGCGCGGTTCGCCGTTGACCGCACGGGAGATCGCCAGCTTGGTCGCCTGGTAATTCCAATCCTGGATCTTGGCATTGTCCTTGGCCGCCCAATGGATGAAGACGCCGACGCAGATGAAGAGATCCTCGACCTCGGCCTTCGGGATCACGCCGGCCTTGACCGAATCGACCACGGCTTTCGCAACACCGCGTTGCGCGGGACCGAACATCTGGGTCGCCTGATCGGCGTCCTTGATCTCGACCTTGTTGAACATCACCGTCGCCGGCTTGGCCATCAAGTTGGGCGCGACAAGCGCAAGCAGGCCGTTGTCGCCGCGCTTTTGATTGGTCAGCGTCATGCAGAAGGCGGTTTCCGCCGGGCTTCCCCGCGGCCCGATGACGAGGTCGATATGCGCCACCTCGTTGCCGTCGCCGACAAGCGCTTCGCCGATGAGAACGCGATTGATCTTTGCCATGCCGTTCCTCCTATCCCCGCAACGAAAACGTCTTGAGACCGAGGAGCGTTCCCGATTCCGCCGCGGAGGACGATATTTTCATTGGGTGGCGCGACGCGGAGGGATCGCCGAGGCGCGACACTTTGTCATGCGCGGCGAAGAAGGGCGAATTAGCAGGCGGCGTATCACGCCGCCACCTCCGCTCTTTCGCTCGCCTCCTGCACCAGCCCCACGGCCTCGCGCAGCACAGCAACCCCCGCGCCGGGCTTGACCGCCTCGGTCGCCAGATGCCGGCGGAAAGCGCGCGCACCGGGCTGTCCGTTGAAAAGCCCAATGATGTGGCGCGTCGTCGCCGATAACGGCGCGCCTTCGCGTAAACGCGCTTCCACATAAGGAAGGAACGCTTCAATCGCGGCGCAGCGGCTTTCGACCGGCGGCGGCATGCCGAAAAGCGTGGGATCGACTTCCATCAACAGCGCCGGATTATGGTAGGCGGCACGACCGACCATGACGCCATCGACAAAAGCAAGCTCAGCTTGCATTTGCGCGATGGCGGCGAGGCCGCCGTTGAGCACGATCGGCGTCGCCGGGTAGGCGCGTTTCAGGGCGTGCACGAGCGCATAATCGAGCGGCGGAACCGTTCGGTTCTCTTTCGGCGACAAGCCTTTCAGCCACGCCTTGCGGGCATGCACGAACAACGCGTCGGCACCCGCCGCGACCACGCGCTCCGCAAACGCAAAAAGCGCGTCTTCCTCCTGCTCGTCGACGCCCAGCCGGCATTTCACCGTAACGGGGATCTTCACCCGCACTTTCATGGCCGCGACGCATTCGGCAACGAGAGCGGGCTCGCGCATCAGGCAAGCGCCGAACGTGCCGCTTTGCACGCGCTCGGAAGGGCAGCCGACGTTCAAGTTGATCTCGTCGTAGCCAAAGTCGGCACAGATCGCTGCGGCCCGCGCCAAGTCGGCAGGCTCGGAGCCTCCGAGCTGCACGGCGAGTGGATGCTCGGCCGCGTCGAATCCCAGCAGGCGCGCGCGATCGCCGCGCAGCACCGCGGCGGGAGTCAGCATTTCCGTATAGAGCCGTGCACGGCGCGTGAGAATGCGATGGAAGAAGCGGCAATGCCGGTCCGTCCATTCCATCATTGGCGCGATCGCGAAGCGGTAAGTATTCATCGGCGCGTTATAGCAGATCTGCATAGGCTCTTCGCCTCGCCCTTCGATCGTTCCCCCAAGTGCGGCCGGGTTACGCCGGCCGCCTGGCACGGCCGCTGCTCGATTCCGCGCGAAGGCGGAAATTCCGGGAACCGGCGTGCCATTTGGAACCAACGCCGCCTCGTTTCCTCCCGGAATGGGCAACGAGGACCGAAATGAGACAGGCAGCGACGCGCGAGCTTTTCGACTACTGGAACCGGCTGCGCGGCAAACGCGGCGCCCCGGAACGTTCCGAGGTCGATCTCGCGGCGATCAGCAAGGTGCTCGCCGACACGTTCCTGCTCGACATCGACGTCGCGCATCGTTTTCCGTTCCTCATGTCCGGCAGCCGCGTCAACGCGCTGTTCTGCGCCGAGCAGAAGAATCGCTCGTTTCTCGATCTTTGGTCGCCGCGCGACATGCATAACGTCGCCGCCGTGCTGTTGACCGTAATCGACGCCGCCTGCCCGGTCGTCGCTTGCGCCGAGGCGAGGCCCGAAGGCTATGCCAAGGCCGATCTGGAAATTCTTCTCCTGCCGTTGCGTCACAATGGCTATGCACAAGCGCGCATTCTAGGACTCATGACGGCGGCGGCGCGGCCGACCTGGCTCGGCCTTCTGCCGGTCGATCAATTCGCGTTGCGCACGCTGCGCGCGATCGATGATGGCGAACTGCCGAATCCCCCCGAATTACAGCCGCTTGCCGTGGAACGGCGCGATGCGGCGGAAACCCGCGCACACCTAAGGGTTTTCCCCGGCGGCAAGTGACATTTGGGCGCCGAAACCCGCGGTCTGTGGGAATCCGCTAAGACGGCCTTAACTCGTGGCGTTCACCTTACGGGCTTGCTCCGGTTCGGATGGGGCGTGGTCGCGGCGCGTCATGACACTGAAGCTCAAACCTCTCCAGAAACCGCTAGAGCGGCGCCGCCACCAGCGTGTCGCGATCGCCCTCGTCGGGCGCTACATGCTTGAAGACAAGCGTGAATTCTCTTGCCAGACGATCGATATGTCGCCCGGCGGAGTGGCGCTCGTTGCGCCGGTGCGCGGCGAAATCGGCGAGCGCGTCGTCGCCTATCTCGAACAGATCGGCCGCATCGAAGGCAAGATCGTGCGCCATACGGAGCGCGGTTTCGCCTTGCAGTTGAACCTGCCGTTCGTCAAGCGCGACAAGATCGCCAACCAGCTAACCTGGCTCATCAACCGCGACGCGCTCGGCATGCCCGAGGACCGCCGCCACGAACGCATCGTGCCGCATCTCCGCCACGCCATCCTGACCATCGAGGGCGACCGCGAACACGTCGTCAAGCTCATCGACGTTTCGATGTCGGGAGCGGCAGTCAGCACGCCGGCCAAGCCGGCGGTCGGCACGCGGGTCATGCTCGGCAAGACGAGCGGCCACGTCGTGCGCATTTTCGAAGGCGGATTCGCGGTCAGCTTCGACGAGATGATCACGGCGGAAAACTTCGACGAAAATATCAAGCTCTGACGCGGCCGCGAACCGCGCCTTCAATAATCCTCGAGGTCGAAATCGAGGATCGCCACTTGCAGCGTGTGGCTGCGGCCCTGCGGATCGTCGACAGAAATGACGCCCAGATGGTCGTCGCCCGAATTCAGCTCGACCGAATCCTGCTTGCGCGGTCGCGGCACGACCGTGAGTTTGTCGTTCTCGAATAGGTGGCGCAGATAGTCCTGAAGGACGTGACGTTCGACCGGGATCTTCATTGCCATCGCGAAGGAACGGTCGCCGTCCTCGTCGTCGACGACGATCGAAGCAATGCTGCGCTCGCCGAGATGCACTTCCGCACGGTCTGGATTGCGCTGAGCCGGCAGCACCCGAAGGCCGTCGTTGCCGAAAGAGGCGCGTAAAAACGCCTGCAGTTTGCGCAATTCGATCTTGTCCAAGGTTACGCCTCCGTCCGTGCCGAGTCGCGCACGCAGCCGCCTATTCGCGCTTCGCGGCTAGAATCTGGTCCATGGTGCGCGCCGGTTCGGCGCAGCCAGCTTCGCCCACGACCCGCGCCGGCACGCCGGCGACGGTTTTGTTGGGCGGCACCGAGCGCAGCACCACGGAGCCCGCGGCGACGCGCGCGCAATGGCCGACCTCGATATTGCCGAGGATCTTGGCGCCGGCGCCGATCAGCACGCCGTGCCGGATCTTCGGATGACGGTCGCCGCCTTCGTTGCCGGTGCCGCCCAAGGTCACGTCCTGCAACATCGATACGTCGTCCTCGACCACCGCCGTCGAGCCGATGACGAGTCCCGTCGCGTGATCGAGAAAGATGCCTTTGCCGATCCGCGCCGCCGGATGAATGTCGGTCTGGAAGACCTCGGACGAGCGGCTTTGCAGATAAAGCGCCAAGTCGCGCTGTCCGGCGTTCCATAGGACATGCGCGAGCCGATGCGTGGCGATGGCGTGGAATCCCTTGAAATAGAGCACCGGCTCGATAAGCCGCGTGCAGGCCGGATCGCGGTCCAGCGTCGCCATGATGTCGGCGCGGAAGGCGGCACCGATCGTTGGATCCTCGCCAACAACGTCGAGATAGGTCTGGCGGAGAAATTCGGCCGACATTTCGTCGTTGCCAAGCCGCGCCGCCACGCGCTGGACGATCGCCGCCTCGAGGCTCGGCTGGTCGAGAACGGTCACCGAAACCCAGCCGCCGATGCGCGGCTCGCGGCGCACGATCTCCTCGGCCTCGGATCGAACGCGCGCAAAGAGCGAATCCATCCGATCGAGGCTTGTCCGTCTTGCCAGCGGCGCATTGCCGAGAATCACGAAACCCTCCCGAAAGAACGTCTTCTCCTAGCATGGTTTAAGAGCCGCCGCAGCGCCTTTCGGGATCCCAGCCGCGGGTTTAGGGGCGGCTTTCGAGGAAGGCAAGGACACCATTTTTGAAGACCGGGTCGCCGACGGCGCGGTTGTGGTCGCGGTCCGGAATGGAAAGCGCTTGGGCGCCGGGGATCAAAGCGGCGAGTCGACGCGGATCGCCAGCAATGTCGTCCTTGCCGCCGACGGCGACCAATACCGGCAGGCGAAGACCGCCGAGCTCGGCGGCGGCGACCCTTAGCCTCGCGCCGCGCGCGCAGGCGGCGAGCGCCTTGAGATCGCTGCGCGTCGCCTCGGCGAAGACTCGAAACATCTTTTCGCCGTCCGCTTTCACGTCCGCTGCCGAAGGCGCCTCCAACGCTGCGGCAATCTCCGGCCCAAGCCCCGCCGAGGTGACAAGTTTGTCGCTCATGCCGCCGAGGATCAACGAACGCACGCGCGCCGAATGAGTCAGGGCGAGAACCGTGGCGACGCGCGCTCCCATCGAATAGCCCATGACGTCGGCGCGCTCGACGCCCAGACGGTCAAGCAGATTGCGCGCATCCTCGGCTATCCGCGGAATACCGTAGTCGTCGGGGCGGTAGAGCTTTTCGCTCTGTCCATGGCCGCGCGCATCGAAGGCGATGACCCGCCGGCCCGCGCCGTTCAATGTCTTTAGCCATTGCGGAAAGACCCAGTTGACGGAAAGGTTCGATGCAAACCCGTGGAGAAGAAGGATCGGCTCCCCCTGCCCCCCGTCGAGGTAAGCGATCCGCACGCCGTCCGAGAAGAATTCCCGCATTCGCCGCATAAATAGCAGCAGGTTCGCGCGTTGCAAATGCACGGGCGTGGCGCCGGCGGCGCCATATTTCCGCTACCCAAACAAGGCGCGCGCCCCTATGCTCCGGGGCTTATCATTGAGGCTTATGACGATGGCGGATCACGGCACGCCGCATTTCCACAACCAGCCGGGCGTCGCGTACGTGCGCATCGGCGCCAAGGAGTTCATGTGCATCGGCGCGCTGCCGCCCGGCGACCATCCGCACATCTTCATCGACATGGGCGACGTCGACGACGTCGTATGCCCGTATTGCTCGACGCATTATATCTACGATCCTTTGCTGGAGCACGACGCATGTGTTCCGCCCGAATGCGCCTTCGCGGCAACCGTCTAGCGCCTGATCGGCGCCCGCCGCGATGAGCGGGCACGTGCTGATTGACGGCGCCGGGGTCGGCGGCCTGACCGCCGCCCTGGCCTTGGCGCGAGCGGGCTGGAGCATCACGCTCCTCGAACGCAGCCGACTGAAAAAGGAGGTCGGCGCGGGTCTGCAGATCTCGCCCAATGCCAGCGCGATTTTGCGCGAGCTCGACGTTTTGCCGCGCCTTGGCACGGCGGCGCTGGCGCCGCGCGCCATCCACATCCGGCGCAGCCGCGACGGAGCAACGATCGCTCGCTTGCCGCTCGCAAATGCCGAACGGCGCTGGGGCGCACCCTACCTGCTCGCGCACCGCGGCGATCTGCAAAGCGCACTCCTCGACACCGTCGCCGCGTTACCGTCGATCCGCATCGAAACTGAATGCGCGCTGACCGACTTTTCTGCGACGGAAAGCGGCGTCATGGTCACCGCATTACGAGGCGCGAAATCGGCGAGCTTCGCCGCCGATTGCCTGCTCGGCGCCGACGGCACGCGCTCTTTGGTTCGCGAGCGCCTGAACCCGGCCGATGCGACGCCGCACGTTGCGCGCGACTTCGCGTGGCGGGCACTTGTCAAATCGGATCGTCTGCCGCTCGACCTACGCCAGCCGGAGAGCACGCTGTGGTTCGGCGCCGGCGCACATATCGTGCATTATCCGCTGCGCGGCGGCAGGATTACCAACATCGTAGCGGTATTCGGCGGCCCGAATGCGTTCGAGGCGAACGCCGACCTTTGGGCCGAGCCCGGCGATCCGCGCGAGATCGCGGCGCGCTTCGCGGATTGGGACCGCCGCGTCGGCGCGCTGATCGCGACGGCCGAGGAATGGCGCATCTGGCCGCTTATCGAACGTTCCCCGCCGGTAAATTGGAGCGCCGGCCGCGTCGCGTTGCTCGGCGATGCCGCGCATCCGATCCTGCCTTTCCTCGCGCAAGGCGCGGCACAGGCAATCGAAGACGCAGCTGCGCTCGCCATCTTTCTCAAGCCGAATTGCGACGTCCCCGCGGCGCTTGCCGAGTTCGGCGCGGCGCGGCGCGTGCGGATCGAGCGCGTGCAGCGCGAATCGCGCCGTCAAGGCTTGCTCTATCATCTCTCCGGCGTGCCCGCGGCATGCCGCGATCTCGCCATTCGCGCCCTGGGCGAAGAGCGGATGGTGGCGCGCTACGATTGGCTTTACGGCGGCACGCCGGTCGGCGACGCCGGCAAAAATCGGCGGTTCTCTTAAGATCCTGCCACGCAAGAAGAACTGCCGCGAAGGCATGGACGATTTCGCCGGTTTTATGGCTGTTTTGCATCGGCGTCGCAATTTCCGCCATTTTTCCACCGAGCTTAGAACGTGCCGGCGCCTGCGGATGGGCCACGCCATTGCCAGCATCTTTGCCGGCCGTTAGGTCTTGCATATGCAGACTCTGTGTCGAAGCGATTCTGCGCGGTCGGCCGGGAGCGGGAAATGGGAATGACCGCGCATGCCATGGCTTACGAGCCGCCCGATTTGCGCACCGCGCACGTCATCGTCGTTGCCAATGAAAAAGGCGGCAGCGGCAAATCGACCCTTTCGATCCACGTCAGCGTCGCACTTCTGAAGGCGGGGTTTCGCGTTGCCACCATCGACCTCGATACTCGGCAGCGCACCCTCACGCGGTTCTTCGAAAATCGCGCCTCCTGGGCCGCCGACGCGCCGTGGAACGTCGAACTGCCCTATCATCACGCTCTCGACCGCGGCAATTCGAAGAACCTGCGCGACAACGAGACCGCCGAATTTGGCGCCTTCGCGACGGCGATCGCCGAAGTGGAGCACGAATACGAGTTCGTCATCATCGATACACCGGCGACCGACTCCTATCTGATGCGGCTCGCCCATTCGCTCGCCGACACGCTGGTCTCGCCGATCAACGATTCGTTCATCGACGTCGACGTGTTCTCGCGCGTGCACCACGACCGTTCGCAGCGCGGTCAAGTCGCGCATTACGCCGATCTCGTGCTCGAGGCGCGGCGCAAGCGCAGGCTCGTCGACCAAGGCATCATCGATTGGGTGCTGGTGCGCAACCGCATATCCTCGACGCAATCGAACAACGCGCGGCAGATCCAGACGAGCCTGTCGCGGCTCGCCCTCGAATTGCAGTTCCGCACTACCGAAGGCCTGCACGACCGTGTCATCTTCCGCGAGCTGTTTCCGATCGGTTTGACCCCGCTCGACCCGATCGAGGGCGCGATGCGCAGCAACGCACTCTCCGCCTCGCAGGTTTCGGCGCGCCGTGAAGTCGATGCGCTGCTTGCGTCGCTGCAGTTGCCGCAGCGCAGCCTCGGCATGGTGCATCTGCAGGCGCGGCACGAATGGTTCGACCGCATTTCGCGCTATTATCGCGAAATGAAAGCATAAGAGAATGTCATGAAACAAACGTTGGCCGGCTGCACGCTCGCCTTAATTCTCGTCGCGGCGCCGGTTTCATTGAGGCTGGCGGCGAACGCCGTCAGCCTCGGATCGCTGAAGATCGAGAACGCTTTCGCCCGGCCGACGCCGGGCGGTTCAACCGTCGCCGCCGGCTACGTGACGATCGTCAATTCCGGCGACGTGTCCGACCGGCTTGTCTCGGTCACTTCCGATATTTCCGCCAAGACGCAGATCCACACGATGAAGATGGAAAACGGCGTGATGGAAATGCGCGAGCTGCCCGAGGGGCTCGCCATTCCGGCCGGCAAAACCGTCGCGCTGAAACCCGGCGGCGATCACATCATGTTCGTCGATATCAAACATCCCGTGAAATCCGGCGACGTAATTCACGCGACGCTGACGTTCGAGAAAGCCGGGAAAGTGGACATCGCCTTCAAGGCCGCCGGTAGCATGGGCGCGATGAGCCCAGGCGGAGCGATGCGCGGGATGGGCGGCATGAAGATGCAATGACGGTGCGGACGGGCGTTTGCGCCCGGTACGCTTTCGCGGTGCTTCGCGAAGAGCCGTCGCGTATCGAGGCGGACTACCGGGCCGCGACGAGGTGCGCCGCCGGCCGGCGTCTCGAACTTGCCTTCGCCCAAGCCGATCGCGATTGAACGGGATGCGGGCGGCAATGACGAAAACGGCGGTAGCCATAAGACACGTCGATTTTGAGAATCTCGGCGCGTTCGCTGCCGTGCTGGCAGATCACGGCTACAAGGTCCGCTATTGCGAGGCGGGTTCGCCCCACCTGCAATCCTTGGATCCGCTCAGGCCGGATTTATTGCTCGCGCTCGGGGGTCCGATGGGCGTCTACGAAGAGAAAGCATATCCCTTTTTGAAGCGGGAACGGGATATTCTGACGGCGCGTCTTAAAACGAACCGTCCGACTTTCGGCGTCTGCCTCGGCGCGCAGCTCCTGGCAGCGGCGACGGGGGCAAAGGTTTTTCCTTCTGGGGCTAAGGAAATCGGCTTCTCTCCGCTTTCGCTCACCAAGGCCGGGCACGAAGGACCGCTACGGCATCTTGCGGGCGTTTCTGTATTGCATTGGCACGGAGACACGTTCGACCTCCCGGAAGGAACGGCGCATCTGGCGTCGACGAAATTATGCGCGCACCAAGCCTTTGCCCGCGGGGCCAACGTCATGGGGTTGCAGTTCCACGGGGAAGTCGGTGCGGCCGAACTGGAACGCTGGCTGACCGAATATGCCCCCGAACTTGCCGGTGCTGGAATCGATCCGCGTCGGTTGCGGGCCGAGGCCGTCGAAATCGACCTCAAGCTGGGCAAGGCGGCGACCGCGATGTTCTCCGAATGGCTGGGAAAGCTGATATTTTAGTGTCGCGCATGTAAAATGGGCGGGGCCGCCCGGCCGGCGATAACCGAATCGCTCCCGCGTGGTCTTCGCCGGCGGTTGTCCAAAGCGATCACATTGCAATTCACGGAGCAAGCGATCGCGCAAGCGGACTCCACGCCCGTGCCATCTATGCGATCGGAAGTATGATTTGACGCAGTCCGGAGATCATGTCGTCCCGGCGCTCAGACGAAGCGCTGGCCGCGTTCCAAAATCACTCCTTTGGCGCCGGCGAGACCGAGTTCCAGGCTCTCGGCGATCCGATGGGCGAGCATGATGAAATGTTTCGCCGCTTCCGGCGGGCATTGTTCTTGCGCGGTCGTTTCGAACAGCGCCAGCCAACGATCGAAATGCCGCGCCCTGATCGGTAACGGCAAATGTTTCTGCATGGGGCTGCCATGGTAACGCCCGCTCATCAAAGCCACGGAAGACCAGAAGGCACACATCCGCTCGAGGTGCGGTTCCCAATCCTCGATCCGCTCCGCGAAAATGGGACCGATTTCTGAGTCTTCGCGTACGCGCGCGTAAAAGGCGCGGACAAGGCGCGCAATCGTCGGCTCGTCGATTCCGGTCGCCGTCTGGATTTGCGCGGTAAGTGCCGCGCGGCGCGCCGCCGCGGCAAGAGCATCGTTCGTCATTCGCCGGCCTCGAGAATTTCGTGCCGCGCGCGTTGCCGCCGTATGCCGGCTCGCGACCAGAACGGCGGCGATCCGACAAACACGATGACAGACCAGCAAGTCCCAAGCACGATCGCGACCGCGATCAGTGCAATGCCGGCGGCCGCCTGCTGGTCCAGTCGGTAGTAGGCGCAAAGTCGCGTCGGGGCGGCAAGGTAAAGGCCGCCGATGGCGCCAAGCTTCGGAATAAAATTCGCCCACAGGAAGGCGCGGCCAAGTCCCGGCATCCGGGGCCAGCTCGAGCCCAAAGGCAAGCCGGCAAGCAAGGGCAAGCTTGCGAACTTGGCGGAGTCGATCCAAGGCTCGGAGAGCGCCAAGTCGAGCATGCGCGGCAACATCCAGAAGGATGTCGCAAAAACGACGAGCAGCAGCCCGGGAATACCGAGCCAGTCGGACTCGGCGAACCAGCGCGGTTCATACGGGCGCAAAAAGGTCGCGAGCATATAGCCAACGCCGATCAGCAAGGGCAGCTGCACGGCCATATGCAGCGCCATTTCGTGTTCGAGCGGCGCGCGCGCAATCCACAGCATCCCCCAAGCGACGGGGACCAACGCGCGCGTCGTATTCATGGATGCCCTGCCGCAATGCGTGTACCGGGATCGAGGATACGAGCAAGGCGTCCGCTTTCGTCCACGAGATAGATCGTGCCGTCATGCACGAATCCGCCCATGCCGTCGGAGATGACGGTAATCCCGAATGTTTGCAACAATGTCGAAAGACCGTGTGCGTCGCAAGGCATCGCGACGCGCCAGCCCGGCGTCTTCGCCGCATAGCGATCGGCATAAAATCGCAGCGTGTCACGGTCGTCGGCCCGATCGAAACTGATGCTGAGGAACGCAACGCGGTCGTTCTTGGCATCGGATCGCGAGAAGGCCTGGCGAAAATCGTCGCCGAGCACGCCGCAAAGCCTCGGGCAGCGCGTATAGATGAAATCGACAAGAATTGTTCTGCCGCGATAATCGGCGAAGGAGAATGTATGTCCGTCCTGATCGACGAGCCGCACGTTCGGGACTGGAATCGGATGGCGCGCGATCGAAAGCTGCCGCGCGCCTTGGCTCGTGATGACGCGAAATCCTTCCGTAGCCCAGGCAAGCGCGCCAACCCCCACACACAACACGAGGCCGAGAAGAAGGGCAAAGCCGCGGGTCACGGCGTGGCGTCGATTGGCGATCGCAACGAAACGAGAAATCGTACGATCAGGATCAATGCGCCCGCGACCGCAAGGCTCGCTCCGATCGATCCGGCGCGATCATAGGCAAGCCACGCGGGCAAGTGCACCGCATAGCGACGCGGGACGCTGGCGCTGCCGGCGGCGAGAAAGGCAAGGACGAAGGTCGTGCCGCCAATGAGGTAAAGCCACACCCCTGCCGGCGCCAGGTGGGAAGGCGATTTCGGACCGGCCAAATAGGTCATGAAACCGAGCATCATCGCCATCATGCCAAGCAGGAGATAGGTATGGAAATGACCGGGTACCCATTGCGTATTGTGCATGACGCTGTTCACCGGGATAGTTCCGTCGGCAACGGCGGGAATGATGCCGATCGCCCAACCGGCGACGCCCATAAAGACCAACCCCGCCGCCGCGTCCCATTTGAGGCCGGATCGATAAACGTTGGTCAAAGCTCCAAAAGCCGTGACGAGTAGCACCGGCAGGCCGCTCAGCCAGGAGATGATCTGGCCGGCGACGAGGATCGAGGTCGGCATGGCGAAGTCCATCAGTAAGTGATGCGGATAGACAGTCAGCACCATCAACGTCGAAAGCACCCAAGCGAGGTAGAAAACGCGGTTCGTTTTCCAGGCCCGATGCGTGTAGACGGGCAGAATTTCATATACAGCGATAACCGCCATGTAGATCGTCACGTTGATGAACGTGTGACCGAAATAATAGATCAAATTCTTCGCTGCCAACGTGTTGAATGTGAAGCTCGGCGCATAGAGATTGACGAGCGACAGAATCAGCACGACAGCGCCGACGACAATACCGATGACGTTAGAGATTGCCGCCATGGTCGCAGCGGCGACCGCCGGCGGCGGCCCATCCTTCTCCGGCGCGAAGCCGAAGGCTTGCTTGACGCCGAGCCCGGCGCCGAGACCGCCATAGATGGAGATGATGCCGCGCGCGATGTCGAGATGGAGCAGCAGGAAGCCGACGCCGATGACCAGGAGGCCCGCCATATAGGCGGCCGCGCCGTTCGCGGACCACAGGCCGCCGGAATGGCCCGGCAGCGGATACAGGAAGGTCCACGCGCCGGCGAAGCCACCGATGAACCCGGCGCCGAGAATCAGCGCCGCGCCGATCAGGAAGAAGACAAGATTGGCGACGAAAATAGCGGTGCTGACCGGGACATAGCGACGAACGAAGTGCCACATCACGGCGGCGCCCCCGAGGCCGGCAATGCCGACCATTCCAGCGCCATGCATCGTCATGACGACGTAGAATAAATTTGGCTCGACATCGATCCACTGCGCCTGCGCGAGCCGCATGGTCAGTCCGAGCAACATCATCAGCAAGAGAACGATCCCGCAGGTCGCGAGATAGGCGCGTACCGCGGCGGTTGCATTGATCCTGCTGCGGCTTCCGACAGCTTCGATACCGGTCATGGCGTCCTCCCCGGCCGCACCGGCTTAGTGCGCGGCGACGTTGATCTGCGTGTTCATGAGGTGATGTCCGAGCCCACAATATTCGAGGCACAGAACCTGATAAGTTCCGGCCTCGGTGAACGTGTAGCGCAGGACGTTAGTAAAACCCGGCATCGCCTGCGTTTGGGCGACCAGGTGCATGTGCGGATCGTAAAGTCCGAAGCCGTGGTTCACGTCCTTGCTGGTGACGTAGAATTCGACGGTCTGGCCGACCACGAAACTATTGGGCTGAACCGTCCACGACCATTGTTGACCGCTCGCATCGGCGCGCTTTACCGCCAAGCCCAATTGTTCGGCGGGGTTCGCTATGTAAGGCAGCGCACCAAGGGCGCGATAATTCACGCCGACGAGAACGACGACCGCCAACGCGAAGAGCCAGGTTCGCAGGCGATAGGCGGATGCGATCGCCGGGCCGTAATTCGTCAGGGGAACTTCGGCGCCCGCCGCCACGCCGGCAAACACCGCGGCGAGCGATCCCATGAGCGCGATTGAAACGTCCCACACCACGTCTTGGATCATCGCGTCCCCCTATAAGATGCATACGGTATGCATGTTATAATACGGACGTGCGGCGATCAAGCTATTTGTCGAGACCGCTCAGGAAGCGGCTATCAATCCGAGACTCGCCTTCAAGGAACTCGATTTTGGCCGCAGAAGATCGGCCACCGTATATTCATCGAGGACCTGCAGGAACGCTTCGAGTGCTTTTCTTAGCACGTGTGTGAGCCGACAGGGGCCGGCAATTTTGCACTCCGAGGCGCTTGAGAAGCATTCGACCAGAGCTAGATCGTCTTCTGTATTGCGTACGACCTCGCCGAGATTGATCTCGCTTGGCGGCTTGGCAAGCTTGAGACCGCCGCCGCGGCCGCGCAGTGTCGCCACGTAGCCGAATTGGCCGAGCGCTTGAACCACCTTCATCAGATGGCTTTCGGATATTTCATAGGCGTCCGCGATCTCCCGGATCGAACTCAATCGATCCTGCTGAAGGCTAAGATAGATGAGGACACGTAGGGAATAGTCCGTATAGTGGGTGAGTCGCATGCCTCTATCTCCGGAACCGTATTCGGCAAGCTTATCGCTTGCCGGCGCCAACGGCAATGTATAAGAACTATCGTAAGTGTATCTATTACCATCGTCACGGGATCGCCGCGCCGCGACGCAATTATCCGCCGGCCACACACTCGGATGCACATCGAAATCTGTACCAAACGCATCTACGATCCGGTTGATTCCGAAGACGGCGCCCGTGTGTTGGTCGATCGGATTTGGCCGCGCGGCGTCGCGAAAGAAACCGCTGCGCTGCGTGTCTGGCTGAAGGATGTCGCGCCCAGCGCCGAGCTCCGCCAGTGGTTCGGGCATAAACCGGGACGCTGGGACGAGTTTTGCCGCCGCTATCGCCGCGAACTTGACGCACAGAGCGTATTGATCCGAGATCTTGTTGAAATGGCGAAGCACGAACGCCTCACCTTACTTTTTGCGGCGCGCGATCGTCAACGTAACAATGCCGTCGCGCTCGCCGATTATCTACGCGACCACGCGGTCAAGAATTCTCACTCTCCCGAAAAGTAAGACGAGCGGCCCAGGCTTGACATATTTCCAATAAGATGCATTTTATATATACCTATTGAGCCGCGGTCGGCGGGCTGGATGCGCCGCTCATAAATCGGAATGGACGTTGAGAAGTTGCGCCGGAAAGGCCGGCGTTTGATGGGACAATATGAGCGACGTTACGGACGGCCGGTCGATTTCCCGCTACGGCATGCGGCGGAATGAGCGGTCGGCGATTCTTTCCTTGGGCTTTCGGCCGTTCTTTCTCGCCGCCGGCATTTGGTCCGCGCTTACAGTTCTTCTGTGGATTTTGATACTGGTCTCCGGCTTCGCCGTGCCGAGCCGGTTCGATCCACTGACTTGGCACATCCACGAAATGCTGTTCGGCTACGTGGGCGCGGCGATTGCCGGCTTCCTGCTTACGGCCATCCCGAACTGGACCGGTCGTGCGCCGCTGCAAGGCAAGCCGCTTGCGTGCCTCGTCACATTCTGGCTCGTCGGACGCATTGCCTGTCTCTTCTCAACTTTCGTTCCACTCTGGCTCGCGGCCGTCCTCGATATCGCCTTCCCCGCTGCACTTTGTATCGTCGTCGCTCGGGATATCGTTGCGGCGCGAAGCTGGCACAACCTCCTCCTGCCGATGCCCGTCGCGTTGCTGTGCGTCGCCGATCTGCTGATGTTTCTTCAGGTTGGCGGATTCGACGTGCCGCGGGGTCTCGGTTGGCGCCTGGGCCTTTCGACGATCGTTATTCTGATCTCCGTCGTCGGCACCAAGATCGTTCCGCTCTTCACGCGCAACTGGCTGCTGGCACGCGGCATCGCCAAGCCGCCTGCCACGCACGGGTTGCTCGACCGCGTTGCGTTAGGAGCGCTCCACGCCGGCCTGATCGGCTGGGCCGTCGCGCCCGGACAGCCTATTTTCGGCGCCGTGTTGCTCCTGGCGGCTGTGCTCAACTTCATCCACGTCACGCACTGGCACGGCTACGCGACGCGCGCCGAGCCTTTGCTTCTTATCCTGCACGTCGGCTATCTTTGGATCGTTATCGGCGCGGCGCTGCTCGGCGCGGCGCTTCTTGACGCGGCGCTCCCCTTAGCCGCCGGCATCCACGCCTTTACCGCCGGCGCGATGGGCACGATGGCGCTCGCAATAATGACGCGGGTCTCTCTCGCCCACACCGGCCGGCCCCTCGAAGCGGACGGACTCACGATATTGCTCTACGTAACGATCAATGTCTCGGCGGTAACGCGGATCGTGGCCGCGTTCGTCGATGGAGAACCGCAGCTGCAGCTGCTGGCCTTCTCGGCGATTTTATGGATCGCGAGCTTCGCCATATTTGCCGGCCGTTACGGGCCGATGCTCGTCGCTCTACGCAGGCCCGCAATCGATGCGCCGACGTGACTTTCCACCGTGCGAGCGCGAAGATGACTGACCCGATGCCGAAGGTCGAAATCGAGCGCGACGCAATTCAAATCGATGCAACGATCGTCGCTGAGGGTTTCGGGATAACGCCGTCTCTGCTGCGAGAGAGCCTGCGGGGAGGCCGGATCACAAGCATATGCGAACGCGGCGTCGACCGAGACGGCGGCCGCTATCGGCTTACGTTTTTCTCCGCCGGCCGGCGCCTTCGCTTCGTTATCGACGAGCGCGGAAACGTAATTCAACGGCTGCGAAGCGACGTGGGTGCACGACGAGCAAGGTGCACCGTTATCGCAAAATGAAGGCATGAAAGATTGCCTGTGCGTCGCCTGTTCCCCTGCGGCTTAGGCCTTTGGCGCTTCTTCCAGAAAACGGGCGACGTCGCGCGGTACTTCACGGAAACCACTTGACGCCTTCGAACAAAAGGATGAACTCAAAAGTTTATTTTTTAGGGCCCTATTTTGAAAGAGCATGGACATGCTCAAGCCTCGATCCGAACTGTTGATATTGATCCTAAACGGCATCCTCAAAACATGACGCCGCCAGTCACCATAACTACGCTACGCATCGTCTCGCTTCTCCCGTCTGCTACCGAGATGGTTTGCGCGCTCGGATTGGGCGACCGGCTGATGGGCGTTACCCACGAGTGCGATCATCCGCCGGAGATCAAAGGCAAGCCGATTGTCGTTCGCGGCGTCCTGCCAACTGAAACTATGAGCCAACGGGAGATCGACTCGGCCGTCGCCGAGCGGCTGCGCAACGGCCTCAGCCTCTACCAGGTGGACGAGGCGCTGATGCGGAAAATCGCTCCCGACCTGATCCTGACTCAGGATCTCTGCCAAGTTTGCGCACCTTCAGGCAACGAGGTGTCGCAGCTTTTGAAGCAGCTCCCGGGCAAGCCGCAGATTCTCTGGATGACACCAAAATCTCTCGGCGGGATAGAAGATAATCTTCGCGAGCTTGGCGAGGCGACGGGCCGCTTGCGGCAGGCTGAAGCCTTGATCGCCACCGGCCGCGCCAAATTGGACGAGATCGCTGCCGTGGTGCGCGGGTTGTCACGCCGGCCTCGGGTTTTTTGCATGGAATGGATCGACCCGGTCTACTGCAGCGGTCACTGGGTCCCTGAGATGGTGCGGATCGCCGGCGGTATCGACGAATTGGGCCGCGAGGGCGCCGATTCCGTCCGCATTCCATGGGAGCAAGTTCTCAATTGGGCGCCTGAAATCCTGCTCGTGATGCCTTGCGGCTGCGATCTGGAGAAGAGCGCAAATCACGCGCGAAGCTTATTCTCTTACTCCGGTTGGCTTGATCTCCCAGCCGTCCGAGAAAACCGCGTCTACGCCGTGGATGCCAACTCCTATTTCGCACGGCCGGGGCCGAGAGTCGTCGAAGGAACGCAGCTTCTGGCCCATCTCCTCCATCCCTCCGTCTTTGACTGGAGAGGATCCGAGCATGCCTTTCGGAGGCTGGAATCCTTCCCGATCACGGAGCCCGTGGCGCGCCCCCTTGCGGCGCAGCGCTGATCTGGCGAACGAAAAACGAACTACAATGCCGACGACCTCCTGTCCATTTCCCGATCAACCCACGCCAAAGAATTGCTGGATATGCGGCGGGAGTTTTATTTGCGGGCCACAGGGCAAAGAGAAGAAGTGTTGGTGCGCGGCAGTGCCGGCAATATCTCCTAGCGGAGCTGCAGACTGCCTTTGTCCGGCATGTTTGCGCAGTTTCTCAGACGGTAGAAGCAAATTCGCGACCGTAGGAAAAGACGAGGCAAGCCGGAGACCATTTCTCACGGAAGGCAAAGATTACTATAGAGAGGGATCGGCTATCGTTTTTACGGCAACTTATCTTTTGCACCGCGGTTATTGCTGCGGAAACGGCTGCCGTCATTGTCCGTTTCGCGAAGCGGCAATCAAGGGACCAGTTGGTTGATCTAACCGACC
>JASHSB010000064.1 GCA_030036945.1 Methylovirgula sp. | reverse complement strand
TTGGCGGCAGCCTCGGCGGGATTTCTCGCGACATTCGCGATTCAAGGAAAAGGCTGGATGAATCATGCCTATCCGGGCATGGCGCTGGCACTTTTGGCTTCGGCCTCGTGGCTCGCCGAGGCCGGAATGGAGCGCGCGCGGCGGGTTTTCGCACTCTTCGTTTTCGTCCCCGCGCTTTGCCTCGCCCCGTTTTTGTTCGGAACGGCGAAGGATTTCAGCAATGGCGAGGAATATCCCGGCCTCACGGCGGCTGTGCGGCGCGTTGCGCCGGCGCGCCCGAGCATCGCCGCGCTTGCCGAACAGTTGGATGTCGGCCATCCGTTGGTGCGCCGCCTGGGCGGCACATGGATCGGGCGTCAGAACTGCCTGTGGGTGAGCTGGGGCGTTCGCTATCTTTTGAGCGAAAGGCCGACCCCAGCACCGCGACGCGCCCGGCTGCTCGGCGCCATGCGCGACGACGAAGCGGCGTTTGCCGCCGATGTCGCTCGCCGCGCGCCGGACGTTCTGCTCGTCGAAAACAAAGACGTGGAAGCCTGGGCGCGCCGCCAACCGGCGCTTGCCGCGATATTCGAGGATTATCGGCAAGTCGGCGTCGCGAGCGGCGTCGAAGTCTGGCGGCGCGCCGCGCGCGAGGAGCGTCCGTAGTTCCGCCGTTTGCCGGCCGAACTTCGCCTATCGGCTGAGAACGGCGGGACGCAAATTTGAATGACAGAGCGCCCCCAGACATGTTGCGGCCCGCGAAGCGCTTGCGCATTCCGCGGGCCGAGGCAAACTTTAGGCGCTCCTTCGCGGAGCCGATCTTAGCTCAAGTTCGCGGCGATCGCGTTGAACTTCGCCGAAATCCTTGTGCCAAGCGTAGTGACGGCGCTGATAATCACTACCGCAATCAATCCGGCGATCAGACCATACTCGATGGCCGTGGCGCCCGACCGATCCGCGGCAAAACGCGCGAATAACTTCTTCATGGGTGCACTCCTCGTTCCCGACTCTCCACAATTCCAGTCCAAGTCTGGTTGTTCGCTGGAACCACGAGGAAGGTATGATTTACTCGTTGCGATCACGTTAATCGAACCGCGTACGCGTTAGACCAATTATTCTTGGCTTACTAAAGATAAAAGCCGGCTCCACTTTCGGAAGGCGCTTACCCCGCGAAGCCTCGACAGGGAGTCGCATGTTTATCCTAAGCGCATGATCTGAAACGAAATTCGATAGTCCCTCTGACGACCGTTCGAGCACGGCAAGATATCAACGCTGCGGCACGTGACGCGGCGTTTCTTACGAAGATGCTGACGATACTCGTCCATCCGCGACGAATGGCTTTCAGCAATAATTCACCATTCAGCGGTCAAATGGCGGAAGTTCTTGCGTTTGTTGCGAAGGGTAAGCCATGCGTTTCCTCTGCTCCGTCGTCCGGTTGTTTGGGTTTGCCGCAAAAACCGGAGTCGCCCTCTTTCTCTTGCTCACACCAGCAGTCGCGGAAGACACGCTCGTCGTCACCGTCGATCAGGCAAGGCTCCTCAAGCTTCCTTCCGACGTGCGTACCCTGATCATCGGAAATCCGATGATTGCCGATGTCACCTTGCTGAGACAGGGCGGCATGATGGTCGTCGCCGGCAACGGCTTCAGCAAGGCCAACTTCATCGAGTTCGATGCGGACAACAACCCGCTGCAGCCGGAAAGCGTGCCGGCGAAACTTTTCGTCGTCACCGGCAAAGGCTTCGGCGAGACGAACCTAATCGCCCTCGACGGCGAAGGAAAGACCGTGAGAAACTATATGATCCGTGTCGTCGGCGGCGGCAACGCGCTCATCGTCCAGCGCGGCATGGACCGGGAATCCTATACATGTGCGCCGCGTTGCCAGCCGACCGCGCGGCTTGGCGACGATCCAAAGTTTTATGGCGATGTCACCGCCCAGATAAAGGCGTACGAGGCGCAGGCGACCTCACACTAGATCGTCTGGTTGTAGGCGCCGACTTCCGGATTTTCGCGCAGCAAGGCATCGACGGCGCCAAACATCTCGCGCATGCGCGCCTCCGAAACCGGGCTCTCCACGACGACGACGAGCTCCGGCTTGTTGGACGAGGCGCGCACGAGGCCCCAGGTCCCGTCTTTGGCCGTCACCCGCACGCCGTTCACCGTGACAAGATCGCGAATGGGCTGGCCGGCCAGCATCTCGCCTTTCTCGTGCATGGATTTGAACCGGGCGAGGACCTTTTCGACCACTTGATATTTGCTTTCGTCGGGGCAATGCGGCGCCATGGTCGGCGAACCCCAGGTCTTGGGCAGATCCGCATAGAGATCGGCCATCGACTTATCCGGATTGCGATCGAGCATCTCGATGACGTGGATGCCGGTCAAAAGGCCGTCGTCATAGCCGCGGCCGAGCGGCGTATTGAAGAAAAAATGTCCAGATTTCTCGAAGCCGGCGAGTGCTTTCAAATCGGTCACGCGGCGCTTGATGTAAGAGTGGCCGGTCTTCCAATAATCCGCTTTCACGCCGTTCCGCAAAAGCATGGGATCTGTGAGAAAAAGCCCGGTCGACTTCACGTCGACCACGAACGTCGCGTCCGGATGTAATTCGGAAAGATCGCGCGCCAACATCACGCCGATCTTGTCGGCGAAAATCTCTTCGCCGTGGTTGTCGACGACCCCGCAGCGGTCGCCGTCGCCGTCGAAGCCGAGGCCGACGTCGGCGCTCGTCTCGCGCACTTTCGTCGCCATCGCGTGCAGCATTTTCATGTCTTCCGGATTGGGATTGTAATGCGGGAAGGTGAAGTCGAGTTCGGTATCGAGCGGCACGACTTCGCAGCCCAATCTCGCCAGCACCTTCGGCGCGAACGCGCCCGCCGTGCCGTTGCCGCAGGCGCACACCACTTTGAGCTTGCGGCGGATCTTTTCGCGTTTGGTGAGATCGTCGACGTAACAGGCCGCGAAATCGGGGACGAACCGATAGCCGCCGCCGTCGGCATAGCGATAGGTGCCGGAGAGCACGATCTCTTTCAGCCGGTTCATCTCGTCTGGGCCGAAGGTCACGGGCCGCTGCGTGCCCATCTTCACGCCGGTCCAGCCATTGTCGTTATGCGAGGCGGTCACCATGGCGACGGCCGGAACGTCGAGCGCGAACTGGGCGAAATAGACCATGGGCGACAAAGCGAGGCCGATATCGTGGACCTTGATGCCGGCCGCGAGAAGACCCGTGGTCAAGGCGGCCTTGATCGATGAAGAATAGCTGCGGAAATCGTGTCCGATGACCGCCTCGGGCCGCACGCCGAATTCATGGATCAGCGTGCCGAGGCCGAGGCCCAGCGCCGTCACCCCCATCAGGTTGATTTCTTTCTCGAAGAGCCAGCGCGCGTCATATTCGCGAAAGCCGGTCGGCTTCACCATCGGCTGCTGCTCATAAGCGGCCGTGTTGCGACTCAGTTCCGGGACGGGCTTCGGAAACATAACGGTCCTTCGACATCGCGCCGCACGAGACGCCCGCGCGCGGCCGATAGGTAGCGCGTTCGGGGCGGCGGGACCAGCTGGCGATTGCGCCTTCAGGCGGCCTGCGAGGCGAGGCTCGGGTGGACCTTGAACGACGCTTCCGTCTTGCGGGTGATTTCCTCGCAGCCGACGCCGGGCGCAAGCTCGATCAGCGTCAGGCCGCCGCCAGCGGCCTTGTCGAGCGTGAAGACCCCGAGATCGGTGATCGCCATATCGACCACGCCCGATCCGGTAAGCGGCAGCGTGCAGCGATGCAGCAGTTTCGGCTGGTCCTTGGCGGTATGTTCCATGACGACGACGACGCGCTTGACGCCGGCAACGAGGTCCATCGCCCCGCCCATGCCTTTCACCATCTTGCCGGGAATCATCCAATTGGCGAGATCGCCGTTTTCCGCCACTTCCATGGCGCCGAGAATGGCAAGATCGATATGGCCGCCACGGATCATGCCGAAACTATCGGCGGAGGAGAAATAGCTCGTCGTGGGAAGCTCGGTGATCGTCTGCTTGCCGGCGTTGATGAGGTCGGCGTCCTCCTCGCCCTCGTAAGGGAAGGGGCCCATGCCAAGCATGCCATTCTCGCTTTGCAGCTGTACGTGCATGCCGGGCGGGATGTAATTCGAGACCAAGGTCGGAATGCCGATGCCGAGATTGACGTAATAGCCGTCGCGCAGCTCTTTGGAGGCGCGCCGCGCCATCTCATCGCGTGTCCAGGCCATGCGGTTCTCCGTTACGCCGCGACGCGCTGGCGCGTCGTGCGCTTTTCGATCGGCTTTGCGGGGTTGGGCGCATGCACGATGCGCTGCACGAAAATGCCCGGCGTATGGATCGCATCCGCATCGATCTCTCCGGGCTCGACGAGATGTTCGACCTCGGCGATCGTCAATTTGGCGGCGGTCGCCATCATCGGGTTGAAGTTGCGCGCCGTCTTGCGATACACGAGATTGCCTTCGAGGTCACCTTTGTAGGCATGAACCAAGGCAACGTCGGCGAAAAGCCCGCGCTCCATCACATAGGTCTCGCCGTCAAATTCGCGCAATTCCTTGCCCTCGGCGATGATCGTGCCGACGCCCGTCTTGGTGAAAAAGGCGGGGATGCCGGCGCCGCCGGCGCGGATGCGTTCGGCGAGCGTGCCTTGCGGATTGAATTCGAGTTCGAGTTCGCCGGAGAGATATTGCTCGGCGAAAAGCTTGTTCTCACCGACATAGGAGGAAATCATCTTCTTAATCTGCCGGGTCTCGAGCAATATGCCGAGGCCGGCGCCGTCGACGCCGGCATTGTTGGAAATGACCGTCAGATCTTTCACCCCGAGTTCGCGAACCGCCTCGATCAGGCTCGTCGCGACACCGCAAAGGCCGAAGCCGCCGGACATGAGCGTCATGCCGTCCTTGAGCACGCCCGCGACCGCCGTGCGTGCATCCGGATAGAGTTTTTGCATACCGGGAGCCCTTGGGTTCCGGCCTTCCTAGGCCGCTCTATCGCGCGATGCAAGAAGTCGGCCGCGACGCCCGAACCCGCGGCTTAGTTCTTGACGGCGATGAGGAAGAGCCGCGGAAAGGGAAGCAGCACCCGGCCGTCGGCAAGCGCCGGATAGGCCGCCGCTAGCCGCGCTTCGTAAGCGGCGAGGAAAGCTTGGCGCTCGGCGGAATCGAGTTCCGCTAAATGCGGCCGCAGTCCCGTTCCTTTCATCCATTCGACGATCGCCGGCGCGCCGGCGAGCACGTGATGATAGATCGTGTGCCAGAGATCGATCTGCCGGCAGAGCGGACGCAGCAGATCGTAATAGACGCTCGGTGCGGGAATGAGCTGGCGCGCTCTCTCGGCTCTCTTCAGCCGTTCCGCCCAAGTGCCGCGTGCCGCGATCTCGCGGATCAAGACCTGCGACGGTTCGGCGAGATTGTCGGGAATCTGCATGGCAAGAACGCCGCCGGACGGCAACGTTTCGGCAAGCGCGTGCAAAACCCGCAGGTGCTCCGGCACCCACTGGAACGCGGCGTTCGAGAAAAGCAGGTCGGCCGGCCGCGGTCGCCAGTTTGCAAGGTCCGCCTGCTCGAATGCGCCGCGCGGCAGCGCGCGGCGAGCCTCTTCCAGCATCGTGGCGGAAGAGTCGATGCCGACGATCTCCGCGCGCGGGAAATGCTCGGCGAGAAGCCGCGTAGAATTGCCGGGCCCGCAGCCGAGATCGTAGACGAGGTTCGCATCCGCGATCGGCACTTGCGCGAGAAGATCGCGCGCCGGGCGCGTGCGCTCGTCCGCGTATTTCAGATAAAGGCGCGCATCCCAACCCGGAACGTGATCGCGGGCGACGCCTTGCATCTCATCCCCTTGCGCTGGATCTGGCAGCACGACGCTAGTGTCCGCAAAAAAACGCATAAGCAAGACAGGAAAGATCCGATCGCCGCAGTGCTTAACCTTGCACCAGCGGGCAAGCGTCACGATGTGAATGGCGACCCTCGTTCTTAGGCTTCGCTATGTCCGACCATCACGAACAGCGCGGCGCGCGCCACCACGAAGCCAATAGGCCGGCCGGCCAAGCACGCGATCCGGTCTGCGGTATGACCGTCGATGCGTCACGCACGAAATACCGCGCCGAATATGCCGGCGCCAGCTATTCCTTTTGCTGCGCCGGCTGTCAGGCCAAGTTCACGGCGGAGCCAGGCAAATATCTGAAAGCCCGCGAACCGGCGCCGGCGGTTCCCGGTGCGATCTACACTTGCCCGATGCATCCGCAGATCCGCCAGGCTGGGCCGGGAAGCTGCCCGATTTGCGGCATGGCGTTGGAGCCGGTAGTGGCCGAAACCGGTCCCGACCCCGAACGGATCGACATGACGTGGCGCTTGTGGGTCGGCGCGGCGCTGGCGGTGCCGCTCGTCATCCTCGATATGGGCGCGCCTATGTTGGGGCTCGATCGCGTTCTTTCGCCGCGGCTATCGATCTGGATTCAATTCGCGCTCGCGACGCCCGTGGTCGTCTGGGCTGGCTTGCCGTTCTTTGCGCGCAGCTGGGACTCGGTTGTGGGCCGTTCGCCCAACATGTTCAGTTTGATCTCGCTCGGCGTCGGTACGTCCTATCTCTATAGCCTCGTCGCCACCTTCGCGCCGGAAGTTTTTCCGGCGGCTTTCCGGCGGGACGGCGTTGTTCCGGTCTATTACGAGGCGGCCGCGGTCATCACCGTGCTGGTGCTGCTTGGGCAAGTGTTGGAACTGCGGGCGCGCGAAAAGACCGGCGGCGCCATTCGCGCTCTGTTGCGCTTCGCGCCGAAAACCGCGCACCGCGTTCGTGGCGATGGAAGCGACGAGGAAGTGGGGTTGGAGCAGGTCGAAATCGGCGATCGCCTGCGCATCCGGCCGGGCGACAGCGTGCCCGTCGACGGCGTGGTGCTCGAAGGCAAAAGCGCGGTCGACGAATCGATGCTGACCGGCGAATCGATGCCGGTCGAAAAGCAAGCCGGCGCCAAGCTGATCGGCGGAACCATCAACGCGACGGGCGGCCTCGTGATGCGTGCCGAGAAAGTTGGCGCGGCGACGATGCTGGCGCGCATCGTCGCCGAGGTCTCCGAGGCGCAGCGCAGCCGCGCGCCGATCCAACGGCTTGCCGACGCGGTGGCCGCTTGGTTCGTACCGGCCGTCATCCTCGCCAGCCTTATAACCTTCCTTGCCTGGATGATCTTCGGCCCGCAACCCGCCTTCGCTTACGCACTCGTCGCCGCGGTGTCGGTGGTGATCATTGCATGCCCTTGCGCGTTGGGACTCGCCACGCCGATGTCGATCATGGTCGGAATCGGCAAAGGCGCGGGCGTCGGTATTCTCATCAAGAACGCCGAGGCGCTGGAGAGGTTCGAGAAAGTCGACACGCTCGTCGTCGACAAGACCGGGACGTTGACCGAAGGCAAGCCGCGCGTCGTCGCCGTGACGCCGGCCAGCGGGTTCGACGAAAATGCGATTCTCTCGCTCGGCGCCAGCCTCGAACGAGGCAGCGAACATCCGCTCGCGGCGGCGGTCGTCGCTTTCGCTAGCCAGCGCGGCGTCTCCTTGCAGGATGTGCACGGCTTTACCTCGATCACGGGGAAGGGGGTGAGAGCCGCAATCGGCGGCCGGAACGTTGCGGTCGGCAGCGGCAAGCTCATGAACGATCTCGGGATCGCGATTGACGACCTCGAGACAAACGCGGAGGCGTCGCGGCGTGACGGCGCCACGGTCATGTTCGCGGCAGTCGATGAACGGCTCGCCGGCATAATCGCCGTCGCCGATCCGATCAAGGAATCAACGCCGGCGGCGCTGGCCGAGTTGCGCGCCGACGGCATCCGCATCGTCATGCTCACCGGCGATCATCGCATCACCGCCGCCGCGGTCGCCGCCAAGCTCGGCATCGGCGAAGTCGAAGCGGAAGTTCTGCCCGAAGCGAAGAACGCGATCGTGCGGCGTCTTAGAAAGCAGGGCCGCATCGTGGCCATGGCCGGCGACGGCGTCAACGACGCTCCGGCGCTCGCCGAGGCGGACGTGGGCGTGGCGATGGGGGCGGGCACCGACGTCGCCATCGAAAGCGCCGGCGTAACCCTGCTGAGAGGCGACCTTGCCGGCATTGCCCGCGCCCGGACGCTGTCGCGCGCGACGATGCGCAACATCCGGGAGAACTTGCTGCTTGCGTTCGTTTACAACGCGCTGGGCATTCCGCTCGCGGCGGGCGTCCTTTACCCGGCGTTCGGATTGCTGCTGAGTCCGGTCGTCGCCGCGGCGGCTATGAGTTGCAGCTCGATCTCGGTCATCGCCAATGCGTTGCGTTTGCTTGCGCTGAGATTGACCTAGCCGGCGGCCGGTTGCGCTTCGGCGGTCTCGCGAACGACGGAACTCGCTGGCACGTCGAGTTCCCAATAAACGCCGTCCGGCGCGAACACCGCCTTGGAATGGCCGCCGAGCGCTTGGCCGGCGATGCGATCCATGACCATTCGGCCAAATCCTTTGTGCGTCGGCAGAACGACCGGAGGACCGCTCTGTTCTTTCCAGTGCAACTGCATGCGGCGCGCGTCGTCGCCGTCGCCGACTACCGCCCACGATAGCGTGATGGTGCCGCCGGGCACCGAAAGCGCGCCGAATTTCGCCGCGTTGGTGGAAAGCTCATGCAAGGCGATGCCGATGTTTTGCGCCGCCTCGGGGCGCAGAATTAGATCTGCGCCTTGCAGATGGATGCGCGAGTCGAAGAGGTCGTCGTAGTGCTGTAACTGCGAGCGAATCAGCTGAATCAGCGATGCGCCGGCCCAGTCGTCGCTCAACAGCAGATCGTGCGAGCCGGCCAGCCCATTGAGCCGCTCGGTGAAGCGCTCCACGAACTCCTCCGGGCTGGTACGCAGCGACAGCGATTGACGCGCCATCGCTTGAATAACGGCGAGCAGATTCTTCGAGCGATGCGTCAGTTCGCGCATCAGGAAGCGGATGTGCTCTTCGCGCTGTTTCTGCGCCGTGACGTTGCGGATGATGAACGAAGCGCCAAACAGGCTGCCGTCGGGGCGGCGCATCGGCGTGCCGCGAATCCAAACGTCGATCGGCTGCCCGTTCTGATGCCGGCGCCGCGTCTGATATTCGACCGCCTCGCCTTGCATCAGCCGGCGTATCATATCGTCGCGTTCCTCGATTAGCTCGCACGGGACGTAGAAGTCCGTCGCTTTGCGGCCGAGCACCTCGTAAGCGGCGTAGCCGAACAATTGCTCGGCGCCGTGGTTCCAGGTGCGAATCCGGTCGGTGAGATCGATGCTGGCGATCGCGTCGATCGACGAGGCGACGATCGCCGCGAGCTGCGCATTGCGGGATTCCGATTGCCGGTGTTCCGTGATATCCGTGCAGAGGCAGAGGATTCGCTCGATGCGCCCGGCCGCGCCCTCGATGAAACTGCCGCGCGCGTCGACCCAGGCGAGGCTCTCGTCGGCGCGGCGGATGCGGAATTCGCGATGGAATTGGCCGCCTCGGCGCAGCAGACGCCGGTATTCGGCGAGCAGCGCCGTCTTGTCGTCCTCGTAAACGAGACACAAAATCGTGTTGAACCTAAACGCCGTTTCCGCGGCATCAAGCGGTAGCTGAAACAATTCCGCGAATTGCTGCGACCAAGAAGCGCGGCCCGTCGCGAGATCGAAATCGGCGACCGCGAGACCGCCGGCATCCTGAACCAGCCGCAGCCGCGCTTCGCCGTCGCGCAGCATCACCCGCGTTTGATGAAGGCGCAACAGGACGCGCGCCAAGGCGATGAATTCGGCCGCCTCAAAAGGCTCGACGAGAATACCGTCGATAAGATTATCGGCCGCAGGCACCGCATGGCCCGCTCGGACGATGCGCAGAACGGAGATCGACGGGCTGCGCTCCTTGATGTCGTAAATCGTTGCCGTCGCAACGTCGCCGGCGAGGACCGCAAGACCAAAGCTTTCGGCGCCCAAGGCGGCAACGCCGGCACTTTCGGAATCGACGGCGTTCGTCTTCAGCGCAGCTTGCGCGAGGAGGCGGAGCAACTCGGCGCGCGACGCAGGTTCGCGATCAACCACCAAGAGCTTGGCTGTAATTTGCATCGCACCAGGCATCCAATTGGCCCCATTCGAGCTCCATTCCGGAACCCAAGATGATTCCGCGCCTGCCTATTCGCAGACCGTCGTTCCCGCCGGTCCACATATAGTTCCCCGGACGTCGTTTTTAACATGAAACCCACGAGGCAGCATCGATGTTTCCGGCCTCGGCTCATTCATCGTCGACGGCTTAGCTCGGCGGGCCAGTCGTATTTGCTACGCCGCAGGTGTTCCGCGCCTCTATCCCGCGTCGGCGGTCGCGGCGCCGTTCAGCGGATTCGAGTCGTCCCAGCCGTAAGAGACCAATTCAAAGCGTAGGCTGAGCGCGTCGAGGAGCAACAGGCGCCCGACGAGACCTTCGCCGAAGCCGACGATCTCCCGCACGACTTCGAGCGCCATCAGCGAGCCGAGCACGCCCGGCAACGCGCCGAGCACGCCCGCCTCGGCGCAAGCGGGAACGCTGTCGGGTGGCGGCGGGTTGGGGAACAGACAGCGATACGTCGGATTGGGCTTGCCGGCGGCGGACTTCTCGAACGGCCGCAAGGTCGTGAGCGAGCCGTCGAAGGCGCCGATCGCCGCCGTCACCAACGGACGGCGCTCGTAGAGACACGCATCGGATACCGCGTAGCGCGTGGCGAAATTGTCCGATCCGTCGGCGACGATATCCCAGCCCGCCACAAGGCCGCGGGCGTTCCGCGCCGTGACGCGAACTGGGATGGACGTTGCTTTGACGTTCGGATTGAGCCGCATCGCGGCCGCCGCGGCACAATCGGCTTTCGGCCGGCCGACATCGTCGGTGGCATAGAGTACTTGGCGCTGCAAATTGGAGAGCGCCACGCGATCGTCGTCGACGATCCCCAATTCGCCGACTCCGGCCGCGGCGAGATAAGCGATGAGCGGTGCGCCCAATCCGCCGGCGCCGATCACCAAAACGCGCGCCGCTTTCAGCTTTTGCTGGCCGGGACCGCCAATCTCCTTCAGCACGAGATGGCGTGCGTAGCGCTCGACTTCTTGCGCGGAAAACATGCCGTCCATCTAATCCCGATGGCGGCGAAAAGCGACCCCGCGTCTAGCGCGCCAGTTCGCGCAGCCCTTGGCGGATGAGCGCCGACGTTTCGGCGTCGTCGCCGAGCGCGGCGCGCGAATGGGCGACCGCGCCGGCCGCCTGCGGGCGGCTATAGCCGAGCCCGACCAGCGCGGCGATTGCATCTTCGGCAGCCGGCATCTCGCTGCTTGTCAGGCTCGCCGCGCCGGGGACGGCCGCCTTTTCCTTGAGTTCGGAAATCAACCGCCCGGCGAGGCGCGGCCCGACACCGGGAGCGCGCGCGATCGCCGCTTTATCCTGTCGGGCGATCGTCACGCCAAGTTCGGCCGGCTCGAACGTGCCGAGAATGGCCAGCGCCAGTTTCGCGCCGACGCCCTGCACCGTCTGCAGCAGCCGAAACCAATCGCGCTCCATGTCGCTCGGAAATCCATAAAGGCGGATCGAGTCCTCGCGCACCTGCGTCTCCACGGCGAGCGCTACCTCGCCGGAGCGGGGGATCTCGGAAAGCGTGCGCGGCGAACAATGCACGATATAGCCGACGCCCTGCACGTCGAGGATCACGAAATCCTCGCCGACTGAATCGAGCCTGCCGCGCAGCTTGCCGATCATGCGCTGCGCGCCTTCGTTTGCGCGCAGTACCGCGCATGGGTGATCGCCACGGCGAGCGCGTCGGCGGCATCCGCCCCTTGCGGCTCTTGAGCCTTGGGAAGCAGGACTCGCACCATCATAGCGATCTGATCCTTTTCGGCGTGGCCGGTGCCGGTCACCGTCTTCTTGATGAGGTTCGCGGCGTATTCGGCGACCGGCAAGCCGGCGAGCGCCGGGACGACCAGCGCGATGCCGCGCGCCTCGCCGAGCTTCAGCGCCGATTGCGGGTCGCGGTTGACGAACGTCTCCTCGACCGCGGCTTCGTCCGGCGCGAATTCGGCGATGATCCGCGCTAGACCCTGATGCAGCTCGCGCAGCCGCTCGCCGAGCGCGCTTTTGGCGTTGGAGTGGACCGTTCCGCTCGCGATATAGGCCAGATGCGTGCCGGCGACGTCGACGATGCCCCAGCCCATGTGCCGCAAGCCGGGGTCGATCCCGATAATTCGAATCGCAGCCATGCCCGGGCTTACCTCTTTGCGTGGCTTTTGCCCACGCCCGGGCGGCTAGTTCTCAGTCAGCAAGCGTTTTAGGAGATCGATCTCCTCCGAGAGCCTGCCGTCCTTGCCGGCCAGCGCTTCGATCTTGCGGACCGCGTGCAGCACCGTCGTGTGATCGCGGCCGCCGAACCGCCGGCCGATCTCCGGCAGCGAGCGCGGCGTCAGCGTCTTGGCCAGATACATCGCGATCTGCCGCGGCCGTACGACGTTGGCGGTGCGCCGCGCCGAGACGATGTCAGCCTTGGTGACGTTGTAATGGCTGGCAACGAGCTTCTGGATATCCTCGATCTTGACGCGTTTCGGCTCGCGCGTGCGGATCAAGTCGCGGATCGCCGTTTCGGTCGTCTCGACCGAAAGCGGCTGGCCGGTCAGGCAGGTATGGGCGACAAGCCGATTGACCGCGCCGTCGAGGTCGCGGCCGTTGGTCTGGATGGCGTTGGCGACATAGGCGAGTACGGCTGACGAAATCTCGAAATTGGGATGCAGCAGTTTCGCCGCCGCGACCCGCGCCTCGAGCAATTTTACGCGCAGGTTCTCGTCGAGGCCACCCATCTCGACACATAGTCCGCCCGCGAAACGCGAGCGCACGCGTTCGTCGAGGCTCTCCAGATCGGCCGGCGGACGATCCGAGGCGATCACGATCTGCCGGCGTGCGTCGATCAGGGCGTTCAGCGTGTGGCAAAACTCCTGCTGGATCGATTTTCCCTGTAGGAACTGCACATCGTCGATGATCAGAATGTCGATCCCGCGCAGCTTTTCCTTGAAGGCGATCGCCGTCTCCGCCTTCAGCGCGCAGACGAAACTGTGCATGAATTTTTCCGCGGTCAGATAGATGACCCGACGTTTGGCCGCCGTCGCCGCGTGCGCGATCGCCTGAAGAAGATGCGTCTTGCCGAGCCCGACGGCGGCGTGGATGTAGAGCGGATTGAAGCGGAGCGCTTCGCCCGGCTGCGCGAAGGCGACCTCCTGGGCGGAAGCGTAGGCAAGTTGGTTCGAGCGGCCGACCAGGAAGGTCGAGAAATTCAGTCGCCGGTCGAGCGGCGAGCCGGCCAGGATTTCGCCGTCGGCGTCGCGCGCGTTCGCCTTCGCCTTGCCGCCCGGCTGCGGAGCGGCATATTGCTGCGGGTCGGCATTCGGCTTCGGCGCGGCGGCTCCTCCGAATCCCGATGCGAATTCCGGCAGCCGCTCGTGCTCGGCGGCGCGCACGTTCATCGGCCTCATCGAGGAACGCACGCTAATGACGATTTGCTTGACGTCGCGGAACTCGCCGGTGACGGCGGTTGAGATTCGGTCGGCGTAATGCATCTGAATCCAATTTTTGAGAAACTTGGTCGGCACCGACAGATAGGCGATCTGGTCGTCGAGGTTGTCCAGTTCCAGGCGCGCGAACCAGGAGCTGAAAACGGCCTCTCCGAGCTCGGCTCTCAGGCGCCGACAGATCGCCGCCCAGGATTCCTCGACGCGCGTATCGCGCGGTGCGAGATCGTCGTCGGTTTTGCGGGATTCGTTTCTGCGAGGGTTCAGCATCGAAGTTCTTCTTGCAATAGAAGACCGCCCGGCACGAAGCCGCCGGTGGCTGCAATGGAGCGACATAGCAAGGAGCGGCGGGCGCTCAACGGCGTATTCCGACTGCGTTCGGACGCCCCTAAGCGTCGTGCCGCAAGCGGGAAAACCCGAGAGCGCCTAACGTGTTATGTGCTGTCGGTATCGTGAGAAAAATCGCTGTGCCAGGCAGGTGCCTTGCACAAAATTCGCTAAGCGAACTTGGCCGATCGCAAACGTGCCCATGGTCAAACGGCCCCCATCCTCGAAGCGTAGCTTCGAAGTTCATTTGCCAACACCAATGAAGATCGAATCTCAGCGGACGCTAAACTCTGCCCCCTCCCGTTGCATCGAAAGACCTCAAACTCGCGTTCTCCATGTCTCTCCCAGCACGACTCCGCATCGCATGCACAACGCCGCGAGCCCATCAGAACTGAGGGGAAACACGCTCGAGGTTCGCTCGAGGCTTTCGTGCAATCGGTACGTCCGAAAGCGCGTGAACTCTAACATAGAACCGGTGTCCCGCAATAAGTCATGTCATGAAAATTTCACCGCCGCGATGCGCCACCGCGACGACGATCTTGAAAATTGCCCGCCGAGTTTCCGGTAAACGCCTGATTTGGCGCAAATCTGCGAGCGCGCCGTCCCTCGGCCACGCAAATTCGCAACAGCCCGGCGGGAAACGAACGCGCGGCGGCGGCGGCGGCAAAAACCCTCTTTGGCGAGCAAATTTTTTGTCATAAAAAATGCTTTGCCTTTAAATCTTTGAATCACCAGGAAATTGAATGCGCGGCAACGCGCAGGTTGTAAAGACGCCGCGGACGACTCGGCGTTGGCGCGCCGACGCGCCGCCAAAAGATCCGGCATCGCGATGGTACGTTTGGATCTTCGGCATTTTTCTTCGGCGCTTCTTCGGAAAAAATCAAAAATGGCTGGCGCGGTGCGATCCGGAGAGCGCGCGTCGCGTCTTACTCCCTCAGCAAGGCGTCGAGAGCTTCGAGCCGATCGGCCTCGCGTACAGGTTTGTCCCAGCGAATGCGATTAATTCGCGGAAAACGCATGGCGACGCCGGATTTGTGCCGGCTTGACCGGTTCACGCCGTCGAAAGCGATTTCGAGAACGAGTCCTTCTTCTTTCCCATGGGCGATCTCGCGCACCGGCCCAAACCGGTTGCTCGTGTGATTGCGGACGTAGTGGTCGAGTTTCCCAAGTTCTTCGTCGGTGAAGCCGAAATACGCCTTGCCCACGGCCACGAGCGCCTCGCCTTCCGCCGTTTGGTGCCAAACTCCGAAGGTATAATCGGAATAGAAGGAGGAGCGCTTCCCGTGTCCGCGTTGCGCGTACATGAGCACCGCGTCGATCGTGAAAGGATCGCGTTTCCATTTATACCACAGGCCCTTCGGACGCCCCGGAACGTAGGCGGAATCGCACCGTTTCAGCATCACGCCCTCGATCGCCGCGGCGTCGGGACCGACGCCGGCGGCGAGCGGATCGCGGCGCGCCGCCGCCAGAAAATCCCATGACTTGAAGTCGATCGACGGGGAAAGATCGAGCCGCGCGGTATCGGCGCAAGCGACGAAAGCCTCCAGCCCGCGGCGTCTTTCGAAAAAGGGCAGGGCGCGCAAATCCTCGCCGTCGAGCGAGAGCAGATCGTAGGCGCGAATGTGGGCGGGATAGTCGGCGAGCAGCGCCGCGCAAACCCGCTTGCGGTTGAGCCGTTGCTGCAGCACGCTGAAAGACTGCACGCGACCGTCGCGCCGAATCAACAGCTCGCCGTCGATCGAGACGGTGCGGCAAGGAAGGCTTGCCAGCATATCGACGAGATCGGGAAAGGCCGCGGAAATGTCTTCGCCAGTCCTGGAAAAGAGCCGGACAACCTTGCCGCTCTTCTCGCCGACTACCGCCTGGACTCGGATGCCGTCCCATTTCCATTCGGCGAAAAATTCGGCTGGCGGGAGATCGGTAAGTTCTTCTTCTTCGAGCGCATGGGCGAGCATGGCGGGACAAAACGGTGCCGGATCGTCGGTTATCGGGCGCGGCTCGCGGCCTTCGAGCCAAGCAAACAGACCGATGTAAGGCAACGCAAGCCCGTGCCAGAGATCTTCGATCTCGTCGATGCCTTTGCCGCCGAGTTTGGCGACCGCCTGTTTGGCGAGCCGCGCCGACGCGCCGATGCGCATCGCGCCGGTGATGAGCTTTAACAGCGCCCAGCGGCCGGTTTCGTCGAGTCCGTCGAGAAGTTCGGCGAGAACGCGCGGCAGATCGATCTTGCCGGTATCGCTGAGCGCGCGCACCACCGTGGAAAGCGGCAGCGCGTCTTCCTCTTCCGCCGCGCCGGCCGGCCACAGCAGGGCGACCGTTTCGGAAAGATCGCCGACAAAGTCGTAGGATAGATCGAACAGGACCGGATCGACGCGGGTGGCGATCAGCGCTTTGACGAGACCCGGCTTGGCATAGCGGAAAGAAAGCGCGCCGGTCAGCGCCGCGAGCCCGAAGCCGCGATCCGGATCGGGCGCGCTGCGGAAATAATCGGTCATCAGCCGAAGTTTGCCGAGCCGCGACGGCTCGCGCTGAAGACGATCGAGAAGCTGCGCGAACCGGTTCACGCTGCGGTCTCTGCCGGCGTCGCCTCGTCGTCGCCGTAGCCGGTGAAGTGAAGCGGCTCGGCGGCGATTCCGCGGGTTTGCGCATAATGCACGAGAGCGTCGGCCTCGCCGTGCGTGACAAGCAGTTCGGAGCAGCCGGTCTCGACGGCGGTCGCGCAGAGCCCGTCCCAATCGGCATGGTCGGATACAACCAGCGGCAATTCGATGCCGCTCTGCCGCGCCCGGGCGCGCACCCGCATCCAGCCGGAAGCAAACGCGACGAGCGGTTCGGCGAATTTGCGGCTCCAGAGATCGTTCGTCGAGCTAGGCGGGCAGAGAACGATCTCGCCGGCGAGATCGGTAGCGCCGGTCACTTTGCGCACGTTGCCCAGCGCGATACCGCGGCTCGCGTAGTATTCTGTGAGTTTTTCGAGAGCGCCGTGAATATAGATCGGCCGATCGTGGCCGGCTTGCCGCAGCAGCGCGATCAGCCGCTGCGCCTTGCCGAACGCGTAGGCGCCGACGAGATGGGTGCGTTCCGGAAAGAGGCGCAGCGAGGCGACGAGCTTGGCGATCTCGTTGCGGCTGTGGGAATGCCGGAAGATGGGTAGGCCGAAGGTCGCCTCGCTGACGAACGTATCGCAGGCAATGGGCTCGAACGGCGCGCAGGTCGGATCCGCCTCGCGCTTGAAATCGCCGGAGACCACGATACGCGAACCGGCGTCTTGGACGAGAATCTGCGCCGATCCCAAAACGTGCCCGGCCGGATAAAAGCATACGTCGGCGTCGGCGATGCGGAGATTCTCGCCGTAGCCGATCGCCTGCGTCTCTCCCGCGAACGCGGCGCCGTAGCGGATCGCCATGACGGCGAGCGTGTCGTCGGTTGCCAGAACCGCTTCGTGACCGGGACGCGCGTGATCGGCGTGCGCATGGGTGATCAAGGCGCGCGGAACGGCATGAATCGGATCGATGTAGAAGTCGCCCGCCTCACAATAAAGCCCCGCGGGCCGCAGCGCGAGGAGATCGCCGGTTCGCATGACAGGAAGATAGGGACACAAATCCGCGATTGCGACGCGGCGTGGCGGCCGTTTCTTGGCGCAACCCTAAGCGCGAGAGCCCGCCGTCAGCCGGCAGGCTCCCTCCAACGTGAGGCGGCGGGGGAACCCTTACCAATAGGGGTAATAGGGAGTGTCGTACCCATACGCATAACCGCAGCCGTAGCGGTAGCCATAGGGCCGGCAAGGATAACCGTAGCCATAGTAATAAGGATAGGCGAGTGCGGCGCCGAGGCCGAGACCGGCGAGGCCCCATCCCCAGCCGCCCCAGCCGTAGCCGCGGCCCCACCCGCCGTGACCCCAACCCATGCCGGGGCGGGCGCTCGCGGGGGCGATTGTCGCGACGAGGCCAAAGCTCAGGCTGGCGGCGAGCATCGCACCGGCTGCGAACTTTTTCATGAATTGCGACATTGCTTGCTCCTTTGCGTCTGGCTGGCGCAGTCCTCGCGCAGGAATGCGTAACGGATCGCGGTGGTTCCAACGCCGCGCCTTGCGTTCCGCAGCGGATACCACGCGATCCAGATCCGCGCCCCGGCGCGGCGATCTCGGAGCAAAAAGCAAAAGCGGCGGCACCAGGCCGCCGCTCTGCAGAAAATCAGTTACGCGCGTCAGTACGGATAATATCCGTAAGGGTAGGGATACCCGCACCGATAGCGGTAGTACGGATTGCCGTAATAACAGGGATAACCGTAGCCGTAGTAATAGGGATAGGCGAGCGCGGCGCCAAGCCCGAGACCGAGTCCCGCCGCGCCCCAGCCCCAACCATAGCCGCGGCCCCAACCGCCGCGGCCCCAGCCGCCATGTCCCCAGCCGCTATGGGGATGCGCTTCCGCAGGGGTCGACGTCATCGCGAACGCACCGCCCAGCGTTGCGCTCACTGCCGCGACGGCAATTGCCTTCTTCCATAAAGTCGACATGACTTTGCTCCTCTTCCGGCTTCCGCCGGTCCTTGGCATATATTCATGCGGCAAAGGCCGACGTTGCGTCCCGATGGTCCATGCCGGCGAGCGAACGCCGCAGCGCCGCTCGGTCGAAGCGAGGACCAACATGCTGACCCAGACTACATTTCACCGCGGCCTAGTTGAACTGACGATGAATGCGCCAGGCATCCTCTAGGTTCCGCTTCCTATGTAAGTATGACTTCGCGATCGCGGCAAGAAGCGGCTAGAGCCATTATGAATATTTAAGACGACAGGCTTAATCACGTAGCCGTGCCGTTCTATTGATGTTTTCGCAGGCCGGCCCTTCAACTATTCGTGTTTTTGACTTGGGGTCCCTTAAGGCTGTTTCCGCGTATGGCCGATGGCGAGCGTCTCGCTGGCGGCCGTCGTCAGCCGTTGCTGAATCGGGCCGGCGAGGCCGGCGAGAATCCATGGCAGGATTACTTCGATGCGTATGCTTTCGGCGAACACGTCGATATGGGCTTTGACTTCCTGGGCGAGCGCGACGACGCGCAGTTCGGCGCTGTCGCCGCTCCAGGTCATCTCCGAATACGCGATCTTGTCGATGTAGGCGGAGCGCAGCTTCTCAAGCATCGTCTCGATGCGGCGATGCGCCTCGGTGACGGAAAGTCGATGCGGCACGCTGACGACGATGGAATTCATGAGGCGCTCGTCGTAGAAGGCCGCCGTCTGGCCGAAGAGAATCTTGCGGGTTTCTTCGTCCATAGCGGACGGCGGGCTGGAGTTGTCAGGTATATAGATATGGTTTCACCGCCCTTCGCCCGCTTCCCAAAGCGCCGCGAGGCCTTCACGATAGGTCGGGAAGCGAAGCTTCACGCCGAGCTTTTCCTTGAGCTTGCGGTTCGAGGCGCGCTTGTTCTCGTCGTAGAAACTGCGCGCCAGCGCCGAGAGTTCGGCGTCGTCGAACTGGTGTTCGGGCGGCGGAGCGATGCCCATCAGTTTCGCAGCGTAGGCGACGACGTCCTGCGGCGGCGCCGGCTCGTCGTCGGCGACATTGAAAATCTCGCCGCCGCCTTTGTACGCCAGCAGCGCGGCGAGCGCGGTGCTGATGTCGGCGATGTGGATGCGGTTGAAGACTTGCCCTTCCTTGACGATGCGCCGCGCCGTCCCCTCGCGCAGCGCGACGAGCGTGTTGCGGCCCGGCCCGTAGATGCCGGCGAGCCGCAGAATGTGGATCGTCTTGTTTCGATCCTTGGCGAGCGCCGCCCAGGCCTTCTCGGCGTGCAGCCGGGCGATCGAACGTTCGTGCTTGGGCATCGGGATGCGCGTCTCGTCGACCCATTCTCCGCGCCGGTCGCCATAGACGCCGACCGTCGAGAGATAGACGATGGTGCGCGGCCGCTCGTCCGACGCCAGTTGCCGCCCGAATTTGGTGAGCACCGGATCGACCGAGGCGCCCGGCGGAATGGAAACGAGCAGCACGTTGGAGTCGGCGAGCGCCTCGGCGATGCCGGCGTCGGCGCGCTCGCTATCGAAGACGAAAGCCCGGACGCGCGGATTGTCGAGACATTCGGCGGCGTAATAGCTGCGCGCCGTACCGGCGATCTTATCGAACATGTCGCCATGCCGGGCGATGAAATCCCGCGCCGTATACCCGAGGCCGAAAGCAAAGAGGTTCATAGCGCGGCCTCGCCGAGCGCCAGCCATTCGGCTTCGACGGCGGGATCGGTTTCGCAACGCCGACCGGCCAAAGCGGCGGCGCGGTCCGGCGCAAGCTTGCCAAGTGCCCAGACCGCCATGGCCCGCACCAACGGCGAAGCGTCGGTAAGCCGCGCCTCGACAAGCGGCACGAGCGAAGGATCGCGCGAATTGCCGGCGGCGATGAGCAAGTTGCGCAGAAAGCGCGCGCTGCCGATGCGTTTGACGGGACTGCCTGCGAACAGCGCGCGGAAGCCCGCATCATCGAGCCTCAGCCAATCTTCGATCTTCGGCGCGAGAAGATCGGCGCGCGCTTGGAGCTTCGCTTCGTGCGAGGCTTGCGCGAACTTGTTCCACGGACAGGCGGCGAGACAATCGTCGCAGCCATAGACGCGGTTGCCGATCGCTTCGCGGAACTCGGCGGGAATATGCCCCTTATGCTCGATCGTCAGATAGGAGATGCAGCGCCGCGCATCGAGGAGATAGGGCCGCGGAAACGCCCGCGTGGGGCAGACGTCGAGACAGGCATGGCAGGAGCCGCAACGGTTTTCTTCGCGCGCGTCCGGCGCGAGCGGCAGATTGGTGAACAGCGAGCCAAGAAACAGCCACGAACCGCGTTCGCGCGACACGAGGTTGGTATGTTTGCCTTGCCAGCCGAGGCCGGCCGCTTCGGCGAGCGGCTTTTCCATCACCGGCGCGGTATCGACGAACACCTTGCAATCGACGTCGGCAGCCTGTGCGGCGAGCCAGGCGGCGAGAAGTTTCAGCTTGCCTTTGATGATGTCGTGGTAATCGCGATGCCGCGCATAGACGGAAATGTTGGCGCAATCGGGCGCGCTAAGCAGCGCCAGCGGATCGCCGTCCTGCCCATAGTTCATCCCCAACAGGACGATGCTTTCGACCTCGGGCCAAAGGGCGCGCGGGGCGGCGCGGCGCGCCCCGGCCATATAGCCCATGTCGCCGGCATAGCCCGCCGCGAGCCAAGCCTTGAGCCGGCGGCCGGCCAAAGGCGCGACGTCGGGCGCGGCGATCCGGCAGAGATCGAAGCCCAATTCGGCGGCCTTGCCGGCCAGCGCCCGCTTGAAGTCGGCGCCTAGAAATCGAGGTCCGCGTAGACGGCCGGCGGCTGGATGCCCGGCACGCGGTCGCTGAGCAGGGCGCGGAAGCTCTTGCGCGATTTCACCTTCGCATACCAGAGCTTGGCCGTTTCGTCCTCGTCCCATGGCACGTCGCCCAGAAAATCGGCCGCCGAAAGATGCGCGGCGGCGGCGAGGTCGGCATAGCTCAATCGGTCGCCGGCGAGCCACTTCCGCTGCGCGCAAAGATAGCCAATGTAGCGCAGATGATAGCGGATATTGGCGCGCGCGGCGCGCACCAGATCCATGTCGGGGGCGCCGCCGCCCTGCGACATGAAGCGCTTATAGACCTTTTCGGTCACCAGCCAATTCGACACTTCGGCATAGAATTTCTGGGTGAACCAAGAAACGAGCCGGCGCACCTCAACCCGCGCCGCCGGGTCTTCCGGCAAAAGCCGGGTCTCGGCGAGCGCAGCGCCCGCCGTCTCGTCCAAGAATTCGGCGATTGCCGCCGCGCCCGGCACGATGAGGCCGCTCGCGTCGATCAATACCGGCGTCTCGCCGGCCGGATCGAGCGCCAGAAACGTCGGGTCGCGCTCGAACGGCTTTTCTTCGATCAGCACCGGCTCAATACCGTATTCGGCGAGCGCCAGGCGGACGAAGCGCGATTGCGGGCAAAGCGGATGGTGGTGAAGCGATGTGGGCATCGGAGCAGCAGGAAAGCGTGATGGGCGTTCAGAGCGGCAGAGGCGGGATCGATCGTAGGATTGCTCCCGAATCGGACGCGATCCAAAAGTGACCCGCGGATGCGCCGAAACTAGGTCATTCATCACCCTTCTCGAACAGCACCGCCTCGATGTTGTGGCCGTCCGGATCGTGGACGAAGGCGGCATAGCCATAGCCCTCGCGCCGCCCCGGCGCGCCGTTGTCCTTGCCGCCGGCTTTGAGCGCCGCGGCGTAGAACGCCTGCACCGCCCGCCGGCTCTTGGCAAGAAAGGCGACGTGGATCGCCACGGTGCGGGCTTTCTTCGAGATCCAGAAGCTCGTGTGCCCGCCCTCGAAAAACCCCGCCGCTTCCGGCGAATAATCGCGGGTGAGTTTGTACCCGAGCGGCTTCAGCGCCGCGACGTAGAATTTTTCCGATTTGGCGAAGTTTTTTACGGGGAGGGAGATGTGTTCGAGCATGGGGGAGGGACTCGGCGGACGGGGAGATCGGCTACGGCGGTGCACTATTCGGCGGAGGGCTGCGGATGAAGCGCGATGGACGCGGTATAGGGTGGGGAAGGTGGGGTGGCAAGGTGAGACATCAGCGGATTGCGGATATGCGCGGGGCGTTTGATTACCTCGGTAGGAAGGAATTTTCATGTCTGCCACCTTCGTCGCTAGAATCTTTTCCCCTTCAGACTTGTGGCATGGCATACACTTGCACATCGATATTCTGCTCGCCCTTGCCAAGATAATCCCCGTCGGCGACATGCCCCCTCGCACTTACCCCTCCACACCCATCCCCTCCGCCGCCAACCCCTCCCGCGCCCTCGCCACCATCGCCGCATACGCCGCTTCGAGATTTCGGGTGAAGCGCGCGGTGTCGAAAAGCGGCGCGGTCCCGCGGTTGCGCGCGAGCTTCTCCTTGATCGCCGATAATTTCTCGGGGCTTGCGGCGAGTTCCACGGCCCGCGTCTCGTAAGCTTCCGGTGTCGTCGTGACGAGTTCGGGAAGATCGATCGCGTTAAGCAGACTCGCGGCGACGCGGGCGGCGAAGGTTTCGCCGATCCGCGTCAGCACCGGCAATCCTGCCCACAGCGCGTCGCTCGCCGTGGTGTGCGCGTTATAGGGCAGCGTGTCGAGAAAGAGGTCCGCAAGCCGCTGCCGCGCGAGATGTTCGTTAAGCGGCAGGCGCGGCGCAAAGACGAGGCGGCCCGGATCGACGCCTCGCGCGAGCGCCTCGCGCCGCAAGTTCGCGGCCGCCGTGGGATTATCTTCCAATAGCCAAAGCACGCTGCCGTCGCTTCTTTTCAGGATCCGCATCCAAAGGTCGAAAACGGCGGCCGTGATCTTGTAAGTGTTGTTGAAGCAACAAAAGACGAACGCATCTTCCGGCAGCCCCGCCGCGGCGCGCGTGCCCGGTTCGCCGAGTGCGAACCGTTCGTCGCGATAGGCGTTCGCCTGATAGGTATCGGGAAGCGAGACGATCTTCTCGGCGTAGAAATCGCGCCGCGGCGCGGGAACGATCGTCGCGTCGGCGATCAGGTAGTCGATGTAATCGGCGCCCATGGTCGCGGGGTAGGCCAGGTAGCTCGCCTGGATCGGCGCCGCGCGGCAGGCGAAGATGCCGGGGCGGGCATCGGCGATGAAGCCCATCAGATCGACGCCGATGTCGATCTCGTTCTGCCGCACCAGCGCGGCGATCTTCTCGTCCGAGAGATTTTCGACGTCGAGGAAACGGTCGAACGCGGCGCGCAGCCGCGTGGTCATGAAATCCGCCTTGCGGCCGAAGGAAAACGCGAAAGTCTCGAACGTCTCTTTGTCGTGCCGCTCGAATACGCCGCAAAGCAGGCGCGAGGTCGGATGATCGCGGAAATCGGCGCAGAAATAGCCGACACGAATCCGCGTGTGCGGCGGATATTTCGCAATCGCGCCGAGGCGGTCGTCTTTCGGGTACCTCGCTTCGGCAAAGCGTTCCGCCACTTTGCGATGCAAGGCCGGCGCGTCGGAAAACGCCAAAAGCGCAAACGGGCCGACGCGCGCGCCCGAAGAAATCCTTTCCGCGAAGGCGGCGAAATCGGCTTCGATATTCGCCCAATCGCAAAGGCTCATCTTCAGATGCAGGAAAGTTCCGTCGTCGAGGTCGGGCTTCAGCGCGATCGCCTTGCCGATGCCGGCAAGCGCTTCCTGCAGCTGCCCGAGTTCCTTGAGAACCATACCGCGGTTGAAATGCGCCTCGGCGTAGTCCGGCCGGAGCGCGATGGCCAGATCGCAACTTGCCAGCGCCTCGGAAAGGCGCCCGAGTTCTTTGAGGGCGATTCCGCGGTTGGCATAGGCTTCGGCATAATCGGATTTCAGCGCGAGCGCGCGGTCGTAATTTGCCAGTGCTTCGTCGAGTCGCTGCAGTGCGTGCAGAACCAAGCCGCGATTGGAGTAGGCGGGCGCGTGATCGGGCTTCAGCGCGAGCGCGCGATCGTAGCTTACGAGCGCGTCCTCGAAGCGCTTGCGTTCCTGCAGCGCATTGCCGCGATGCGAATAAGCCTCGGCGAAATTCGGGTTGAGCGCGAGCGCTTTCTCCCAGTCGGCGAGCGCCTCCTCGGTGCGCCTCAGCGCGTGAAGCGCATTGCCGCGCTGGAAATACACGTCCGCGAAACCCGGATCGTGCGCCGCGCCACCGGTGAGCGTGCTGGCCTTATCGTAGCTTACGAGCGCGTCGGCAAAGCGCCCGAGCGCTTGCAGTGCATTGCCGCGATTAAAATGCGCTTGCGCGAAATCGGGCTTGCACGCGAGCGCTTTGTCGCAGCTCGCCAGCGCGTCCTGCAAGCGGCCGAGCGCGCCGAGCACGATGCCGCGATTGGAATAAGCCTCGGCGTGATCGGGCTTGCGCACAATCGCTTTGTTGTAGCTGACGAGCGCTTCCTGGAAGCGGCTGAGCGCCTGCAGTGCAATACCCCGGTTGTAATAGGTCTGCGGCGCGTCGGGATTGGCGGCGATGGCTTTGGAAAAAAGCTCGGCCGCCCGCTCGTAGGCACGATTTTGATGGGCGGCGACGCCCAGCAGACTGAGGGCGCCGAAATGTTTCGGCGCGCGTTGCAGGATTTCCGTGCAAATCCGTTCCGCCTCGGCAAGCCGGCCTTGTTGCAGCAGCACCGCCGCGCTTTGCCATTGCGCCTGAAGAGCGGGATCGAGGATTTGCTGACGGTGCTTTTTCGACAAGAGACGCCCCGCTTTGCGCGCCTTCGCGTGCAGTCGCGGCAATCTATCTTCGCGGCGACCTCAGTCAAAGGGAGAAGGCGGGGGCGATGTGAAGCCGGCGGGTTTAGCGTTGCCTCGGCACGACGTCCACTTTTACGTCGATATCCTGTTCGCCGGCGCCCGAGATAATCCCGGCGACCGGCGAGATGTCGGCATAGTCGCGCCCTTCGGCGAGCACGATGTGATCGTCGCCGACGAACAGCGCGTTGGTCGGATCGAGTCCGATCCAGCCTGCCTCTTGCCCGCACCAAAGCGACACCCAGGCGTGCATGGCGTCGGCGCCTTGCAATTTCGGCGCGCCGCCGATCGGAATGGTACGGATATAGCCCGAGACATAAGCGGCGGGCAGGCCGAGGCCGCGCAGGCCCGCGATCATGATATGCGCGAAATCCTGGCAGACGCCGGAGCGCTGTTCGAAGGCCTGCGAAAGCGGCGTCGAGACCACGGTCGAGGTCGGATCGTATTTGAAATCCTTGCGCATGTGCCGCGTGAGATCGACCGCCGCTTCGAGCACAAGCCGGCCGGGCGCGAAGTACGCCTC
>JASHSB010000063.1 GCA_030036945.1 Methylovirgula sp. | reverse complement strand
ACCGCCCCGCCAGCGCAGGATCCGTATGCGAAGCTGATCCCGGTGGTCGCCAGGATCACGCCGGAAATCGAGGCGATGGCGGGCGGCGCGGCTTCCGAGCTGGCGCGCGGCGGCATGCGCACCAAGATCGAGGCGGCCAAGATCGCCACGACCGGCGGCACGCATATGGTGATCGCCGACGGCCGCGTGCCGCATCCCGTCTCGCGCATCCGCGACGGCGCGGTCTGCACCTGGTTCCTGAGCGGCTCGAACCCGATCACCGCGCGCAAGAAATGGATCGCCGGCTCGCTCGAAGCGCGCGGAGCGCTGACAATCGATCAAGGCGCGCTCGGCGCGATCCGATCCGGCAAGAGTCTGTTGCCGGCCGGCGTGAAAAAGATCGAAGGAGATTTTTCGCGCGGCGACTGCGTGCTGATCCGCGACGAACGCGGCACGGAAGTCGGCCGCGGCTTGGCGAACTACGATGCCGACGACGCGCAGAAGATCGCCGGACGCAATTCGCGCGACATCGAGGCGGTGCTCGGCACGCCGGGCCGCGCCGCGATCATCCATCAGGACGACATGGTGCTGAAGGGGGAATAGCCCCTCTCCCCGCAAGCGGGGGGAGGGGAATTGGAAGTGGAACCTGCCGGCCTTTGCTCTCGAGCGTCCGCGAGCTGGCATAAAACAGCACCACAACGTCACGAGCGCCTGCCGAGAAGGACCACGACCTCTCTTGCGGAGCTGAGGCGCTTGATCAGTTCTTGTTGCTTACGGAATGCGCCACCCCCTCACCCCGCCTTCCCCGCCAACACCTGCCGCTCTTTCAACAGCGTGGTGAGAAGCTTTTCCTGCTCGGCGATGAGATCCGCGGTGCGCGCATCGTCCTCGGCTCCCGAATAGGCGGCGGCCTGTTCGGTGAGTTCGCGGATGTTCTCACGGACCGCAGCGATCCGCTGATTGAGTTCGGCGAGGGTCGCAACCATAAGGCTGCCCTTGGTTCGAGCGTCGATGCGTGAAGATGTCCCCGCCGTGCGCGCACTCTTCGCCCGCGCGCGCGAGCATGAGCCCTCGGGCTTAGCGCCGATGGCCGAGCGGAATGCCGAGCCGCAACGCCTTCTGCCGAAGCGCGCCGGGCGTGCGTTTCATCACCTTGGAAATTTTCGCGACCGGCGTCCTGGCCTTCGAATGCGCCTTGAGACTGCGGAAATCATCTTTCGTCCAAGGCCTGCTGATACGTCGCTTTGCTCTCTTCGCCATGTTTGTTCCTCTAATCGGGGACAATGCATGTAGCACGTCCCGCCGGCCGCTGCGAGAGGCCGATTGCTAGTAATTGTTTATTCCCGTGCAAACCTCACGCATGAGCTTAACGGATTAATCCGCCCGCGGCATTGAAAGTTTTATCGACACGGCGGTTTTCGGTGCAAGCCTGTGAATTGATCGCGCGAGCCGCGCTCTAAGTCATTGGCTCGTGTTACAAAATCATTCTGCGACTCGAAGCGTCGCGGGTAAACAATCGGGGGGCTTTCATGGGCATCGATCGCATCGGCCGTTCAGGCCGTCACATTACGCGCGTTCTTCTCGTCGCGGTCTTCGCCCTGAGCACGATGGCTGGCGCCCGCGCCTTCGAGGTAACCGACCAGCAGCGCGCCGCCTGCACGCCGGACGCCTTCCGCCTTTGTTCCTCGGAAATGCCGGATGCGAATCGCGTCGCCGCCTGCATGATCGCCAAACAAGCGAGCCTGAGCGTGCCCTGCCGCGCGGTCTTCGCAGCCGCCCGTTCGGAGCGATCCGTGGCGCTGATGCACCGGCATCATAGGGTTCACCTCGCCTATACGCATCATCGCAAGTTCCATTCCTTTGGCCGCTATGCGCATTACCGCGAGTTCTCCATGCCGCATCGCCACATGTGGGAGCGATCCTGAGTGCGCGAAGGCGAGAGGCTCGGCGTACGCGAAAGCCTGTTGAACAGGCAGGTTTCGTAGGATCTTAATGATCGGCCGCGCCAAAAGTGCGCGTCGATTGCGGAACGCGCGGCGAGGCTTCGTGGGCGGTCATGAACGTCCGCGCCCTCAGTTCAGCCTTGCCACCACCGTCAAGCGGCGTACCTCGCCGCTCTCGTAGGCGCGCAGGAAGGCCTTGTAGTCGCGGAACGAGACGCAGCCGAAGGAATCGCCGTTCTGACCGAGCATATAGGTGTGCGCCAGCAAGCCCGCCCGCCCGTAGGTGTCGCTGTTGCCGACCGGGATGAGGCGCAACGCCTGGATGCCGTGGAAGAGCTGTTCGCGCGGCTGCAGATCGTACGTGCCGGGCGGCGTCGGCCCGCGCATGCGCTCGGTTACGTAGCGCGGATCGTCGAGCGCATCGCCCAGCCCGGAATGCGCTTCCAATCGCGTGCCGTCCGGAAGATAGACGGTGTGCGAGGAGATGTCATAGACGGCGGTCCAGCGATCGTAGGGCATCGCGCCGGCTTTCGGTTCTTCACTGCCGTCTTCCGCATAGGCAAGCGCCGGCCCGGAGGATTGCGACATGCCGAAGAGCTTCTCGAAGAACGAGCGGTGATCGGCGGGCGGCGCGACGCTCGCCTCGGCTTGCGCCGTCGCGCGGCCGGCCGGCGCACGGCTTGCCGGCATTTGCAGATCCGCCGGACGCGGCGCTGGCAAGGGAACGCTTTGGACGAGCTGTTCGGGCATCGGCGGCGTCGGCACCGGGAGGACGTCCTCCGCCTCCGCGACTTGCGCGGGCGGAGCGGACGGCAGCGGTTCAAATTCCGATCGCAGCGGCACGCTTTGTGCGAGCGAACTCGGCGTGTCGCCGAGCGAATACGTCGGATCGAGCAGCGCGACGTAACGGTTCGCGGCGGGCGCGCTGGCCGGCGGTTTGTCGACGATGCGCGGCGCGGCGGCGGGCGCCGCCCCATAGACGACGCGGGCCGGCGTAGGCGACGGCGTGGCCGGCGCATCCGTGAAGCTGTAAGCGATCTCGGCGGGCGCATATTGCGTCGCGGTCGAATGGGCATAGAGGATGAGGGCGCCCGCAAGCATGCTGAGCGTGAGAGCGATGGCCCCGGAAACGGTGTGCGAAAGAGCTTCGCGCGGGAAGCAGCCGCGCTCGGCGGGAATGAAATCATTGGTGCCGGTGCCGTATGCCATTCGCCCCGCTTTCCAACCGGTTCTATCCCCGCCCACCAGCCGAGCTCAACGGCACGCCGGCCTTGCTGGCGCTCTATTGAGGCGATTTTTAGTTAAATGCTGATTAA
>JASHSB010000062.1 GCA_030036945.1 Methylovirgula sp. | reverse complement strand
GGCTGCGCGGCGAAATGCGCGCCAGCGACCTGATCGCACGTTATGCCGGCAACAAATTCGCGCTCTTTCTCGATGCCTGCAACAGCGAGCAGATGAACCTGGCGGCGGCGCGTTTCCTTGCCGGCGTCGAAGCGGCACCGCTCGCAACCCAAGTCGGAAAAATCGCGGCCTCGCTGCGCATTGGCGGGGTGGTCATTCCGCAACAGGGACGCAGCGCGCAAGCCGCGCTTCACCACGCCGAGGAAGCGCTCGCCGCGACACGGCGTTCGGGCGGCAACAGTTTCGTCTCCTATACCCCAAGCCTGGTGCGCGACGCGAAGCGGCTCAGCATTCTGCATGCGTCGGAGAAGATCGTCGCGGCGCTCAACGCGGGACGGATTACGCTCGCGTTGCAGCCCGTGGTCTTCGCCAAGACCGGCGGCGCCGCCTTCTACGAGGCGCTGGCGCGCCTGAGGGCCGAGGACGGCCGGCCCGTTCCGCCCGCCGATATTTTCCCCGTGGCGGAAAAGATCGGGCTGGTGCAGCTCATCGACCATCGCATGCTCGAACTCGTCGTTGCCGCGCTCGCCAAGGACGCCTCGCTGCGCATCGCGATCAATGCTTCGGGAGCGACCGTTCTCGACGTGCATTGGCCCGACCGATTGCGCGCCGCCTGCGCCGTCGCACCCAATGTCGCGGGGCGGCTCATCGTCGAAATCACCGAAACCTGCGCGATCGCCGACCTCGAGGCTACCGGTCGGGCGATTGCCGCCATGCAGGCGTGCGGCGTCAAAGTAGCGATGGACGATTTCGGTTCCGGCCACACCTCGTTTCGCAATTTGCGCAATTTGCACGTCGAGCTCCTGAAAATCGACGGCGCATTTATCCAGAACCTGGCGAGATCGGAGGACGATCGGTTCTTCGTCCGCACGCTCGTCGATCTCGCCCGACATCTCGAGATTCCGGTCGTCGCGGAATGGGTGGAAGACGCCGAATCGGCGGCGATCCTCGCCGACTGGGGCGTCGATTATTTTCAAGGCCATCATTTCGGCGAGCCGCAGGCCACCGGACACTTGGCGTCCGTGGCCTAGCTGCGCCGCGCTCACTCCTTCGGAGTAAGCCCATCGAGCCTTTTTTGCAGTTCGCCGAGCTGCCGCTTCATCTCGTCGAGATCGGACTTGGCTCGGGCCTCGCTTGACGTTTCCTGCGACTTTTCGGAGGGCGTCGTCAGGGCACTCCCAAAAGGCGAGAACATCGACAGAGCCTGGCTGAAAATGGCCATGTTCTTGCGGGCCTGTTCCTCGAGCGAACCGAACATCTGCCGGGTCGGCTCCGCCCCGAAGGCACTGGCGAATTGATCCCGGAACTTCTGCTGGTCCGTGGTGAGTTTGTCGATCGTGAACTCCAGATAGCTCGGCACCAGCATTTGGATGCTGTCGCCATAGAAACGGATCAACTGTCGTAGAAAGGTGATCGGCAGGAGGGCCTGCCCGTTCTTTCCTTCTTGCTCGAAAATGATCTGGGTAAGCACCGAGCGGGTGATTTCTTCGCCGGTTTTGGCGTCATAGACGACGAAATCCTCGCCCTTCTTCACCATATCGGCGAGATCTTCGAGGGTCACGTAGGCGCTCGTCCCCGTATTGTAGAGACGCCGGTTGGCGTATTTCTTGATCGTGATGGGTTGCTTGTCGTTGGTCATGTCCATCAAAACCCTATTCTGAAGGCAGTTCGGGGGCGCGACCTCCGCAAGGGACCATAAGCGTTTTATTGCTTTGCGAAAACTGAAATTCTCCAGGGGCGGCTTCGGGGCGGCGATGCTTGACCGCGGACCAGCAGAAATGCTTGAGAATGACGAATATCAATGCAACGGCGGTGGCTTCTTCCCGATCGGAGCTGCGCCCGCGGGAGAAATGTCAAATGTCGCGCGATATCGTCATCGTCGGGGCGGCGCGCACCGCCGTCGGATCCTTCAACGGCGCCTTCGCCAATCTGCCGGCGCACGAGATCGGCGCGGTTGCGGTCACGGCCGCCCTCGCGCGCGCCAAAGTGGCCAAGGAGGAAGTCGACGAGGTGATCCTCGGCCAGATCTTGACGGCAGGCGAAGGGCAGAATCCGGCTCGTCAGACGGCGATAAAGGCCGGAATTCCGCAAGAAAAGACCGCCTGGGTCGTCAATCAAGTGTGCGGCTCGGGCTTACGCGCCGTCGCGCTCGGCATGCAGCAGATCGTCAACGGCGACGCCAAGGTCATCGTTGCGGGCGGCCAGGAAAGCATGTCGCAGGCTCCGCACGCCGCGCATCTGCGCGCCGGCACGAAAATGGGCGACATCAAATTCACCGACATCATGCTGCGCGACGGCCTCATCGACGCTTTCCACGGTTATCACATGGGTATCACCGCGGAGAACGTCGCGACGAAATGGCAGATCGGCCGCGACGAGCAGGACAAGTTCGCGCTGAGTTCGCAAAACAAGGCTGAAGCGGCGCAAAAGGCCGGCAAGTTTGCCGACGAAATCGCGCCGGTAACGGTCGCCATGCGCAAGGGCGACGTCCTCGTCACCGAGGACGAATATATCCGCGCCGGGACCACCCTCGAAGGACTCGCCAAACTGAAGCCGGCGTTTTCGAAGGACGGGACGGTTACGGCCGGCAACGCCTCGGGGATCAACGACGGCGCCGCGGCGCTCGTCTTGATGAGCGCCGACGACGCGCGCGCGCGCGGCCTCACTCCCCTCGGCCGCATCGCGTCGTGGGCGACCGCCGGCGTCGATCCGGCGGTCATGGGCAGCGGCCCCATTCCCGCTTCGCGCAAGGCGCTCGAAAAGGCCGGATGGAAGGTGAAGGACCTCGAACTCGTCGAAGCCAACGAGGCCTTCGCCGCCCAGGCGTTGGCGGTCAACAAGGAACTGGGCTGGGACCCGGCCATCGTGAACGTGAACGGCGGGGCGATCGCGATCGGCCACCCAATCGGCGCGTCGGGAGCGCGAATTCTCGTGACTTTATTGTTTGAGATGCAGCGGCGCGGCGTGAGCAAGGGTCTCGCGACGCTCTGCATCGGTGGCGGCATGGGGATCGCGCTCGCTATCGAACGCTGACACCCGAGTTTTAGAAAACGAAATCGTTTGGGCGGAACGCGAAGGTAGGAAGCAAATGACTCGCGTCGCGGTGGTGAGTGGCGGCACGCGCGGCATCGGCGCGGCGATCAGCAACGCCTTGGCTGCTTCCGGCTACCGCGTCGCCGCGATCTATCACGGCAACGACGATGCCGCGGCCAAGTTCAAATCGGAAACCGCGATCCCCGTTTACAAATGGGACGTGTCGGACTACGCCGCCTGCGCCGCGGGTCTCGCTTCGGTCGACGCCAACCTCGGGCCGATCGATATCCTCGTCAACAATGCCGGCATCACGCGCGACTCGATGCTCCATAAGATGACTCCCGCGCAATGGTACGCGGTCATCAATACCAATCTCAATTCACTCTTCAACATGACGCGGCCGGTGATCGAGGGAATGCGCACCCGCGGTTTCGGGCGCATCGTCAACATCTCTTCGATCAACGGCCAGCGCGGCCAGACGGGGCAAACCAACTATGCCGCCGCCAAGGCCGGCGATATCGGATTTACCAAATCGCTGGCGCAGGAGAACGCCGGCAAGGGGGTTACCGTCAACGCCGTCTGCCCCGGCTATATCGCGACCGAGATGGTGAAGGCCGTGCCGAAGGAGATCCTCGAAAAATCGATCCTGCCGCAAATTCCGGTGCGCCGCCTAGGCGAACCGGAGGAAGTCGCGCGCTGCGTCGTCTTCCTAGTATCCGACGCGGCAGGCTACATCACCGGCGCGACGCTTTCGGTGAACGGCGGCCAATATATGGCCTGACGGAAGTTCGCGGCTCAGTCGCGTTTGCTCTTGGGCTTCAGCACCTGCCGGCCACGGTACATCCCGGTTTTGAGATCGATGTGGTGCGGGCGACGCAGTTCGCCGGAGTCCTTGTCCTCGACATAGGTCGGCGCCTTCAGCGCATCCGCCGAACGACGGAAGCCGCGCTTCATCCGGGAGGTCTTTCGCTTCGGGACCGCCATATCCGCTCCAAAAAATCGGACTTAATCGTGGCATGGCTGATACACGGAAACGGCGCGTTTGGCTACCCGAAATTGCCTACTAGCGACGCCCACTATCGCACGCAGTCGAGAAATGCCGGCGTCGCGAAAACCCGCCGTTCGACCACCCTCGCATGCATCGTCACGCGCCAGTTCGGATGCAGCACGCTGCGCGTATAAGGATCCGGCAGGACGGCGGCAAGCAGCGCAGCCTCGTGCGGGCTAAGATCGGCGGCGCTTTTGCGAAAGTAGGTCTCGGAAGCCGCTTCTGCGCCAAAGATCCCGTCGCCCCATTCGGCGATGTTCAGGTAGATTTCCAGAACGCGCGACTTCGGCCAGACGCGGTCGAGCAAAAGCGCCAGCGGAATTTCGAAGCCCTTGCGGATGTAGGAGCGGCCGGACCATAGAAAGAGGTTCTTCGCCACCTGCATCGTGATCGTCGAGGCGCCGCGCGCCGGCCCCTGGGCACCGCTTTCGTCAATCACTTCGCGCATCGCACCCCAATCCACGCCGTGATGCCGGCAGAAATGCGCGTCTTCGGACAGTACCACCGCGGCCAGAAGATTGGGCGAGAACCGATCGAGCGGCAGGTAGTCGCGCTCGATCTTCTCGTCGAGCAGCATACGGCCGAGCATCAAAGTCGAGATCGGAGGAACAAAGCGATAGAGGAGAATGAGCCCGGCAAGCGCGAAAAGAACCAGCAAAATGAGCCGCGCAAGCCATCTCACGACCGCGCGGAATCCGTCGAAAGTGCCGGATTTTCGAACCATGGGCGAGCCTTGACCGATCTGCCGCGATCGGGCAAGCGGAGCGGCCAGGGATGGGACGGGAAGCGCATGACGCGGAAAGAGGATTTCCAAGGACGGCTTACGGCCGTGGCGGACGCGACCGAGGCGACGCTCGATCGGCTTTTGTCGACCGCGCCCTTGCCGGGAGAGACATTCCGGCCGGCGCGGTTTCTGGCGGCCATGCGCTACGCGAGCCTCGGCGGTGGCAAACGGCTGCGGCCTTTCCTGCTGGTTGAAACGGCGCGGCTGTTCGGCGTCGAAGGCGAAGGCGTGCTGCGCGCCGCCGCCGCCGTCGAGATGGTGCATTGCTACTCGCTGGTGCACGACGATCTGCCGGCGCTCGACAACGACGATCTGCGGCGCGGCCGGCCGACTACGCATCGCGCCTACGACGAAGCGACCGCCATTCTGGTCGGCGACGGGCTTTTGACCTACGCGTTCGACGTAACGGCGGATCCGGCGACCGATCCGGATCCGGCGATTCGCGTCGCTCTCGCGCTTGCTCTCGCCCGCGCCGCCGGCCTCGGCAATATGGTCGGCGGCCAGGTGCTCGATCTCGAAGCGGAAGCCGCCGCGGCGCCGCATACGCCCGAAGCGGTCATCATGCTGCAATCGATGAAGACGGGCGCGCTGCTGAGTTACGCAGTCGAGGCCGGCGCGATCCTGGGACGTGCCGACGCCGCCGCCAAGGCCGCGTTGGCGCGCTACGGGCAGGCGATCGGCGCGGCCTTTCAGGTCGCCGACGACATTCTCGACGTCGAGGCGGACGACGCGGCGCTCGGTAAACGCGCCGGCAAGGATGCCGACCGCAACAAGGCGACGCTCGTCGCCGCGCTTGGACTCGAAACGGCGCGGGCGCGGCGCGACAAGCTTGCCGAGGAAGCCGTCGCCGCGCTCGCGAAGTTCGGCGAAACCGCGGCGATCCTGAGGGAGGCGGCGCGCTTTGCAGTCGCCCGAAAGAATTGAGCGCCGCGCCGGCGCCTCAGCGTCCGCGCCGACTTTATCTGCGGCCGATCCGCATCGTTCAGTCGCGGCCGAGACTATTCGTCAGTTTCGCTTTCGGAATCGTCGTCGGGCTCCTGCTGCCGCACGATATTCGATGGGTGACAAAAGCGTTGATCGGATGGAACGCGGGTATTTGGCTTTATTTCGCGTTCGTGGGCGTCATGGTTGTGACGGACTCGAAAGAGGCGGTCGTCCGGAGGGCCGCCTCTCAAGACGACGGGCGTTTCGCGATTCTCATTCTCGCGATGTTCGCGGCGATCGCGGCGTTTGGCGGAATTTTCGCCGAGTTGGCGATCGTCAAGGATGCAAGCGGCCTGCTGAAGGCGCTTCATATCGGCCTTGCCGCGACGACGATCGTGAGCGCGTGGACATTTATCCACGTGATGTTCGCCTTGCACTATGCGCACGAATATTTTTCGCGGCGTGCAAAGAGCGAGCGGGCCGCGGACTCGCATGCCGCTCTCCGCTTTCCCGGAACGGACGAGCCCGACTATCTCGATTTCCTATATTTCTCGTTTGTGATCGGCGTTGCCTGCGCGACTGCCGACGTCGAGATCTGGGCGCCGGCCATGCGGCGAACCGCGCTCGTCCATTGCGTACTGGCGTTTTTCTTCAACAGCGCCGTGTTGGCGCTGACGATCAACATCGCGGCGGGATTGATTTGAGGAACGGCTTACGGTCCGTAAGGATGGCCAAACGGAAAGCCCGAATCGTCGTCTTCGTCTCCCGCAGGCCCGTAATAGCCAGCGAAAAACGGCGAGCCGACGCCGTCAATCGGATCGTAGACTCCGTAGTGGTAGGAGTCGGCGGGCGTGGGATCGCCCCAGCCCCAGTAGCGCACCGCTTGCGCCTGCGCCGCGGCGACGACCGGGTTGGGGTTGACCCAGGGCGGCAGGGACGTGGCCCCGCGCATCCGGTAGCGCCAAGCGCCGACGCGAACTTGATAGGGCAGCGGATAAAAGCCGAGGCCGCTGCCCGGATCGCCGACCAGCGCGGCGTAATGGCCGCGCGAGGTATAGACTTTGCCCGGCGCTATGGCGCCCACCAAGCCGAGATGCGCGTGCCGATGGACTGCTTTGGGATGCGCGACGGCGCTCCCCACGAACGCGAGCGATCCAAGGATCGCAAAAATCGCCGCCCAGCTTCTAATCATTCCTCGATCTCCCGAAACGGCATGGCCGCGCAAAGGATATAAGCGGCCTGCCGTAAACCGCCATGGATGCCGGTCACAATGCCACGATCGGGACAATACCGCAGAAAGATTTTCGCTAAATTTTAAAGGAACACGCTATTCCGCGGCGCTTTTTACTCCGCCGAAGCGCCGCTCGATATAGTCTTGAACGAGCGTCTTGAATTCGGCGGCAATGCCCTCGCCGCGTAGCGTCACCGCTTTCTTGCCGTCGATAAAGACCGGTGCCGCCGGCGTCTCGCCGGTGCCGGGCAGCGAAATGCCAATATCGGCGTGTTTCGATTCACCCGGACCGTTGACGATGCAGCCCATGACCGCGACGTTGAGCGTCTCGACGCCGGGATAGCGCGTCTTCCAGCCCGGCATGGCATCGCGGATGTAGGCCTGGATATCGCGCGCCAATTCCTGAAACACGGTCGAGGTGGTGCGCCCGCAGCCGGGACAGGCCGCGACGAGCGGTACGAACGTGCGGAAACCCATGGTCTGCAGGATCTCCTGCGCGACTTTCACTTCGAG
>JASHSB010000061.1 GCA_030036945.1 Methylovirgula sp. | reverse complement strand
CGGCACACGGAAGCGCAGGTCGAAAATCTCTCAAAAACGTGAAGTTGTGAGGGCCTCCCAGCCGTTCCTCAACTTGATGCGAGGACTTGTTAAGTGCCGCTTCCGAAGCCTCAATTGAGAGCTAAGACCGGAAGTCGCCTCGCTTTTCTTTGGCCGAAAATAAAGAACGAGAACCCGCCGAACACCACGGGACTTCTTCCCGATCGCCTCCGGGACGCTTTCCCGATCGCGCCGAAACGCGTGGCGCGAAAATTTCCTCCCAAGATCCGCGACGGACGCCCCGGAAACGTGTCGAAGCGCGTAGGAATCGGTACGCCTCTCAGGGCAAATTACGCGAGCGGCAAACATCAAGATTCTCGCCTTTCACTCTTGCGTCGCGCCTTGTTGGGCAGGAACGCCGGACGCCGGAGCAGGGCGCAGATCCGATACGATCGTCGAATGATCCGAGCCGACGAGCTGGATACGTACCAACGTGTCGCCGTCAAACCACAGATCGCGATGCAGATCGCCGCTGACCTTGTAGTGATGCGCTTGGATGGTCGCGCCGTTCTGCACGAGCGGCTCGTCGCCGAGATCCGCGACCTTGATCGATACCGGGCGCCCCGTCTCCGCGTCGAGCATGTCGGTACGATTGACGAAGTCTTTATTCCACCAACTCGCCGGAACGAGATCGGATGCAGCTTCGCTATGCGTGCCGTCCACGTCGAGTTCGAGTTTGTCATTGTTGGCAATGGCCGACACGTCATGTTTCGTACCGTTGTCGTCGGTGTAGGCTTTGTAGGAAACGAACTTGCCGCCCGTCCATGTTTCCGTGGCGGAATGTTCGAAATGATAGGCTTGGATGAACATCACAACGACGGAAATATGCGTCGTGAATTTGACGTTCGTGGTATCGCCCGCCCGATCGATTTCCACGACCTCGGTACCGATCTTGTTACCGTCGCGCAGGATATCGAACAAATGCTGGTCCACGGCGGGAGGCGGAGAAGCAACCGGCTCCGCGGCGACCGGACCGACCGCCAACCCGAGAAGGCCGAGAAAAAAGCTACCCTTGCCGAGCATGATCTTTCTCTCGCAACAGGTTTCGCCGCTCCGGCCTCGTAACGAAGCTTGGCGGAACCGCGCTTTGCGGCGCCGGTGAAGAGGGCCAGAATATTCCCGGGAATCTTGCCGATTTTCGGCCCAATCGGGCGCGGATTTGCGGCAAATTCGCTGCGGCGCATTGACCCGCCGCGGCTATCCTACTGTTGTCCCTGCCAGGAAGCGAGCGCATCGTTAATCGCCCGGTCGCCGGAGGCGTTTTTCTCGAACGTCAGCTTGGCGACGCGCCCGTTGGCAAGCAAAATCGGAACGTCGAACCACTCCCGCTCCTTGATCAAGCCGATATTGGCGGGCTCCGCATTGCCCCGGCTGAGGCCGACCAAAAACGAGTTCTCCATGATCGGGACCAGGCTTCCCTGCAACGGTTGGCCGTTGGGATTGTCCTCGTTGCGCAATTGCGGAACGCTGATCTGCTTGATGCCGCCGGTCGGACTGTCGGGCGCGATCGTAAATACGATCGTGATCGTATGCGACGCGGAGAGGCTCGGGTCGCTATTCTTCTGGATCTCCAGGCTCGCCTTTAACTTATCCTCCGGGACGTCGATGTCGGCGCGCACCGCGGTATCTGGCTGGCCGGAATCGTTGCTGACGTTTTCGAGCCGCCAGATCACCGTGCCGACGAAGGTCTTCACTTTGCTCTGCGCTTCCGGCGCTTCGACGAGCAACGCGGCGCGATAGGCGATGGGAAGGTTGGCGTTCTCGGCCGGCGCTTGCGGCGCGCCCGCCGCGGCTTGGGTCGACGCCGAAGTCGGAGCCGCGGTGGCGGCGGACGGTGGCGATACGACGGCTTTCGGCGCCGGCTGTTGCGGTGCCGGCCCGCCGATCCGTTGGACGATCTTGCCGCTGCTCGGCGCAACCGGACTCTGTGCCGTGGACTTGAACGTCGCAAAATCTGCTGGCTGATCGCGCAATTTCCAGGCGAACGCGGCGACGATTGCCGCGACCGCGAGCACGGCGGCGACGACGATCCATAGCCGCCGGATTTGCGGCGTCTCGTCGCTTTCCGGATGCGGTGCAAGCGGACGCACGGCGTCGGGCCGCACGAATTCGGGGCGCGGCGACGGCGCTTCGCGCGGCTCGCCGAAGGGATCGCCGAGCGGCGCGGGTTCGCTTTCGGCCAGCTGATCTTTTGGCACGTCGTCGCGCAACGCGGCAACCGCCGCGCCGCCGTTGACGCGACGCGGCGCGGCGCGCGGCGACGTTGGCGCCTTCCAATCGCCAATGTCGGGAGCCGGCGCAAACGGCCCCAGCTGCGGTTCGCGGCGCGGACTTTCGATTGCCAAACCGTCGGCTGTCGCCAATTCGGATTCGAGTCGCGCCACCGCCATGTCGAGCGCATGCGTCTCGCGTGCGATGTCGGCTGCCGCGATCGGTGGTCGAAGATTTTGCAATTGCGCGATGAGCGCCTTGCGGGCCCGCTCGTAAACCGCGCGCCGGGTCTCCGGCGTGGCATTCGGCAAGCCAGCAACCGCCTTCGCAAGCAACGGATAATATTCAGCCATCGGGCGTTAAGACCATTCCTCGTCTGCAACGTCAACTGAGGCACGCCGGCGCGCCGGAACCGACACGCCTTAGGCACGCTTCGAATCTAGCGATCTTGGAATGGATTGTGGACCAGAATTGTGTCTTCCCGCTCAGGGCTCGTCGAAAGCAGCGCCACCGGCGCTTCGATCAACTCTTCGATACGCCTCACGTATTTGATGGCTTGCGCGGGAAGATCTGCCCAGGAGCGCGCTCCGGCGGTCGT
>JASHSB010000060.1 GCA_030036945.1 Methylovirgula sp. | reverse complement strand
TCGGTCGATCGCAACACGCTGCCAGCGTTCGCCGAGGAGACGCATCAATCGCTGTTCGACGGCTCGAACTGCGGCATCGCGCTCAAGGACCGCCCGGCTTTCTCCGTGCAGCATCACCCCGAAGCCTCGCCGGGGCCGCGCGACAGCCATTATCTGTTCCGCAGATTTGTGGAGATGATGGAGAAGGCGAGGGGGTGAAGCCATGCTTCGAGATGCTGCCTGCGGCGGCTCCTCAGCATGAGGGCGATCCTTCTCCCGCTTGCGGGAGAAGGGCGTTCATTGACTCACCGGCGGTCGAAGCATAAAAGGCCGCCATTCTCGCAAGAGATGTTTCTGTTTCAGCCGACCCGCCTTCGAGGCTGGCGGTCATCGCCCGGCAGCGCGTCGCGCCCCCGGGCGCGTTTGGTGTTGCGCATACCTTCTCCCAGAGGGCGAAGGTGGCCGCAAAGTGGCCGGATGAGGGGTTACGATCTTGCCCAAGTTGGAGCGGATTGTGACCCCTCACCCGCCGCCTTCGGCGGCACTCTCTCCCTCCAGCAGAGGGTTCGCTCCGAGTTAAAGGATAGATCGCATGTTCGAAGGGCTTTCGGAAAAGCTCTCCAACATATTGGACGGCCTGACGCGGCGCGGCACGCTTTCGGAAGAAGACGTGAACCTCGCGCTGCGCGAAGTGCGCCGCGCGCTGCTCGAAGCCGACGTCGCGCTCGACGTCGTGCGCTCCTTCATCGACAAGGTGCGCGCGCGCGCGGTCGGTGCCGATGTCGTCAAGTCGATTACGCCAGGCCAGATGGTCGTGAAGATCGTCAACGACGTACTGATCGAGACCTTAGGTTCGGACGCTGAGTCGATCGATCTCGATGCACCGCCGCCGGTGGCGATCATGATGGTCGGCCTTCAGGGCGCCGGCAAAACCACGACCACCGCCAAGATCGCCAAGCGCCTCGCCGAGCGCGCGAAGCGCAAAGTGCTCATGGCCTCACTCGACGTGAAGCGGCCGGCCGCGCAGGAACAGCTTGCGGTGCTCGGCCGCCAAATCGGCGTCGAGACTCTGCCGGTGATCGCCGGCCAGACGCCGGTGCAGATCGCGCGGCGCGCCGAAGAGGCGGCGCGGCTGCAAGGCTATGACGTGGTGCTGCTCGACACGGCGGGCCGCATCCACATTGACGAAGCGCTGATGGCCGAAATGGCCGAGATCAAACAAGCCTCGTCGCCGCACGAGATCCTGCTCGTCGCCGACAGCCTCACCGGCCAGGACGCCGTGAACCTTGCCAGGAATTTCGACGACCGCGTCGGTTTGACCGGCATTGTGCTCACCCGCGTCGAAGGCGACGGGCGCGGCGGCGCAGCGCTGTCGATGCGCGCCGTCACCGGCAAGCCGATCAAGCTGCTCGGTGTCGGCGAAAAGATGGACGCGCTCGAAGATTTCCATCCCGACCGCATCGCCAATCGCATTCTCGGCATGGGCGACATCGTCTCGCTGGTCGAAAAGGCGGCGCAGACGATCGACGCGCAGAAGGCGCAGAAGATCGCGGCGAAAATGCGCAAGGGAAAATTCGATCTCGAAGACCTCGCCGACCAGCTTGCGCAAGTCGAAAAGATCGGCGGGCTCGGTGGCATCATGGGGATGCTGCCCGGCATCGCCAAGATGAAGGATCAGCTCGCCTCGGCGAACATCGACGATCGCTTGGTGAAGCGCCAGCGCGCGATCATTCTCTCGATGACGCCCGTCGAGCGACGCAATCCCGAACTTCTCAAAGCCTCGCGCAAGAAACGCGTCGCGGCGGGCTCCGGCACGCGCGTCGAAGATGTGAACCGACTCCTGAAGCAGCACCGTCAGATAGCCGATATGATGAAACAATTGGGCAGCGCGAAACGCGGGCCGCTGTCGCAAATGGCCTCGGCATTCGGGCTTGGCGGCGGCATGCCGATGCCGAGCCCAGAGGAAATGGCGGCGCTGCAAAAGCAGATGGGGCAGGGCGCGGGCGAAGCGCCGCTCTCCGGTCTGCCGGCCGGGTTTTTCGACAAACCGAAATTGCCCGGCGGGTTGCCCGGGCTTGGCGGCGGCAAATTGTCGGGTCTCGGCGGCTTCAATCCGTTCGAGAAGAAGAAATGATCACAACGTCCACATCGTCATGGCCGACCTTGTGCCGGCCATCCACGCCGATCGGTTGCGGCTTGCTTTCAAAGAGGCGCTGCGGCGGAACCAGGTGGATAGCCGGGTCAAGCCCGGCCATGACGCGGAACGATAAAGTCTGACTTAGAAAGGAAGCAGCATGTCTCTGAAAATTCGTTTGTCGCGCGGCGGCGCCAAGAAACGGCCATTCTTTCGCGTAGTGGTTGCCGACTCGCACGCGCCGCGCGACGGGCGCTTTATCGAAAAGATCGGCTTTTTCGATCCACTCAAAGCCAAGGATGCCGCCAGCCGGCTCGTGCTCGACCTCGAGAAGGTGAAGGTCTGGATGGCGAAAGGCGCGCAGCCGACCGACCGCGTCGCGCGGCTGCTCGATACGCTCGGCGCGTTGAAGCGCGAGGCGCGTAACAATCCACAGAAGGCGCAGCCCAAGAAAAAGGCGCAGGAACGCGCCGCGGCCGCCGCCAAGGGCCCGGAACCCGCGGAGGCTCCGGCCGAACCGGCGGCATAAGCGATGCCCGAGGATATGGCACCGCCGCTTGCCGAAAAGCGCGTGCTTGCCGGCCGAGTCGGGGCGGCGCATGGCGTTACGGGCGAGGTGCGGCTTTTATCGTTTACCGAGGATCCGAAAGCGATCGCTACGTATGGTGTGCTCAGCGACGCGCAAGGCACGCGCCAATTCGAGATCGTCGCGCTGCGCCCGCTGAAGGACGATCTCCTCGTCGTGCGCTTTGCCGGCATCGGCACGCGCGATGAAGCCGAGGCGCTGAACGGCGTTGATCTCTACGTTGCGCGCGCCACGTTGCCGGCAACGGCGAAAGAGGAATTCTACCATGCCGATCTCATCGGGCTCGCGGCCCGCAGCCCGGCAGGCGAATGCATCGGCCGCGTCACCGGCGTGCTGGATTTCGGCGGCGGCGACATTTTGGAAGTCGAACCAGCCGACGGCGGCGAGACGCTGCTTGTGCCGTTCACCAAAGAAGCCGTGCCGCGCGTCGATATCGAAACCTGCGAAATCGTCATTCTCCCGCCGCTCGAGATCGAGGCGGAATCCTCGTTGGAATCCGATCTCGACCCGCAGCCCGCGCCGGGGGCGCGGGCGCCGTCCCGCTAGCGCCATGTGGCGGGCGACCGTCTTCACGTTATTTCCCGAGATGTTTCCGGGGCCGCTCGGCATTTCGCTCGCCGGCGATGCGCGTGCCCGAAATCTGTGGGATTTCGAAACCGTCGACATCCGCGCACAAGGCCTCGGCCGGCATCGCAGCGTCGACGAACCACCGGCCGGCGGCGGTACCGGCATGGTACTGCGCGCCGACGTGCTGGCCGCGAGCCTCGACGCGGCGCTTGCCCCCGACGATCCTCGCCCGCGGCTGTTGATGAGCCCGCGCGGCCGGCCGCTTATGCAGGCGCGCGTGCGGGAGTTGAGTCGCAGCCCGGGCGTCATCGTGGTCTGCGGCCGTTTCGAAGGCGTGGACGAACGGGTCATCGACGCGCGCGGCTTGGAAGAAGTCTCGATCGGCGATTACGTGCTGTCGGGCGGCGAACTCGCCGCCATGGTGCTGCTCGACGCGGCTGTCCGCCTGTTGCCCGGCGTGATGGGCAAAGAGGAATCCGCCACTGAGGAGAGTTTCGAAGGCGGGCTTCTCGAATATCCGCACTATACCAAGCCGCGCGAATTCGAAGGCCGCGCGATCCCCGAAATTCTGCTCTCCGGCGATCACGCCAAGATCGCCGCCTGGCGCAAGGCGCAGGCACAAGCGCTCACGGCGGCACGCCGACCGGATTTGCTGCGCGGCGGGGCCGACAAGAAGCGCTAAAGGAGCGGGGCAAATCCTTCCCTTCAAGGAAAGATCACTCTCCGATCAAATGCAGTACAATCTCGCGCCGATGCGGCGCGCGGCGGTGCTCGAAGAGATAGACGCCTTGCCAAGCGCCGAGTTGCAGGCGCCCCGACTCAACCGGGATGGAAAGCTGCGTCTGCGTCAGCGCGGCGCGGATGTGGGCCGGCATATCGTCCGGCCCTTCGATCTCGTGCACGTAGCGTCCGCGCCCTTCCGGCGCGAGCTCCGCGAAGAACGCTTCGAGATCCTTGCGCACGTCGGGATCGGCATTCTCCTGGATGAGCAGCGAAGCCGAGGTGTGCCGGCAGAAGACGGTGAGCAGCCCGGTTGCGATCGCCTCCGTACCGAGCCAAGCGCGGATCGGCTCGGTGATCTCGACGAGCCCTTTGCCCTGCGTTGCGACATGCAGCCGATGCAGCGCCTGGCGCATCAATCGTCTTCGCCGAATCGCTCGGCGACGAGCGCGCCGACCGCATCGAGCACTTCGGCGGCTTCACGGCCTTTCGCGGTAAGCGTGATTGTCGAGCCTGCTCCGGCGCCGAGCGTCAATATGCCCATGATCGAGGTGCCCCCGACCGTTTCGCCGCAACGGCTGACCGTCACTTCGGCGGCAAAATTCTCGATGCATTGAACGAGCTTCGCCGTGGCACGGGCGTGCAGGCCGCGGCGGTTGAGAATCTCGAAGTCGCGCACCAGCATGTCATCCAAGGCCGTTCCGTTCCCCGAAGTTGCGCTTTCGCTCATTTGCCGCTGAGCACGCGACTCGCGACGTAGATATACTTGCGGCCGGCATCCTGCGCCTGCAGCACAGCCTGTTCGAGGTTTAGCGCGTCGCGGATCGAGGCAAGCTTGATGAGCATCGGCAAGTTGATGCCGGCGACCACCTCGACGTGCCCGCCGTTCATCACCGAAATGGCCAGATTGGACGGCGTGCCGCCGAACATATCGGTCAGGATCACGACGCCGCCGCCGCCGTCGACTTGGTTGACGGCCGCCAAGATTTCCTTGCGGCGCTGTTCCATGTCGTCCTCGGGGCCCACGGAGACGGTGGCGATCTGTTTCTGCGGGCCGACGACGTGTTCCAGCGCCGCGCGGAACTCCTTCGCCAGATCGCCGTGGGTCACGAGGACCATTCCAATCATCGAAGGCACCGGTTCATTCGCCTGCTCCGCGCGCAATCCCGCTGACGCGCGTCAGCGCTCACGCCCTGGCGGGGGCGCCCGGTGACATCGCTCCGGGCGGCCGATCCCCACCATATCTGCGTAAAAATCCGATTGCGGGCGCGAAACCGGAATTCGTATTTGGCTGGTCGGCATGTAGGGGCGGCATTTTGTGCGTTGCGGTGAAATTCGCAAGCGAAATGACGAGGAGGTGCGTCAGATTGTCTCAGCCTGCTGCAGGCGGGTTAATATGATGAGAGCGGAATCGTAGGCGGCGGCATCGTAGCGCAAGGCAAGGGCCGGAAGAATGACGCCGCAAAGCTCGACGCGCGCCGTTTCCTCCTCGGGATAGCGGTTCGTGTCCGGGGCGGCAAGAAGGTCGACAACCAGACGCGCCACTACCGCCGGCTCGTAGGCCACCTCCAGAATTCCTTGCCCGCGGCGCTCTACCTTGCCGGCGATCCGCGGATGGCCGCGCGCGATGAGTCGGCCGCCGCGGCGTCGAATTTGGACGCGGTCGTCGCCGACCAGGCGCGCGAATCGTCCGGCGCGCTCGGCGGCGGTGATCAGGCCCAGAGCCAAGCTGCTTTTGCCGGCGCCGGATGCGCCGCGAATGAGGACACCCGATTCGCCGACGACAACCGCGCTCGCGTGAATCGAGACGGGACCGGCGTCCTCCGGTGCGACAGCGTTCATTTCGCCGCCCGCAGCCAAACGATGAAACGGGCGCCGAGCACTTGCGGCGGACCGCCGCCGTGCGCGGGAACGAGCCGATTCATCGCGCGGATGCGCCCGCCGTGCGCCTCGATGATCTGCCGGGAGATCGACAGGCCGAGGCCGGAATTCTGGCCGAATCCCTGACAGGGGCGGTCGGTATAAAAACGCTCGAAGATCCGCTCGAACGCGTCGGCGGGAATTCCCGGCCCGTCGTCGTCGACGACGACCTCGAACCCGTTGACAAGCACGCCGTTCTCGAAGCCGCCTCTGGCGGGACGCAGCGTGACACGCACGCTGCCGCCCGGCTTGGAGAACGACTTGGCGTTGTCGATCAGGTTGTTGAACACCTGACCGAGGCGCGAATCATGGCCCATCGCCTTGAAGCCTTTCTTGCGCCCATCGCCGTTCTGCCAACTCCGTGCGAATTCGAAGGTGACTCGAATGCCGTCCTGCTCGACGTGGTTGGTCATCTCGACGACGGTACCGAGAACGCGGACCAGATCGACAGGCGCCACGTCGGCGCGCGCCAGTTCGGCGTCTAGGCGCGAGGCGTCGGAAATGTCGCTGATCAGCCGATCGAGCCTACGTACGTCGTGCTTGACGATGGCGAGCAACCGCTGCTGCGATTCCTCGGAGCGGGCGATCGGTAGCGTTTCCACGGCACTGCGCAGGGAAGTCAGCGGATTTTTCAGTTCGTGCGCGACATCGGCGGCAAAACTCTCGATCGCCTCGATGCGGTTATAAAGAGCGCGCGTCATATCGCGCAGCGCGCCGGAAAGATGGCCGATCTCGTCGGCGCGGTAAGTGAAATCGGGAATCTCCTGGCGCGATTTGCTGCCGCGCCGCACCCGTTCGGCCGCCTCCGCCAGCCGGTGCATCGGCTCGGCGATCGTTCCGGCAAGGAAGAACGACAAGAGCAGCATGACCGCCGCCGAGACCAGGAAGATGCGGATGATCGCCCAGCGCTCGGAGGCGATGATCGCGTCGATATCGCCGCCCCGGGTCGAGAGCAGCAGGGCGCCGCGCACCGTGCGCAGCAACTCGATCGGCACGGCAACGGAGACAATCGTCTCGCCCTTGGCGTTGACGCGCACGATCGATTGCGCGGCGCCGTTCAAGGCCCGTCCGACTTCCGGATAAGTTTTGCCGTTGGCGGCGCCGATGTCTTCGTAGAGCGGCAGATCGGTGCGGCCGAAACGGCCCTTGAATGCGGTCCAGGCGTGCTCGAAGAAGGACGGCGGATCTTCGTTCTGCGCCGGCAGATCTTGGCGCAGAATGTTGGCGCGATCGACGAGCGAGCGGGAATCGAGGAGCAGATAGCCGCTGCGATCGTAGATCCGGGCGCGGGTACGAGTCGGCGAGACAAGCCGCCGCAGCACCGGCCCGATCCGCTCCGGGTTGATCGAAAATTCGAGCGAGGGACGGCTCTCTTCCGAGACGCCGTAGCTTTTGCCCGGCGCGAGCTGCAAGAGCTTTTCCGGATCGATGGTGATCGAATCGGTATCGACGGTCGCCGAAGCGGCGATTGCCGCGGCGATGATCTCGCCCTGCGTTTGCAGACTTTGCACGCGCGCGTCGATCAGACCCTCGCGGAATTGGTTGAGATAGAGAAAGCCGACGAGCAGTGCGACGAGTCCGCCAAGGTTGAGAACGACGATGCGGCGGGTGAGAGAAGACGAAAAACGCATCGCAACGGCGCGTTGTGCCGCGCGCGCGGCTTGCGCCAGCCTCAAGCCGAGCGTGCGCCGTACGGTTTCGTGCGGTGTATCGATGGATCGATCGAATTGGGTGTCTTGTATTTCGACGCTCATTCAACCTCTCGTCGCCATGCTTGGGAATGCGTGAAGCCGTCCGGCTTGCGCGCCGATGCACCCCCCGTTACTCCTTGAAGCGATAGCCAACGCCATAGAGGGTTTCGATCATTTCGAATTCGTCGTCGACGGCCTTGAACTTCTTGCGCAGCCGCTTGATGTGGCTATCGATCGTCCGGTCGTCCACGTAGACCTGGTCGTCGTAAGCGGCGTCCATCAGGGCGTTGCGGCTCTTCACCACGCCGGGGCGCGTGGCGAGCGCCTGCAGGATCAAGAATTCGGTCACGGTCAGCGTCACCGCCTCGCTCTTCCACGTACAGGTGTGGCGCTCCGGGTCCATCTTCAGCAGCCCGCGCTCGAGAATCTTCGCCTCGGATTCTTTCTGTGCCGCGGCTTCCTTGGGATTGGCGCGGCGCAGGATGGCACGCACCCGTTCGACCAGAAGCCGCTGCGAAAAGGGTTTGCGGATGAAATCGTCGGCGCCCATCTTGAGGCCGAACAGTTCGTCGATCTCTTCATCCTTGGAAGTGAGGAAAATCACCGGCAGGTCGGACTTCTGCCGCAGCCGGCGAAGCAGCTCCATGCCGTCCATGCGCGGCATCTTGATGTCGAAAATGGCGAGGTCGGGCGGATTGGTTTTCAGCCCGTCGAGAGCGGTCGAGCCGTCCGTATAAGTCTGCACCCGATAGCCTTCGCCTTCGAGCGCGATGGAGACGGAGGTGAGAATGTTGCGGTCGTCATCGACCAGAGCGATCGTCGGCATCAAGTCTCCTAACCTGGCGAGCCTGCTTCTGCTAAGAGGCTTCTTAAGCCGTCCGCAACGACGCAACCGTCAGCACTTGGACCTCCGTGCGACCGCGTTCGGGTATGGCCGAAGCGGGCGAAACCTGTTCGCGCTTGAGGGCCGAAATGTGACCGCGCCCCCACGTATTTTGCAATGCATACCATTATAACTATGAGGGAATCTACCCTGTGCGGCTTCAATTTGCCGGCCGGGGCGTAAAAAGCCCCCGCGACGCGGCAGAAAGGTACATTCATGAATCGATCTAGCGCCAACGACGCTCCGCCGGAAACCGACAAATTCGATGCCGTGAGCGAAGCCAAGCTACTGCTGCGCACCACGCGTTGGGCAGCGCTTGCTACTCTCATTCCGGATTCAGGGCAACCCTTTGCGACTCTCGTCAACATTGCGACCGCGCCGGACGCGACTCCGCTTCTGCTGCTCTCCGGACTAGCCGCGCATCGTCGCCATCTCGCCGCCGATCCGCGTCTTTCGCTGCTTCTCTACGCGCCCGGGCGCGGCGATCCTTTGGCACATCCGCGTCTCACGGTTCTCGGCCGCGCGCGGCGCATCGAAGATGCTGAGCAGCGGGCCGCGGCGCGCGAGCGATTTCTTTCCCGTCATCCGAAATCCGAACTCTATGTCGACTTCCCGGATTTTTCGTTCTTCGCGGTCGAGATGGAGAATGCGCATCTGAACGGCGGTTTCGCCCGCGCCGCGTGGCTCGCCGCCGGGCAGATTCGCACCGCGATCGATGCCACTTCCGAAGTCGTCGCGGCGGAGGCCGGCGCGATCGCGCACATCAACGCAGATCACGCCGACGTTCCGGCTCTCCTCGCCGGCATTTTCGGCAAGCCTGCGAACGTGGAGCGCGGCGCTGCCGCGGGTCCGTGGCGCGCCGTCGGTCTCGATCCCGAAGGCATCGATCTCGGCAATGACGAGAGCCTCGTGCGTGTCGCTTTTCGGCATCCGGTCTTGACCGCCGCCGAGCTGCGGCAGACGCTCGTCGATCTCGTGGCCGCGGCGCGGCGCGGTATGCGTCGCTGACCGCCGCCGCGTTTCGTCCTTTGTGTTTCTCCGCGGTTATACCTTCGGTAGTTTCAAGCGCACGCCGCGCCCGCCCGCCCGACTAACCGCGTCGTCGGCGATAAGTTCGATTCCGGCCTCGTCCAGTGCCGCGACGACTTTGCCGAGCGTGTCGATCGTGCCGCGCACGTTGCCGTCGCTGGCCTCCATCCGCTGCACGGTGGGCAGCGACACGCCGGCGCGTTCGGCGAGTTGTTTCTGGTCGATGCCGAGCAGGGCGCGGGCGGCACGCATCTGCGCGGAAGTGATCATAGGCGTGATCTCGGCGTCTTCCTCGGTAACGTGTAATACATAAAAATAGATTTCCCATAATATCTAAATCACACGTGCTACATCAACAGGCGCGATCACTCTGCCGCGCTCCGGTGTCGGGCCTTCTCGATCTCCGGCAGGAGCGTGTCGCGCAGCGCATCTTCGGTAATCGGGCCGACATATTTGAAGGCGATCGTTCCGTCGCCTGTGACGATGAACGTCTCGGGCACGCCATAGACGCCGAAGTCGATGCCCGTGCGTCCGCTCTCGTCGAGTCCGATGCGCGCAAAAGGATTGCCGTTCTGGCCAAGGAAGCGGCGGATATTTTCTGGCGCGTCTTTATAGGCGATGCCGTAGAGCCGCACGCCTTCGCCGGCGAGCTTGTCGTCCGCCGCGAGCGCCAAGAGCATGCGATGCTCCAGGTGACAAGGGGCGCACCAGGAAGCAAAGACGTTGAGGATCGCCACGCCACCTTGGCGCAGATCCTGATCCGTGAGGCCGGGGCTCTCGGCAAGGCCCGTTACGGGCGGCAGCAAAAAATGCGGCACCTCCTTGCCAATGAGCGCCGAGGGCAGAAGCGATACGTCGCCAGCAAAGAGCCGCACGAGAAAGAGCAGCGCCAAAGCGGCGAAGAACACGAGCGGCAAAAAGACGAGCCGCGAGCGGCGCGGCGCATCCCGCGCTGGCTTGTCTTCGAGCTGCGCGTCGGGATTTGTTTCTTGCATCGAAACTTGTCGCCCTTATTTCCGCTCCGCATCGAGCCCGCGCCCGGTGCGCGCGGCGAGCCGTTCGAGCCGTTTCTTGAGACCCGCGTAATCGGCGAGCGTCGCGACGATCATCGCGGCGATCACCGCGAGCGCGACGAGATAGGCCGCGATCACGAAGCCGAAATGGGGATCGCCGGTCATTCCGCGGGCTCCGCAAAGATGACGGGAACTTCGGCCTCGCCGGCGCTCGCGGCAAGCATCGACAGGCGGCGGACGCGGCGGCGCAAGATCTCGTTGCGGATCGCCAGCAGGTGCAAGGTCACAAACAAGAACGTGAAGGAGAACGTCATGAAGATGAGCGGCAAAAGCATCGACATCGCGATCGTCGGCCCGCCCATGCGGAAGACGGACGCCGACTGGTGCAGCGTGTTCCACCAATCGACGGAGAACTTGATAATCGGAATATTCACCGCCCCGACCAGCGTGAAGATGGCGACGAGCCGCGCCGCTTTGCCCGGATCTTCGATGACCTGCCAAAGCGCGACGATGCCGAGATAGATCAGGAACAGCACGAAAACGGAGGTGAGCCGCGCGTCCCATACCCACCATGTCCCCCATTCCGGCTTGCCCCACAGCGAACCGGTGACGAGGCAGAGGAAGGTGAACGAGGTACCGAGCGGCGCCGCGGACTTTTGCACGGCGTCGGCGAGCGGATGGCGCCAGACGAGGGTGCCGAACGCCGCCGACGACATCACCACATAGATGAACATCGCCATCCACGCCGACGGCACGTGCAGATACATGATCCGCACCGTCTCGCCTTGCTGGTAATCGGGCGGCGAGTCGAGGAGAGCAAGATAAAGGCCGATGCCAAAAAGGATTGCCGTGATTGCTGTCGTGCCAGGCACGGCGACGCGCACCAAGCGCAAAAAATCGGCCGGATTGGCGTAGTTTGGCATCGTTCTCATCTAGGCGCCTCAGGAGAGCAAGGCAAATCCCCAGTCTCTGCGGACAGGGTACCGCTGTCGCGTTTTCAAAACCTTCACTCCGCTCCATTACGCAGCGCCAAGGCCGCCGCGAACGGCGTCAGCGCAAGCGCCGCGAGCGTCAGGCCGCAAAGCACCAAAAACGGGGTTAAGAACGCCATCGCCCCGCTCGCCGCGGCGACGCCGAAGATCAGGATCGGAATGGCAAGCGGCAGGATGAGGATTGCGAGCAGCAGGCCGCCGCGCCGCAAGCTCACGGTCAAGGCCGCGCCGATGGCGCCGATCAAGGTCAATGCCGGCGTGCCGACCAAGAGCGAGGCCGCGACACCTTCCAAGGCGCGCGCGTCGAGTCCCAGCATCAGGCCGAAAAACGGGCTCGCAATGACCAGCGGCAGGCCGGTCAGGAGCCAATGCGCCAGGCATTTGACGAGAACGATGAGTTCGAGCGGCGTGTCGCTCATCAAAAAGAGATCGAGCGAGCCGTCCTCCGCGTCGGCTTGAAACAGCCGGTCGAGGCCGAGCAGGGTCGCGAGCAGCGCGGCGATCCATAGGATCGCGGGACCGATTCGCGCGAGAAGAGCCAAATCGGGGCCGACCGCAAACGGCGTGATCGCGACGAGGCAGAGGAAAAACAGCACGCCCATGCTGGCCGCGCCGCCGATCCGCCGGCCGATCTTGAGATCGCGGACGAGCAGCGCGCCGAGCGGCGAGGGCAGCGGAGCGCCGTTCTGTTTCATCGGTGCGCCGCCCTACCGAGCGCCAGATCGGCGGTGCCGATCGGCAAATCCGTATGGGTTGCGACGACGATCACGCCGCCTGCCGTGATATGCGCCGCCATGATTTCGAGGATAACCGCCTGCGCGGGCGCATCGAGCGCCGTCAGCGGCTCGTCGAGGAGCCAAATCGGACGATCGACGGCAACGAGCCGGGCCAACCCGGCGCGCCGCTTTTGGCCCGCCGAGAGATAGGCGGCCGGCAGATCGGCGACGGCGGAAAGGCCGAGCCGCTCCAATGCCGCCTCGACGGCCGCAACGCCCGGCCGCGCCGCGCTAGTCACCAGGAGCGCGGCGAGAAAGGCGAGGTTTTCGAACGCCGTGAGGTTGGGTTTCAGGGCGTCGGCATGGCCGACGTAATGGCAGAGCTCGGCGCGGCGGACCTCGGAAGCGGGCGCGATCTCGATTTTTCCCGCGGCGAGCGGCAAAAGCCCGGCGATTGCCTTGAGCAGCGTCGATTTCCCGGCTCCGTTCGGGCCGTTGACCCTCAACGCCTCGCCCGCTTCGAGCCGAAAGCCGAGATCGGCGAATATGATTCGCCCGCCACGTTCGACGCTGAGAGCCGAAGCCTCGATCTGCATGTTCGGAGCGAATCCCGGAAGCTTATTGCGACTTTCAGCCATGTAGCCGGCAGATTGGAACTTATCTATAAAGCCTAGTTTCCGATTTTCCCAGCATACGGGACTTCTGCCGATGACTTCGCTCGACTCGTTCAAATGCCGCAAGAAACTTAACGTCGGCGGCAAGACCTACGAATATTTTTCGCTGAATGCCGCGGAGAAGAACGGGCTTGCCGGGATCTCCCGCTTGCCGTTCTCGATGAAAGTGCTGCTCGAAAATCTGCTGCGCTATGAAGACGGGCGCTCGGTGACCAAGGAAGACATAGAGGGCGTCGCCGAATGGCTCGGCAACAAAGGCAAAGTCGAGCGCGAGATTGCCTTTCGCCCGTCGCGCGTATTGATGCAGGATTTCACTGGCGTGCCGGCCGTGGTCGATCTCGCCGCGATGCGCGACGCGATGACCAAGCTCGGCGGCGACCCGCAGAAGATCAACCCGCTGGTCCCCGTCGATCTCGTCATCGATCATTCGGTGATTGTCGATGCTTACGGGACCCCGAAGGCGTTCAAGACCAACGTCGATCTCGAATATGACCGCAACGGCGAGCGGTATCGTTTCCTGAAATGGGGGCAGGGCTCGTTCGCCAATTTCCGCGTCGTGCCGCCCGGCACCGGCATCTGCCATCAGGTCAATCTCGAATATCTCGCCCAGACCGTGTGGACGCGCAAGGAAAGGCGCGGCAACGCGACGGTCGAGGTCGCCTATCCGGACTCGCTGGTCGGCACGGATTCGCACACGACCATGGTCAACGGCCTCTCGGTGCTCGGCTGGGGCGTCGGCGGCATCGAGGCCGAAGCCTGCATGCTCGGCCAGCCGCTGTCTATGCTTCTGCCGGAAGTGGTCGGCTTCAAATTGACCGGCGAATTGAAAGAGGGCGTCACCGCCACGGATCTCGTCCTCACCGTCACGCAAATGCTGCGCAAACAGGGCGTCGTCGGGAAATTTGTCGAATTCTACGGGCCCGGCCTCGCGCACCTTTCGCTCGCCGACCGCGCGACGATTGCCAATATGTCGCCCGAATACGGCGCGACCTGCGGCTTCTTCCCAGTGGACTTAGAAACGCTCGCCTATCTTTCGACCTCGGCGCGCGCCCCGGCACGGATCGCGCTCGTCGAGAAATACGCCAAAGCGCAGGGCCTGTTCCGCACGGCGGCGACCCCCGATCCGGAGTTCACGGATACGCTTTTCCTCGATCTTGCCGATGTCGTTTCCTCGATGGCGGGACCGAAGCGACCTGAGGGGCGCGTCGCGCTCGCGTCCGTCGCGTCAGCCTTCAAGGCGGCGCTCGCTTCGGAATACAAGCGCAGCGCCGATGCCGAAAAGCGCCATCCCGTGCCCGGCAGAAACTACGATCTTGGCCACGGCGACGTAGTGATCGCGGCGATTACCTCGTGTACGAATACGTCCAACCCGGACGTGTTGATCGGCGCTGGGCTTCTCGCCCGCAACGCCGTCACCAAGGGCCTTACCGTGAAACCCTGGGTGAAGACTTCGCTCGCTCCCGGCAGCCAAGTGGTCGCCGAATACCTCGGCAATTCCGGGCTGCAGAAGGATCTCGACAAGCTCGGCTTCAACCTCGTCGGTTTCGGCTGCACGACCTGTATCGGCAATTCGGGGCCGCTGCATCCGGAGATTTCCGATACGGTCAACGAAAACGGCATAGTCGCCGCCGCGGTTCTCTCCGGCAACCGTAATTTCGAAGGCCGCGTCAGTCCCGACGTACAGGCGAATTATCTGGCCTCACCGCCGCTCGTCGTCGCTTATGCGCTGGCCGGCACGGTGACCAAGGATCTGACGCGCCAGCCGCTCGGCTTGGGCAAGGACGGCAAGCCTGTCTATCTGCGCGACATCTGGCCGAGCACCCGGGAGATCAACAAATTCGTCGCGAAGTTCGTGACCAAGAGGATCTTCAAAGAGCGCTATGCCGACGTCTTCGAAGGCGACGTGCATTGGCGCAAAGTGAAAGTGCCGTCGGGCGAAACCTATCATTGGGACATGGGCTCGACCTATGTGCAGAACCCGCCGTATTTCGACGGACTGAAGATCAAACCCGCACCGATCGACGACATCGTCGACGCGCGCATCCTCGCGTTGTTCGGCGACAAGATCACGACCGATCACATCTCGCCGGCGGGCTCGATCAAGGCCACTTCACCGGCCGGCCAATTTTTACTCGAGCGGCAGGTCTCGCACGCCAATTTCAACCAATATGGCACGCGGCGCGGCAATCACGAGATCATGATGCGCGGTACCTTCGCCAACATCCGTATCAAGAACTTCATCATGACTAAGATGGACGGCATGGTGCCGGAAGGCGGCATGACCAAACATTGGCCGGACGGCGCCGAAATGCCGATCTACGACGCGGCGATGAAATATCAGGCCGAGGACGTGCCGTTGGTGGTCATCGCCGGCGCCGAATACGGCAACGGCTCGTCGCGCGATTGGGCGGCGAAAGGCACCAAGCTTTTGGGCGTACGCGCCGTGATCGCCGAGAGCTTCGAGCGCATCCATCGCTCGAATCTCGTCGGCATGGGCGTCCTGCCGCTCGCCTTCGAGCCGGGCACGAGCTGGAAGTCGCTCAAGCTCAAGGGCGACGAAAAAGTCACGATCCATGGACTCGGCAAGGAATTGAAGCCGCGCCAGAAGATGGAAGCCACCATCATCTATGACGACGGCCGTGTGAAGAAAGTTCCGCTCCATTGCCGGATCGCGACCGAGGACGAACTCGAATATTTCAACAACGGCGGGATTCTGCCTTATGTGCTGCGGCAGCTTGCGGCGGCGTAATCTCCTTCTCCCCGCTTGCAAGGAGAGGTGACATCCGCCATTGCGGCCAGATGGCCCATAGCGCAAAGGCGACGGGCACGAGAGCAACCCCCGGCACATGAAGGCTGGCGAGAGGCGGCTGTATTACCGGGGCTAGGTAAAGCGCCACCGCGAGCCACCTGCCGATTCCCGTGAGCGATGGACCCGCGAGGAGGACGACGGCTGCGGTCAAAGCCGTCAGATCGTGAACCAGCAGATAGGGTGAAGCAAAGGCCGAGCAGGCAAGGAACAGAGCGATGCGGCGCGCATCGAGCGGGCCGCCCCCGCAGCCCGTCGCGACGAATACGATCGCGAGAGCTGTAAAGAGGAACTGGATCGGCAATGCCCAATCCATATTGGCACCGATCGTAAGCGCGCCGGTCAGAATGGTCGGTGAAATGGCCATGAGGCGCACGGCGGCCGTGCGCATGTCGGCAATCTGCGCCGGAATACCGAGATGGAAATAATCGGTCCAGATTCCGATGCCCCAGATCGCCGTCGTCAGCGCGACAAGGATCGCCGTGCATAAAGTCGCGGCGATCAACACACGCCAGCGCCGCGTCGCTAGGAGAAGAACGGGAAAGAGCAAGCCCGCTTGCGGTTTGACGGTGATACAAGCGATCAGCGCGCCGGCGAGCCAAGGGCGTCGATCGAGAAGGCGCAGCGCGCCGAGCGAGCACGCGGCGACGAGCATCGAGATCTGTCCAAAGATCGCGCAGAAAAGCACCGCCGGTGAAACCAGGATCGCGAATGTGCGAAGCGCGCTGCCGCGTACAGCGGCGTAAAGGGCGAGGAGACCGATCAACGTCCAGATGAGCAAAGCCGCGAGATAGGGAAGCTGCCCGAAGGGGGTGGCCATGAGAAAAAACTGCGGCGGGTAGGACCAAATATGGTCCAGCACGTTTTCTGGCACGAGCTTACTGAACCACGCGACATAGACGGCGTGATCGTAGAAGCGCCCGGGGTCGGGCAGGACGGCGGCGCGGCCGTAAAGCCATGTATTGAAGAAATCGCGGCCGATGATGTAATCCGCATCGTCCTTCAAGAAGGGCAGCCGCCCGTGCAGGTCCTTCGCGTAATAGACAAGAATGGCCGCGGCTAAAATGCCGCCGAGCGTCGCAAAGAGGCACAACGTCGGGCGAGACGACGCGGACGTGCCGGGCACCGTGGAGGATTCGCACATCGTCTGCATAACTCAGGCCGGGTCGGATCGGCTCACCATGCTTGTAGCGCTCCTCTGTTACCGGAAGGTGAGCCCGACATAATCCTCCTTCTTCCCGCCAGCGGGGAGAGGGTTAGGGTGAATGGCCGGGGGATTGGCAGCAATCTTCGAAGCAGCTACGCGCTGAACCCTCATCCTCGCTTCGCTCGACCTCTCCCCGCCAGCGGGGAGAGGTGCTAAGGAATCCTATATGCCTACCTACAAGCTCTTCATTCTTCCCGGCGACGGAATCGGCCCTGAGGTGATGGCCGAAGTCGAAAAGATTGCCGCCTTTTTCACCAAGGAAGGAGTTGCCCGTTTCGAGATCGAGCGCGGCCTCGTCGGCGGCGCGGCCTACGATGCAAACGGCACGGCGATCAGCGAAGCCGATATAGCGCGCGCCGCGGCGGCTGATGCGATCCTGCTTGCCGCGGTCGGAGGCCCCAAATGGGACAAGGTGCCTTACGATGTGCGTCCGGAAGCCGGGCTTCTCAGGTTGCGCAAGGACTTCAACCTTTTCGCCAACCTGCGCCCTGCCATCTGCTATCCGGCGCTTGCCGATGCTTCGTCGCTGAAGCGCGAACTTGTCGACGGGCTCGATCTCGTGATCGTGCGGGAATTGACGGGCGGCGTCTATTTCGGCGTGCCGAAGGAGATCGTCGATTTGGGCAAGGGCCAGAAGCGCGCCGTCGATACGCAGGTCTATGAGACGTATGAGATCGAGCGGATTGGGCGCATCGCCTTCGAGCTGGCGCGCAAGCGGCGCAACAAAGTCACGTCCTCCGAGAAACACAATGTGATGAAATCCGGCGTGCTCTGGCGCGATACCATCATCGATCTGCACAAGCGCGAATTTCCCGACGTTGAGCTGAAACATCAGCTTGCCGACGCGCTCGGCATGCAGCTCGTGCGCCGCCCGAAGCAGTTCGACGTGATCGTTACCGACAATCTGTTCGGCGACATGCTGTCGGACGTCGCGGCAATGCTCACCGGCTCGCTCGGCATGTTGCCGTCCGCTTCGCTCGGCGAAGTGGACGCCAAGACCGGCCGCC
>JASHSB010000059.1 GCA_030036945.1 Methylovirgula sp. | reverse complement strand
TTAGTCGCCGAGCGGCAGGCGCACCGTGGCAATCGCCAGCGCCGCGATCCCTTCCTCGCGGCCAAGCGCGCCGAGACGTTCCGAAGTGGTGGCTTTCACCGCCACGCGATCCTCGGCAATATCGGCGAGCTTGGCGATGCTGGCGCGGATCGCGTCGCGATAGGGACCGATCTTCGGGCGTTCGCCGATCAGCATCGCATCGATATGCGCGAGCATGCCGCCGCGCGCCCGCAGCTTGTCGAGCGCAGCGGCGAGAAAGATCGACGAAGCCGCGCCCCGCCATTGCGGATCGGAAGGCGGGAAATGGCCGCCGATATCGCCCTCGCTGATGGCGCCGAGGATCGCGTCCGTGATCGCATGCAGCAGGACGTCGGCATCCGAATGGCCGAGCAGCGAACGATCATGCGGGATCTTCACCCCGCCGATAAAGACGAGGTCGCCGGGGGCGAACGCGTGAATATCGAAGCCTTGGCCGGTACGCACGTCCGGCAATTCGCGCAGGAGTCTTGCCTCGGCGCGCGCGAAGTCTTGCGTGTCGGTGATCTTCATGTTGTCGCGCTCGCCCTCGAAGACATAGACCGCGTGGCCCACCCATTCGGCGACCGCCGCGTCGTCCGTCAAGCCGGTTTGACCCGCTTGCGCGGCCTTGCGATGCGCGGCGAGGATGAGATCGAAAACGAAGGCTTGCGGAGTCTGGACGCTGCGCAAGGTTTCGCGGCGCGGTGTCGCGACGATCCGCGCCGCTGCGTCCACTTGCTTGACCGTATCGGTGAGCGGCAGGCCGGGAACGGCGGCGCCATGCCGAACCGCCGCGTCACGCGCGCGCGCCAAGAGCTCGGCGCTGGCAAACGGCCGCGCGCCGTCGTGGATCAGCACGATGCCCGGCGGATCTTCTTGCGCCAGCGCCTCGAGCCCCAGGCGGACGCTGTCTTGGCGCAGTTCACCGCCGAAGGCGGGCGGCAGAAGGCGGGCAAGATCGGCAGTCTTAAGATCTGCAATTGCCGCCCGGTAGGCGTTCAGGTCATCGGCGTGGATCACCGCCTTGAGGCGCGCCGTCGGGGCCGCTTTCAGAAGTGTGGATAAAGTCCAGGTAATGAGCGGCTTGCCGGCAAGTGGCCGATATTGTTTCGGAATCCCGGGGCCGGCGCGCGAACCGCGCCCCGCGGCAACCACCAAAATGGCAAGGTCTGCGGTTCTGCTCATGCCTTTGGCGGGTCCTTTCGCGGCTGTCCTCCTGTTTTTTGGCGTCCCCGTCAAATTTTAGCCGAACGCCGCCTTGGTACGACATGTCGCTGTTGTGGCATTGCACAAAGTGATTATGATGTAAGCATGAGCCACGTTGATGAATTTCTAGGCAGCGACGTTCTATCGATTGGACCATTGCGGCTCAAAGGGCGCGCGTTTCTGGCGCCGATGGCGGGATTGACGGATCTCGGCATGCGCCGTCTGGCGCAACGGTTCGGCGCGGCGTTGACAGTAACGGAGATGCTCGACAGCGAATTTTACGCAGGCGGCAATCGCGAGGCAGCGGTGCGCGCCGAGGGGGCGGGACTCGATTTGCATGTAGTGCAGATCGCCGGCTGCCGTCCCGAGTGGCTGGCCGAGGCGGCGCGGCTCGCCGAGGCGGCCGGCGCCGAGATGATCGACATCAACATGGGCTGTCCGGCAAAGCGTGTCACGGGCGGAACGGCAGGGTCGGCGCTCATGCGCGATCTCGGTCTGGCGATCGCCCTCATCCGCGCCGTCGTGGCGGCCGTGAAGGTTCCGGTATCGCTCAAGATGCGGCTCGGGTGGGACGAGGCGGCGCTGAATGCGCCGGAGCTGGCGCGCCGCGCCGAGGCGGAGGGCATCGCCATGCTGACCGTGCACGGCCGCACGCGCTGCCAGTTTTTCACCGGCAAAGCCGACTGGGCGGCGATCCGCAAGGTCAGAGAGGCGACCGCGTTGCCGCTCGTCGCCAATGGCGACTGCGCGAGCCGTGAAGATGCGAACCTGATGCTGGCGACTTCGGGCGCCGACGCGGTGATGATCGGCCGCGCCGCGGTCGGCCGCCCGTGGTTGGTCGGCGAAGCGGCGCGACATCTGGCCAAGACCCCGCATCCGGGCCCGAACGCGGCCGAGCGTTGCGCCGCGGCGCTCGAGCATTACCGGACGCTGCTTTCCTTGTTTGGTAAGGAACAGGGGCTGCGCCACGCCCGCAAGCATCTAGCCGCTTACGCGATGCAATCGCGGCGCGCCGATGCCGCCGCGTTGCGCAGCCGGCTTGTCACGAGCGAAAGCCCTGCCGAAGTCGAGTCCATTCTCTCGAATCTTTTCGTAGCCGAAAGGGCGGCGGCATGAGCGCGACCGATTCCTCGACCAACAGTTCGGCCGAGCTTGAAGCGCGCAAAGCGGAGAGCGCGGAATTCGGCGGCGAAGCGTTGAAGATCCTAAACGCGCTGCCGCATCCGGTGCTGGCGTTGGCCGTCGACGGATTCGTGATCGAAGCCAACGTGGCTGCCGAAATCTTCTTCGGCGTCAGCCGCTCGATCCTGCTGCAGCAGACCCTCGCCAATTTGCTGCCTTACGACTCGGTCTTGCTGGCGCTCATCGAACAGGTGAAAGCGACCGGCGCGGCGATCACCGAATACCGCGTCGACCTCGGGATCCCGCGGCTTGGCACGGAGAAAATGGTCGATCTCTTCGTGACGCCGCTTACCGAGGCGGGGGAAGGCGTGGTCGTCATGCTGCAGGAGCGCGCCATGGCGGAGAAAATGGATCGTCAGCTGAACCATCGCGGCGCGGCGCGTTCGGTTTCGGCCATGGCGGTCATGCTCGGCCACGAAATCAAGAATCCGCTGTCTGGAATTCGCGGCGCCGCGCAATTGCTGGAAGCCGAGATCAGCGACGGCGATCGCGCCCTGACCCGGTTGATCTGCGAGGAAACCGATCGGATCGTCAAACTGGTCGATCGCATGGACGCGTTTTCCGACAATCGCCCGCTGGAGCGCGAGAGTGTCAATATTCATACCGTGCTCGACCGCGTCAAACGCATCGCGCAAGCGGGATTTGCGCGCAATATCCGCATCACCGAGAATTACGATCCGTCGCTGCCGCCGGTGCTCGGCAACCGCGATCAGCTCATCCAGATTTTTTTGAACCTCGTGAAAAACGCCGCCGAAGCGATCGGCGATCGCGTTGACGGCGAAATCGAACTTTCGACGGCGTTTCGCCCCGGCG
>JASHSB010000058.1 GCA_030036945.1 Methylovirgula sp. | reverse complement strand
GGCCGCGTGGAATTTGTGATTGCGCTTGTGACGTGCGCGCCGAAGGAAAGCGCCGCTCGGCCTTGTCGCGCAAAGGCCGCGTCCGCCGCCGCTTCGGGGATGGTGGTTGGTAATCATGCGATGACGGCCTTTTTGCGTCGCATGGCAACGCCAAAGCACAAGCGTCATCCGAGCCATAGATCGTAAATGCCACGATGCCGGTGGAGCCTGCCTAGCGCGTCTTGCTGAGGATCGCGGCACGCGCTGCCGCGAGCAGAGCATCGGCGGTAATGCCGAAGGCTTTATAAAGCTCTCCGGCCGGCGCGCTGGCGCCAAAGCTTGTCATGCCGATGAAAGCGTCTTCGGGACGCAGCACCGCCTCCCAGCCTTGGCGTAGCGCCGCTTCGATGCCGACGCGCGGCGCGTCGCCGAGCACAGCAGCGCGGTAGCCCGCATCCTGCGCGGCGAAGAGTTCGAAACAGGGAACCGATACCACCACCGCCCGGATGCCTTCTGCGGCAAGCCGTTCCACCGCGTCGAGCGCGATCCCGACTTCTGAGCCCGTCGCGATAAGCGTCACGTCGCGCCCATTGTCCACGTTGCGCAGAACATAAGCGCCGCGCGCCGATAAATTCTCTTGCGTATGGGCGCGGCGCGCGAGCGGCACGTTCTGGCGCGACAGACAGATCGCCGAAGGAGCTTTTGTGCTGCCGAGCGCCAATTCCCAAACTTCCGCCGTCTCAACGGCGTCGGCCGGGCGAAAGACACGGAGATTGGGAATCGCCCGCAGCGCCGCGAGATGCTCGATCGGCTGATGCGTCGGGCCGTCTTCGCCAAGCCCAATCGAATCGTGCGTGAATACGTGAATTACGCGCTGCCCCATCAGCGCTGCGAGTCGGATCGCCGGACGCGAATAGTCGGAGAAGACGAGAAACGTGCCGCCGTACGGAATAAACCCGCCATGCAGCGCGATGCCGTTCATCGCCGCCGCCATCCCGTGTTCGCGCACGCCGTAATGAATGTAGCGGCCGGAGAAGTCGGCCGCCGTCACGATCTTCATGTCCGCAGCCCTGGTGTTGTTCGAGCCGGTGAGATCGGCCGAGCCACCGATGAGATTAAGCTGCACTTTGGTGAGTGCATCGAGCACTTTCTGCGAAGACATGCGCGTTGCTTGCGCCGCGCCGGCCGCGGTTGCCGCCTGTTTGAATGCAACGATCGTATCGCCGAGTTGCGGATCGAGGCCGCCACCGAGATCCGCTTCGTAGCGCGCCAGCGTCGCGGCCGGTAAAGCGCCGCGCCGCGCCTTCCAAGCGGCATGCGCCTTGGCGGACTTTTCGCCCGCCTGCCGCCACGCGGCGGCGATTGGCGCGGGGATTTCGAGAGGCTCGGCGCTCCAGCCGAGCGCTTGGCGCGTACCGGCAATTTCGGTGGCGCCGAGGGGGGCGCCGTGCGCCCCATGCGTGCCGGCCTTGGTCGGCGCGCCGAAGCCTATGGTCGTCTTGCAGGCGATCATGACCGGCCGGTCGGAATGTTGCGCTTTGCCGAGCGCTGCGGCGATCTCCTCGGGCTTATGGCCGTCGATCCGCCAGGCATCCCAGCCCGCCGCCTTGAAACGCGCCATCTGATCGACGGAATCGGCGAGATCGAGGCGTCCGTCGATGGTGATCGCGTTGTCGTCCCAGAGCACGATGAGTTTCGAAAGGCGAAGATGCCCGGCGAGCGCAATCGCCTCGTGGCTGATGCCCTCCATGAGGCAGCCGTCGCTGGCGATGACGTAGGTGCGATGATCGACGAGATCGGCGCCATAGCGCGCCGCTAGTAGGCGCTCGGCGATCCCCATCCCGACGGCCGCGCCGAGCCCCTGTCCGAGCGGACCCGTTGTCGTTTCGACGCCGGGCGTGTGCCCGTATTCGGGATGGCCCGGCGTTTTCGAGCCGAGCCGGCGGAAGCGCTTCAGCTCGTCGATCGTCATCTCCGGATAACCGGTAAGATAAAGGAGCGCATAAAGCAGCATCGAGCCGTGCCCGGCGGAGAGCACGAAACGGTCGCGGTCCGGCCAATGCGGATCCGCAGGATCGAATTTGAGGAACTGCGTGAACAGCACGGTCGCCACGTCGGCCATGCCCATCGGCATGCCGGGGTGGCCGGAATTGGCCTTCTCCACGGCGTCCATGGCGAGCGCCCGGATCGCATTGGCCATTTCTTGGTGGGTCACGAGCGACTTCGCTGCAACGTTCATTCCGTCTCCCTAGAGCGTACGCCGGGCGCGCTCCACGAGCTGCATGATGATCGGCGTCAGAATAAGCTGCATGGCAAGATCGAGCTTGCTGCCGGCGATGACGATCGAATTGGCGCGCGACATGAAACTATCGTGGATCATCGACAGCAGATAAGAGAAGTCGATCCCGCGCGGGTCGCGAAAGCGGATGATCACCATCGATTCGTCCGACGTCGGAATCCAGCGCGCCGCGAACGGGTTGGAGGTGTCGACGGTAGGCACCCGCTGAAAGTTGATGTCCGTCTGCGTAAACTGCGGACAGATATAGTGGATGTAATCCGGCATGCGGCGCAGGATCGTATCCGTCACCGCCTCGGCCGAATAGCCGCGCGCCGCCTTGTCGCGATGGATCTTCTGGATCCATTCGAGATTGATGACCGGTACGACGCCGATCTTCAGGTCCGCGTAACGGGCGATGTCGATGTCGTCGGTGACGAGCGCGCCGTGCAGGCCCTCATAAAAGAGCAAATCGGTCTTCTCCGGCAGCGGCGTCCAATCGGTGAACTTGCCGGGCGTCCCGCGATGAAGGGCATCCTCCTCGCCGGGATCGTGCACGTAATGGCGCGTTTTGGCGCGGCCGGTTTCGCCGTAGGTGCGAAACACGGCCTCGAGCTCGTGGAGCAGATTGGCGTTCGGCCCGAAATGGCTGAAGTGCCGGTTGCCGCGCGCTTCCTCCTCGCGCATGGCCCGTTGCATCTCGTCACGGTCAAAGCGGTGGAATGCATCGCCTTCGACGAACGCCGCCTCGATCTTCTCGCGGCGGAAGATCTGCGCGAAGGTGCGCTTGACCGAAGTCGTGCCGGCTCCGGAAGAGCCGGTAACGGAAATGATCGGATGCTTGGCCGACATCGATTTCCCTTCGCTCAAGTGCGTATCAATCCGCGGCGCGCGAAGAGCGGCGAATGCTCGGCCGAGAATTGCGGATCGGTGTGGTAGCGCGTGATGAGGTGGACGACGTTTGCCGAGCCGAACACAAGCGGCGTGCGCACGTGGATATCGGACGGCGCCGTGTCGAGAATGCGACGCACGCCGTCGGTAGCCTCGCCGCCCGCTTGTTCGACAATGAAGGCAACCGGATTGGCTTCATAGACGTGCCGCAGCCGGCCGGAACTATACCCCTGCCGCAAATCGCCCGGATACAGAAACACCCCGCCGCGCGACAAGATGCGATAGGTCTCGGCGACCAGCGAGGCGATCCAGCGCATGTTGTGGTCGCAGCCCAATGGGCCTTCGGTGCCTTTCACGCAGTCGTCGACGAACGTACGTATCGACGGTCCCCAGTGCCGATAATTGGACGTGTTGATCGCATATTCCACCGATTGCGGCGGAATCTGTACGATTGCGAGCGTCTCCCGAAACACGCCTTTGCGCCGATCCAGCGTGAATACGCTTGTTTGGTCGGGAAACGCCAAAACGAGCGAGCATTGTGGCCCGTAAATTACGAAACCCGCCGCCAGCTGGTCGCGGCCCGGTCGCAGAAAATGCGCCTTGGCGTCGCTTGCGCCCGGCAGCGCTGGCAGAACGGAAAAAACGGTGCCGACCGACACGTTGGCGCTGATATTGGAAGAGCCGTCGAGCGGGTCGATGGCGACCGCCAGCGGCGCGGCCGGGTCGAGCGGCAGCGGCTCGTCGAGTTCTTCGGAGAGCACGACCGCGACGGGCGCCTGGCGCAAAGCGCTCACGAACAGATCGTTGGCTAGAACGTCCAAATTCTTCTGCACGTCGCCGTCGGAATTCAAATTGCCGGCCGCGGCGCCGGCTTCGCCGGCAAGCCGCCCGAGCGCGACAATTTCGGCCACTTCCATAGCGGTATCGGCGATCGCGCCGACCAGATCCGCGACGGGCACAAGCGCGGCGTCCCGGCCGACACGCTCTTCGAGGACAGTTCGCAGCTCCCTTGCAGGCGCAATCTCGAGCATAACCACCCTGATATTGTGGAATTATGAGTCTCGGTCTCGAAGATCGGGGAAGAGACTAGCCAAAATCGAGGTATGACTCAAAAAATTCCAAAGACAAGCGAGACGAGTGGAGGTGGCGCAGGCAGAAGGAAAGAACGGCCGGCGCGCCGCCGGCTTCCCGGCCTAGGCGGCGTTGCTCTTCGGCGGCTGAAACAAGCTCAAGAGCACATCGCTATAGGCATCGCCGCTGTGCCAGCGCGCAAATTTTGCCGCGCGCTCGACCGCACGATCCTGGCATTCGGAAAGACGCGGCAAAAGACGCTCGATCGCCGCGGCCAGCGCCATGGCGTCATACGGGGCGAAGATCTCGCCCTCCGCTTCGCCCCGTTCGATACTTGTAGCGACATAGATGCCCTGCGCGGCGATGATCGGCCGACCGGCGGCAACCGGCTCGGTAAAAATCCCCGATCCGCGCAGTCCGAATCGTTCTGGATCGTAGGGCAGAAAGGTGATGTCGACTGCGTTCGTCCTCTCCGCGTATTCGCTATTGTTCATCGTTCGATCGATCAATTCCACGTCGGGCATCCGGCGCAATCGTCTTTCTGCGGCGATCGTCGCTTTTTTCCAGTTGCTATGCTGGATTTGGACAACGAAGTGAACCGGAAGCTGCTTCGCACGACAGATTTCGATCACCTCCGGCAGCAAGTGAAATCCCTTCTCGGTCTTCGAATAGCCGAAGAGTCCGAGCCACACATTCTTTGCTTTGGTCTGCGGCAGCCAGAAGACCGGCAAAGCGACGGGAAGGATCGTGGTGTCGATCCGGAGCTCGCGCCGGTAGACTTCGGCGAGCGCGTCGTTCTCGGTGGTGAAAAACAGCGAATTGCCGACGAGCTTGTCGGCGAGCAAAAGGCGCTGCGATAGTAGCTTGCGCCAAGTCTGCCGTTGCTGCCCCAGGGAGTCCAGCTCGGCGTGAACATCAAATGAGCGACGACCTTCGGCAACGCGCACGGCGGCAACGACTGCAAATGGTGGACCAGTCCGTAGATCTGATTCTGCGAAATCGCCGGCACGACGATGAGGTTTTCGCGTTTCCACACGTCGGCCGGCAACCTGCCGAGATCTCTTTCATAGGTTTCGTTGAGCAGCCGCCACGTTCGCTCTTCGGAGAAGATCGACATGCCGCGCAGAAAGTCCCTTAGCAGGGCCAAAATGCGTGAAACAAATTCGAGGAAAGGCGGAAACTTGCCTTTATAGAGACTACCGTGGAAATGGGGAATCGCGCCGATGTCGGCGATGAGTGCGCGATGCATCCGCGTTGCGCCGAACACACGATAGGCGATCTTGCGCCGCGCGAAGGCCTTGCAGATTTGGAGGAGCAGTTGGTAGCTGTGCTCTCCCTGTCCGCGCAAGCCATTATCGAGCACGATAATTTTCCTTGCGTCGCGCGGGCTCCCATTTTCTTGATGTCTTATAAGTGGTAAGATGTATATTTGACAATGGAGGGACCGCGCACCGTTTTTGGGGCCGGAAATCGTCGCTTTCCGTTCCAATAAGCCGGTCGCCGCCGCTGCGGGGCCGGTTGGACAAGACCTTGAAGGATTTCTGGCCGATTTGCTGAACAACGCATCCCAAAAGGATCTATGGCATGACGTCATTTGAAGACCAGGGTACGGGCGGTTCGCGAGCGCCGAGCCTTGCATTGCTGCGTGCCTCGCCGCGGCTCTTCGACAATCCCTGGCTCGACAAACTTTCGCGCGTGCACTGGTCGATACCGCTCATTTTGTACGCGCCGTTCGTGGGATTGCTGGCGTGGCTGAGCTTCCAAACGCGGACGCCGGCGGTTGTCGTCGGCGTAGCGGTCCTCGGTTATTTCCTCTGGACGCTGACCGAATATCTCGGCCACCGCTACCTATTTCACGCCGAATTCCCGGGCGCATGGGGAGCGCGGCTACATTTCCTGATCCACGGCGTGCATCACGATCATCCGAATGACCCCTTGCGCCTCGTCATGCCGCCGCTCCTGAGCACGCCGATCATGCTGATCGCGCTTCTTGTCGGGCGCGTGCTCTTCGGGGTTCCCTTGGTCTATCCTGCGCTGATGGGATTCATGCTCGGTTATCTCAGCTACGACATGGTGCATTACTACGTGCATCATGCCGAGCCGAAGACGCGCCTCGGGCGCGGCCTGCGGCGGGTGCATATGCTGCATCATTTCCGCGATCCGGCATGCGGTTTCGGAGTCAGTGCGCCTTGGTGGGATAAGATTTTCCGTACTGAGCATCTGCCGGCCCAGCAAGACGGGCCGCGCTAGAGGCGCGGCCCCGATCAGCCCTTCTCGGACCCTGATCGTTCTCTGCGAACCGGGAGCGCGGCGCGCGACAGAGCGCGGGCGCCGACGAACACGTCAAACCGGCCGTTAGCCCAAACGACGTCATAGGTCGTGAACGCTCTTAGCCAAGCGGCGAGCATCACGATTTCCCGGCCGACAAAGGCAAGCGGTGCGTAGGGCGAGATTTCCCAGCCCTTCAGCCACGCAAGGCCGATCTCGCAGCCAAGCCAACCGAGCAACGTCGCGGCAAAAGCCAATATTGGCGCGACAGCGAGCAACGGAGCAGCCAGCGCTGCGGCGCAGGCCGCCGGCAAAGCGGTGGCGATCGGCTCGAGCGGAAACGTGAATGGCTCGTGGGCGCGGCGGATGACGCTCCAGCGTACCTGCCGTTCGAACACGTCGCGGAACGTACGCAGGCCGATGCGTTGGCGGATGTCGCGATGCGCGAACACGGTCTTCAGGCCGATCGCCGACAGGCCCTTGGCAATCGCCGTGTCCTCGGCGAGCGTATAGGCCATCGCGTCGACGCCGCCCGCTTTAGCGAAATCGCTGCGCCGGAACAGCATCACCTTGCCGACCCCGAACCCGAAGCCCAAAGCCGAGGCGGTAAGCAGCAGCCGCGCGTGGCTGTTGATGAGCATGGCTTCGACGTGGCCGGCCAGGCCCTGCGGCTGTTCGGCAACCGGCACGCCGACGACAAGGCCGACGCCCGGCGTAAGATTGCAGGCAAAGAGCGCCATCGTGTCAGGCTCCAGCACGATGTTCGAGTCTTTCGCGAAAACGGTATCGTAGGCAGCCGCGAAAAGCGGCGTCGCCAGAGTGTTGAGCTTGGGGCTTACCGCGAAATCGATGTGCGACTGCAAGATGCGCGTCGCAATCTTCGGGTGCTCCGCCTTGAGCCGTTCGACGCTCTCCAAAGCCGGCGAATTTGCTTCGGCGGCACTGAACAAAACCTCATATTCGGGATAGGTCTGATCGAAGATCGAGCCTTGCGCCCGCAAAAATCCGGAATGCTGTAATTTGACCGGCAGCAAGGCGGAAATCGGCGGCTGTTCGGTTTCAGTGGCGCGGCGCGCTTGAAGGCTGGGTTGCAAAAGGGCGCCGGCGCAGGTCATCAGCAGAAAGGCGATGGCGACGACCAGCCAAACCACACCGAGGTAAGCAAGAAAAACCGTGAAATCCATGCGGTACTCGGGGCACTATGCGGGCGAGCCGGGTCCGTTGCCGAGCCGGAGAAGCAAATCACACGCCGAAGGTTCCGCGTCAATCGATAAACGCGGTTTGTCCCGCTTTCAACCTAGGGTAGGCCGCGCGGCGCCGCCCGATCCGCGCCAGGCTCAGCGCTCGAGTACTTCCAGTTCGCCGATCATCGTCTCGATCACGTTGAGCCCGACATGCCAGAAGGATGGGTCCTTCGCGTCGATCCCGAAAGGCGCCAGCAGCTCCGAATACCGTTTGCTGCCGCCTGCCGAAAGCATTGCCAGATAGCGCTCGGCGAAGCCGTCGCGCGCTGCTCCTTCATAGACGCCATAGAGCGAGTTCACCAGGCAATCGCCGAAAGCGTAAGCATAGACGTAAAACGGCGAGTGGATGAAATGCGGGATATAGGACCAGAAGGTCTCGTATCCCGGCCCCAGCCGGATGGAGGGCCCGAGGCTTTTGCGCTGCACGCTCATCCAGAGTTCGCAAATACGGTCGGTGGTCAGTTCGCCTTCGCGCCGTTCGAGATGCAGCTTGCGCTCGAACGTATAGAAGGCGATCTGCCGCACGACCGTATTGAGCATGTCCTCCACCTTGCCGGCGAGGAGCGCGCGGCGCTCCGTAACCGAGCCGGTTTTGGCGAGCAGCGCCTTGAAGGTCAGCATCTCGCCGAACACCGACGCGGTTTCGGCGAGCGTCAGCGGCGTCGGCGCCATCAACGCGCCGTTCGGCGCGGCGAGCACTTGGTGAACGCCGTGGCCGAGCTCGTGGGCGAGCGTCATCACGTCGCGCGGCCTGCCCTGGTAATTTACGAGAATATAAGGATGCGCCGAGGGTACCGTCGGATGCGCGAAAGCGCCCGGCGCCTTGCCGGGTCTGACCGGCGCGTCGATCCAATTGCAATCGAAGAAACGCCGAGCGATCGCCACCATTTCTGGCGAGAACGCGGCATAGGCGCCGAGCACCGTGTCGCGCGCCTCGGCCCAAGGAAAGCTGCGCATTTCCACGTCCGGCAAGGGAGCGTTGCGGTCCCAATAATCGAGAACGTCCGTACCGAACCATTTGGCTTTGAGCCGATAGTAGCGGTGCGATAGGCGCGGATAGGCGCTCTGCACGGTGGCGACGAGCGCATCGACGACTTCGCGCTCGACCCGGTTGGCAAGATGCCGAGAGTCGGCGACGTCGATGAAGCCGCGCCAGCGATCCGAGATCTCTTTGTCCTTGGCAAGCACGTTGGTGATGAGACCGAAGGTGCGCAGATTCTGCCGCAGCGTTGTACCGATCGCCTCGGCGGCTTCTTTGCGCAGCGCGCCCTCCGTGTCCTGCAGCAGGTCGAGGACTTCTTCGGCGCCCAGGTCTTTATCGCGAACTTTGAAGCGCAAGGCGGCGATGGTCTCATCGAAGAGCCGGCTGAAAGCGCCGCTGCCGGTGACCGCCTTCTCGTGAAACAGACGCTCGGCTTCGTCGCTCAGTTCGTACGGCTTTTCCTTGCGGATGTCCTCGAGCCAGGGCCGGTAACGGGCGAGCGGTCCGCGCGCGGCGAGCTCCGCAACAAGCGCGTCGTCGAGGCGGTTGAGTTCGAGCTGAAAGAACAGCAGATGCGTCGAGGCAGCGGTGACCTTATCCTGCGCGTCGCCGAAGAATTTGGCGCGCGCCGCATCGGTGGTGTCGCCATAATAGACGAGGCTGGCGTAGGAAGTGATCCGGCCGAGCAGGTCTTCCAGCGCCTCGTAGCGTTCGACCGCTCGCGCGAGCGAGGCGGAGTTCGGATCCGCGCGATCAGCGGCGGCGAGTTCGGCCATTTTGCCGCGATACGCAGCGGCGAAAGCTCTGCATTCGAGCGCGACGCGCTCGAGATCGCGCGCGTAGAGCGGCGAGTCCATCGAAGGGTAGAGATCCGCGAGAACCCATTCCGGCAGGGGCCCGAGTGGCGCATCGCTTCGTACCGTGGCCGGCGCCGTCGCCACGCGTGCAACCTCGAACCAGCCGACCGGAAACGGAATAATCATTGCGGGACCAAGATTTCGGGGATTTGTCCACGAGCGGCGAGCGCGCCCTCATAGCGGATCGATGCGTAGATAATCAATACACCATTGATCGTGGGGACTTGCGGCGGCGGCGAGCAGTCGCAACTTCGTCATGTGGCAAGCTCCCGCAGTTAATTCGCGGGAAAAGACCGCCGGGTTACCTTCGGCGCAGAAAATCATTCCTCACTTTTTCTTGACGGGCTGTATCGGCGTTGCCGGTAACGCCGCGATCCCTGCCTTCGAAACAATCTGCGCAAGACCGGCGCGGCCGGTCCGCCGCAGGACGGGTGACAACTGCCGTTTCCGCTTGTCGCAACGTCCAATTCTCAAAAAAGGTTATCGCCATGAACATCAGACCAGAAACTACGCACGCCGTCATGAAACCAGGGAAAGAAGGGAGGACCGCCATGAAACTTCGGACGAAAATCGTCGCCGTGTCGATCGGACTTTTGATGGCTTCGAGCGCCTATGCCGTCGACGTCCAGGAAGTCGTCCGGATGATCACCCACACCAATCTTGTGATGCAGGATGGCACGAAGATGCATGCCGATGTCGTCAAGATGCACGGCCACACGTATGTAATGATCCCGGTCGACGCTCTGCCCGATTACCTGCACCAGCAGGTTCAGAAGGTAATGATGTAGCAAAGCGCCCGGAAATCATCTTCCGGTTGCTTTGATCGTCGTACGGACGAGTTTCTGGATGGCTCGTCCGTACGTACGAAAGGGCGCGGCGGGATAGCGCGCCTGATCGAGCCACGGCCTTGCGATAATCCCTTCCTGCCTGGGCAAAATCCTTTCCATTAACACCGCATTTACTCTGATCGGCCAGCATGCGCCGAGGGTGAATTGCCGTACCCGTTCAGCGTCTTTGCGGCGGTTTGGCCCAGCAATCCGGATGACCGGACGGTACCCGCCGGATGATCGGCGGCGCGTCGCCTCAAGAAAGAGCCCATGTCCTGTCTCGTGCTGATCGTCGACGACGATCCGGTGCAACGCCGCCTCCTCGAATCGCTTGTGCATCGTTTCGGCTACGAAACCGAGAGCGTCGACAGCGGCGCGGCGGCCTTGGCGCGCCTGGAGGCAACGGGCGGCCGCGACGTCGATCTTCTCATTCTCGATCTGGTCATGCCGGAACTCGACGGCATGGCGGTGTTGGAACGGCTGCGCGAGCAGCGGCGCAGCGTTCCGACGATCGTACAGACGGCGCACGGCTCGATCGAAACGGTCATCTCGGCGATGCGGGCCGGCGCCATCGATTTCGTGGTCAAACCGGTCGGCCTCGAGCGATTGCAGATCTCGATCAAGAACGCGCTGCGTGTCGACGCCCTCGAAGAAGAAGTGCGGCGCCTGAACCGGCAGTCGTCGGGCACGCTCACCTTCAAGGATCTGGCCAGCGAAAGTCCCGACATGGAGCGGGTCGTCCGGCTTGGCGAGCGCGCTGCCAAATCGACCATTCCGGTGTTGCTCGAAGGCGAATCGGGCGTCGGCAAGGAAGTCGTGGCGCGCGCCATCCAAGGCGCTTCGGATCGGCGTGGCAAGCCTTTCGTTACGGTAAATTGCGGCGCCTTGCCGGAAAACCTCGTCGAATCGATTCTGTTCGGTCACGAAAAGGGCGCGTTTACCGGCGCCAATGAAAAACATCTCGGCAAATTCGCCGAGGCGCACGGCGGAACGTTGTTTCTCGACGAGATCGGCGAACTGCCGTCCGAGGCGCAAGTCAAATTGCTGCGCGCTTTGCAGGACGGCGAGATCGATCCGGTCGGCAGCAAGCGTCCTGCGAAGGTCGATTTTCGCTTGATCTCAGCGACCAACCAGGACCTGATCGAACTCGTCAAACACGGCGTGTTCCGTGAAGACCTCTATTATCGTCTCAACGTTTTTCCGATCGCCATTCCGGCGTTGCGCACGCGCCGCGAAGACATTCCCGAACTCGCCCGCAGGTTTACAGTGCGGTTCGCTGCCGAGGAAGGCAAGCGGCTGCGCGGCCTCAGCGCCGAAGCGCTGGGCCTGCTCAGAAGCTATGATTGGCCGGGCAACATCCGGCAGCTGGAGAATGCGATCTTTCGCGCCGTGGTTCTCGCCGACGGCGACGAGCTCACGGTCGCCGAATTTCCGCAGATCGCCGCGCGGGTCGAAGGTTTCGAGGTGCGCATCCCGACCGCCCCCGCCGCGTTCGTCAAGCCGCCGCGGCCGGAACGCGAGGTGGTGCGGGTCGAAGTGCGCGACCCCAACGTTTTGGCGCTTCTCGACGATGCCGGCAATCTGCGCCGACTCGACGTGCTGGAGGCAGAAACCATTCGTTTTGCCCTGACTTATTATCGCGGACAGATGTCGGCAGTGGCGCGCAAGCTCGGCATCGGCCGCTCGACCCTATATCGGAAGATGAAGGAATACGGATTCCAGCAGGCTTTCGACGAGGGGGAGGCCGCTGACAGCGACGCGGCCGCCTAGTCGCGCGCTTTCATCAAAATTGAACGGATGCGGCGCAAATTCGGTTCGACAGCAGCGAGTTCAGGTCCGGAGACGAGTATGCCGCGCCGCGAAGGTTTTCGGTCCGTCCGTTTGTCCGCACTCCTGGTCGCGATCGCATGCAGCTTCCTTGCGTTGTCGGCTCAGGCCCAAGACCCGGAAGCACAGCCGACGCCCGCCCAGCCGCAAGAGCCGGTAAACGCGGCGCCCGACGCCGCTTTGCCCGATTCGGCCCAAACGCGGCCGACGACGCCGGTCAATCCGGCCGCCTCACTCACGCCGGCAACGGCGCCCCCAGCAACCTCGCCCAGCCCTGGGGCGGCGCAGGCAGCGGATCCGGCGCCTGCCAGCGGTGCTCTCATCAAGACAGCGCTTGATGCCCTCCTTAAATCCGAAGGCAAGGACGCCGAACTTCGCAAGGAATACGCGGCGATCGCCGCTTATTACGCGGCGCGCGAGGATGCGCCGCTGTGGCTCGAAAACGGCAAGCCGATCGCCGCGGTCGCGCCGGCCATGGCGCGGATTGCCCGCGCCGGCGACGACGGGCTCGATCTTTCCCAACTGCCCGTTCCGGTCTTCGAGGGCGGCCCCGACAAGCTCGCGGCGGCGGATGTCGCCTTATCGGCGGCAGTCGTCGCCTACGGCCGGCAGGCTTCGGGCAGCCGCGTCGATCCGCAGGCGATCTCAGGATTGATCGGCGCCAAGCCCGATCTTCCCGATCCGGCTTTGATCCTTGCCGCGGTCGCGGCGGCGGGCACTGACGGCGGTGCCATGCTGCAAGGCTTCAATCCGCAGCAAAAGTCCTATGTCGAACTGCGCGACAAGCTCGTTGAACTTCGCGACGGCGCCAAGTCCGACAAGAGCGGCGCGATCCCGCCGGGGCGCCCGCTGCGCGTCGGAATGCGCGATCCGCGCGTGCCTCTGCTCCGCGCCCGCTTCGGGCTCGAACAAACGGGCGTGAACGAGGTCCTCTACGACAGACGTCTGGCGGCGGCGGTCGCGGGTTTCCAAGGGCAAGTCGGATTGCAGCCTTCCGGTGTGTTGACGGCGCACACCATTGCCGCGCTCGCCGATTCGGTACGGGCCAAGAACGATATCGTCGCCAATATGGAATTCTGGCGCTGGATGCCGCGCCGGCTCGGCGCCACCCGCATCGAGGTGAACGTCCCGGATTTCGCGGCGAGCGTCGTCGAGGACGGCAAAGTCGTCGAGCGTCACAAGGTGATCGTCGGCAAACCGGGCACGCCGACCCCGATCTTCTCCAACGCGATCAAATTCCTGATCGTCAATCCCGCGTGGAACGTGCCGCCTTCGATCATCCGCAAGGAGATGTTGCCGCATCTCGCGGCCGATCCGAATTATCTCAGCGAAATGGGATATGAGGCGTTCGTGCAAAACGGCCGGTTGGTCGTGCGCCAACCGCCCGGCGAGCGAAACGCGCTCGGCCTCATCAAGTTCATGTTCCCCAATCAATATTCGGTCTATCTGCACGACACGCCGATGCGCAGTCTGTTCACCGCCGAACGCCGCGCCTTCAGCCACGGCTGCGTGCGCGTCGATCAGCCGTTCGAACTGGCGCAAACCGTGCTCGGTCCGCGTTGGCCGGAGGCGAAAATCAAAGGGTTAGTCGGCGGCCAGGAGCGCTACGTCTATTTGCCGAAGCCGCTGCCGATCTACATCGAGTATTTCACCGCCTTCGTGGATGACGCCGGGCGTCTGCAATTGCGCGACGACCTCTACGGCTATGCGCGCAAGGTGAAACTCGCGCTGGGACTCGAGTCCGTCGACGTGGCTGTCAGCACCCGCGATTGACGTGCCGCGCCTCCGGCGCTTCCCGGTATCGTTACCTAAGGCATGAACGAAGCCGGGATCGCGTACGGGCCTCCGGCGGCAGAATCTCCGCAAGGTGGGCTCCATTTCCGGAAAAGGAGGCGGCTTTCCGCGAATTTGCGGCCAGCAGGCGCCGCAGTGCGAGGAACTCCTTCAACTAGCACCGATTTTGCTAGAAACTCTACGCTGCGGAGAGTCGCAGCGAGCCGGATAGGCGGAACATGCCGCAGTGCTTTGACGAGATGATGCTTGCCGACGGCGAGACCCGTGCCGTCTATGGCAAGGTCGCGCGTTGGCTCGCCGAAACACCAAGCGAGCTGCTTGCCTCGCGCCGGGCGCAGGCCGAACTTCTGTTTCGCCGTATCGGCATCACCTTCGCGGTGCATGGCGACAAAGACGCGGCGGAGCGGCTGATCCCGTTCGATATCGTACCGCGTGTCATCGGTCGCTCCGAGTGGACACGGCTCGAAGCCGGACTGCGGCAGCGGGTGAAGGCCTTAAACCTCTTCATTGCCGATGTTTATGGCGCGCGGGAAATCCTAAAAAGCGGCAAACTGCCGAACGACGTCGTGCTCGCCAATCCCTATTACCAGCCGGCAATGGCCGGGCACCGCGTTCCCCACGACATTCACGTCCATATCGCCGGGATCGACATCGTCCGCATCGACGCCGGCGATTTCTACGTCCTCGAAGACAATCTGCGCACCCCGTCCGGCGTCTCCTATATGCTCGAGAACCGCGAGGTGATGATGCGGGTCGCACCCGATCTGTTCGCCGAATATCGGGTCGCGCCGGTCGAGAATTATCCCGATGCTTTGCTGGCCACGTTGCGCTCCATCGCTCCCTCGACGGCGCGCGGCGAGCCGACGATCGCGCTGCTCACGCCCGGCCAATATAATTCCGCTTATTACGAGCATTCGTTTCTGGCCGACAAGCTCGGCGTCGAGCTTGTCGAAGGCCGCGATCTACTGGTGCGCGACGATATCGTCTATATGCGCACTACGCAGGGACCGAAACGCGTCGATGTGATCTACCGGCGGATCGACGATGCCTTCCTCGATCCGTTCGCCTTCCGGACGGATTCGGTGCTGGGCGTGCCGGGCCTGTTCAATGCCTATATTTCCGGCAACGTGACGCTCGCCAACGCCGTCGGTACGGGGATCGGCGACGACAAGGCGATCTATAGTTACGTGCAGGAGATCATCGAGTTCTATCTCGGCGAGAGGCCGATCCTCAAGAATGTTCCGACCTGGCGCTGCCGCGAGGTAGAGCCGCGCGCCTACGTGCTCGATCACCTCTCGGAGCTTGTCGTCAAAGAGGTCAACGGTTCGGGCGGTTTCGGCATGTTGATCGGCCCGCATGCGACGCGCGAGGAAATTGCGCTGTTCCGCGAAAAGGTCGCCCGCCATCCCGACAACTTCATCGCCCAGCCGACCCTTGCCCTTTCGACCTGCCCGACGTCATTCGATTCGGGAATCGCGCCGCGCCACGTCGATCTGCGCCCGTTCGTTCTCTCCGGGTCCGACGGCATCCGCGTCGTGCCGGGCGGACTGACGCGGGTGGCGCTCAAGGAAGGATCGCTGGTCGTCAATTCCTGCCAAGGCGGCGGGACGAAGGATACTTGGGTCATCGACGACGCGCGCCTCAAAAATTTGCCGCGCGGCGCGCTTGGCAAGCCGGAGCGGACGCGGGAAGCTTTGGACCAATAGTTTCCGGTCGTCCACGGATCGATCATGCTCTCACGCACCGCCGACAACCTCTATTGGCTCGCGCGCTACATGGAACGCGCCGATTTCCTGGCCCGCATCGTTGATGCCACCCGCCGCCTGACCGCCGTGCCGACTTCGCAGGCGGGACCCGGTACCGAATGGGAGAGCACGCTCGAAGCCGCCGGCGCCGCCGAGAAATTTCGCGAGACGCACGCCGCGGCGGAGGAAGCGAGCGTCGCCGATTATCTGATGTTCTCGACCGACAATCCCTCGTCGATCCGCAATTGCATCGAGAAAGCACGCACCAACGGACGCGCCGTGCGCACCGCGTTGACCGTCGAAATGTGGGACGCGATCAACGGCGCCTGGATCGAGCTCAAACGGCACGTCATGAGCAACGCGCGCGGCTACGACCGCGAGCAAACGACCCGCTTTCTGGAGTTCGTCAAAAAGGCTTCGCTCGACTACGACGGCGCCGCGCATCGCACCATGCTGCGCAACGACGCCTACTGGTTCTCGCGCCTCGGCCTTTACATCGAACGCGCCGACAACACGGCGCGCATTCTCGACGTCAAGTACAACATTCTCCTGCCGGAGACGGAGGCGGTAGGCGGTTCGGTCGATTATTTCCAATGGGCGGCGATCCTGCGCGCCGTTTCGGCGCTCACCGCCTATCATTGGGTCTATCGCGAAAGCCTGAAGCCGTGGCTGATCGCCGATCTTCTCATCCTGCGGCCCGAGATGCCGCGTTCGCTGATCGCCTGCTACGAAAACATCGTGCGCTTCCTCGATTCGATCGCCAAGGCCTACGGCCACAAAGGCGTCGCGCAGCGCCACGCGCACGCGGTTTTCGCGCGGCTGACGGAATCGAGCACGAAAGAGATTTTCCAATCGGGCCTGCACGAATTCGTGACCGCGTTCGTCGAGGACAACACGCGGCTCGGCACGATGGTCGGCGAGCAGTATTTGTTCGACTGACGCTCGCGGCATGTCCCGGAAGGGCGCTTTTGACTATTTGGAGCGCCTTGCGAAAAAGTTTATAGCTTTGCCGCGGGACAAGCCGCGCCCGGACCGCAAGGCCATGCAGACCCACGAAACGATCCAAAGCTTCCGCAAGGAGGCGGCGGGATCAAACCGCAAGTTCGGCATCACGCTGGGGCTGATCCTGGCGTTCCTCGCCGTGTGGCCGCTTGTCCACCATCATGCGCCGCGCTGGTGGCTGCTCGTCATCGCGCTCTTGCTGGGGGGCGCCGGACTTTTCTATCCTGCGGTCCTCGGCCCGGCGAACCGCGCCTGGTTCAAATTCGGGCTTGCTTTGAATACCGCCGTGAGCCCAATCGTCATGGGTCTATTGTTCTTCGGCGCCGTCGTTCCGGTGGGGTTTCTGCTGCGCAAACGCGGCGAAGATCCGCTCGGCCTTCGCCGCGCGCCTGAGGCCGCCACCTATTGGGACGAGCGCACGCTGCCGGGACCCGGCCCCGGCACGATGCGCAAACAATTCTAGGGGAGAAGGAATGTCGGTTTTCGCGGAGCTTCTCGAATTTCTGGGCACGCGCAAGAAATTCTGGCTTGTGCCCCTCCTGGTGCTGTTCCTCATTTTCGGCGGGCTCTTCGTATTGAGCCAGGGATCGGTAGTTGCGCCGTTCATCTATACGCTGTTCTGATCCGGCGCGATGCTCGTCCTCGGCATTTCGGCCTTCTATCACGACAGCGCCGCCGCGTTGCTCGGCGACGGCCAAATCCTCGCCGCCGCCCAGGAAGAGCGCTTCACCCGCAAGAAGCACGATCCGGGCTTCCCCGCTCATGCGGTCGCCTATTGCCTCGAAGAAGCCAAAGGTGCGGCGATCGATGAAATCGTCTTCTACGAAAAGCCATTCTTGAAATTCGAGCGGCTGCTCGAAACCTATGTCGCCTTCGCGCCGCGAGGCTTCGCATCCTTCCGCACGGCGATGCCGCTTTGGATCGGCGAGAAGCTTTTCCAGCGCAATCTCTTGTTGCGCGAGCTCGCCGCGCTCGACCTGGCGCTCGGCGACAGAGAAAAGCTGCGCTTCTGCGAACACCATTATTCGCATGCCGCTTCCGCCTATTATCCGTCGCCGTTTCCTTCCGCATTGGTGCTCACCATGGACGGCGTCGGCGAATGGGCGACGACCACCGCGGCGATCGGGCAAGGCGACGATCTCAACATCGTGAAAGAAATCCGTTTTCCGCACTCGCTGGGGCTGCTCTATTCGGCCTTCACCTATTACACCGGCTTCAAGGTCAACTCCGGCGAATACAAGGTGATGGGGCTCGCGCCCTACGGCGAGCCCAAATACGCGCAAACGATCTTCGAGCATCTAATTGACGTGAAGCCGGACGGCTCGTTCAAGCTCGACCTCGATTATTTCTCCTACTGCACCGGCCTCACCATGACCGACGATCGCTTCGACGTGCTGTTCGGCGGACCGCCGCGCCGTCCCGACGAATTGCTCGAACAGCGCCATATGGATCTTGCCGCCTCGATCCAGGCGGTGACCGACGAGGTAATGCTGCGCCTGACGCGCGCGCTCGCCGCCGAGACAGGCTTGAAAAATCTTTGCCTAGCCGGTGGGGTCGCGTTGAACTGCGTTGCCAACGGCAAAGTGCTGCGCGATGGACGGTTCGACGAGATCTTTATCCAGCCGGCAGCCGGCGACGCGGGCGGCGCGCTCGGCGCCGCCTATGCCGGCTATTACGACGACAAGCGCGACAAGACCCGCAAGCTCGTCACGAAGCGCCCCGATTCGATGCAAGGCGCCTACCTCGGCCCGTCCTATGCGCAGGCCGACATCGAGCGGCGGCTTACCGGAGTCGGTGCTCTCTATGAGGTCGTCGGCGACGGCGATCTGATCGAGCAAACCGCTGCGGCGCTTGCCGCTGGCCAAGCGGTCGGCTGGCATCAGGGCCGTATGGAATTCGGCCCGCGCGCGCTGGGGGCGCGTTCGATCCTCGGCGATCCGCGCTCGCCGACGATGCAAAAGGCGCTCAACCTCAAAGTCAAATATCGCGAAAGCTTTCGCCCCTTCGCGCCCTCGGTGCTACGCGAGCGTGTCGCCGATTGGTTCGATCTCGACGCGGATTCGCCTTACATGCTGCTCGTCGCTGACGTGAAGGCGTCGCATTGCCGCGCGATGACCGGCGCGGAACGGGCGCTGTTCGGCATCGATAAGCTCAACGTGCTGCGCTCCGACATTCCAGCCGTCACGCATGTCGATTACTCGGCGCGCATTCAGACGGTACACAAAGAGACGAATCCGCGTTACCACGCACTCATCAGCCGCTTCGAGGAATTGACCGGCTGTCCGGTACTGGTCAATACGAGTTTCAACGTGCGCGGCGAGCCGATCGTTTGCACGCCGGAAGACGCGTTCGGCTGTTTCATGGGCACCGAGATCGAATTCCTGGCGATCGGCAACTGCGTCCTGCGTAAGGAGCGGCAGAACCCGGCGCTGGCGCGGGATTACAAGCAAGCCTTCGAGGCGGACTGAGTGCAGTCAGGCGGCTGTGTTCACTTCGGTACAAGGACCTCGGGCAGATTCTGTTCGATATAGGTCTTCAGGATGGCTGCTCTCAGCCGATTTGCATAGGGAGTCGGATGTCCATCGCCTGGAATGGCGAGCAATGCTCCGGCAGTCGGTTCTTGCAGCGAAGACAAGTCCAAAACATCGGCGCCGCCTGCCCGCAGCTGCCTGATGATCTCGTCGTCGCTGAAACTTGTCCCGTGAAAATAGGCTTTCGGTAGTCTGAGATAGGGAATGAGCGTCGGCACTTTATATTTTTCTTCCGCAAGACTAACGGCAGCGAGCAGAATTCGGACGTAGAGTTCGAAATCATCGTCCGTAAGCCGTTCGAGATCAGGCTCAATGAACTTGCGGTAGAGGGCTGCGTGCACGCCCCATTCCTGCAACCACAGACCTGTTCCCGTGTAGCAGGGGCCTTTGTAAACCAGCTTGCCGTTCTCAAGCGCATAACGCGGCGCGTAGAGCACCCAAGAGGCCTTGCAAGCAGTGCGCTGTGCATGCCAAGCCCCGGTCAGGAATACGAAAAGCTTTGGCCGGGGACCGATGACTTGGTCGAAACGGCCGGTTTCCAATTCGCGCAGGAACTGCTGCGGTCCGTAACCGGAATATGCAAGATTGAGTACGCGTTCCTTGCGGTCGAGGCCGTCGGCGAAAGCTTGCGGCAACGTGTTCGCATCATTGATGCCTTCTCCGAAGGTCACGGAATCGCCGAAAAAGGCAATCGTGCCGCAAGTCTCGCAGGAATCCGTCCGACGCAGAAGATTGGTATCTATGGTGTAGTCGACATCATAGATGACCGTCCCCGTCTTCGGATCGATTTTCCGCGCGTGGAATCGTCCCGAGTGCTGCGGCCCCCAACCAAGTACAGGTTGGCGCACGGTCAGCCCCTGTGTCGTTTTCAAGGTAGCTTGAGGCGATATCCTATCGGACACCGCCTCAAGCACCAGGATGCCAAGAACGAGCGATGTCACGCCAAGCAGGACATCGCGGATTTTTTTCTGAGTGAGCGACGTCAGATCGGCAAGGATGAGAAACAGGCAGGCAAATGTGAATAGCCGGAACGACACGAAAGGCCGCTCGATCTCAAGAAACGCGATGGCCGCAAGCAAGATCGGGATGGCCGCAATCCGCATCGCGAAGCAGAATTTTTCGGTCACCGAAATGTCCTATTTCATTTGCAAAGGCTGCGTCTGGATCCGCAAACTCACGTCCCCGCTCGCGCGAAGCACCAAGATTGCGGCCGATTAACAATTAGTTGCTTCGTCGACCGGGTTTAAGCAAGCTATTTCGCGAGAGACATGCGAGGCACGATGCCAACAACCTTTCTGCGCCGGCTTATCATTTATTTTCTCGTTCCGACTATTCTCATTCTCTTGGCTTATCTCGTAACCACCATCGCCTATTCCAAATACACGCGCGGCCTCTATGAATTCCTGGCATTCCTGCTTGCCGCGGATTTCGCGGTGGGACTGCGCGGCGCCTGGCGCAACGCCGCCACGCTGGTCGCCGCGACAATTTTCGGCCTCGCCGCCGTCGAACTCGTCTCCGCGGCCATGGAAGCCAATTTGCCGCTCTATCCGCGCGGCTTCGAGACGAGCGCGCCCGTTCTCGGTTGGGGGCCCTCGACGCCGGGCATCTACCACAGCACGAAGATGGGGCAGGGCGGCGCGGTTATTTACAGCGTAGATTATACGATCGACGCTCACCTCCTGCGCCGTACCCTGTCGGGAACGGACGATCCTTCGGTCGCCTTTTTCGGCGATTCCTTCATGTTCGGACAAGGCCTGCCCGATACCGACACGCTGCCGCAAGACTACGCCGACTTGACCGGCCGCAAGGTGCGCGTCCTCAACTTCGGATTTCCGGGCTACGGGCCGCAACAATTCCTGCGCGCGCTCGAAACCGGCATGTTCGATCCGCTCCTCACGGACACGAAGCGCTTCGTCTATCTGACGGCCGCCTGGCACGTCGGCCGGGCGTCGTGCCGCGACGATTTCATGGCGCGCGCGCCGCGCTACGAACTGCGCGGCGGAGAACCCGTCTTCGTCGGCGCGTGCCGGGAGGGATTGGTTCGTTTCTTTCAAGACGCGTTTATGAGCAGTGCGTCTTTTCGCCGTTTTCTGCGGCCGGTCGCGGATTCCGTCGGACCACGGGACGTCGAGATCTATCTCGCCGAATTTCGACGTTGCGCCGAACTCGTCAAACAAAAATACGGCGGCCGACTGATCGTCCTTTATATATCCGGGAACGACGCCTATCTCGCCAACTCCGGGTCCGCCGACGCGGGCCTCAAAGAAAGGCTGCGCCAATCCGGCATCGAGGTCATCGATGCGACGCTCGATCCGAAGGACTTTCCGCCGGGCACCGTGCTTTCGATCCCCGGCGACGGCCATCCAAGCGCCGTCGCCAATCGTGCCCGCGCCAAGCTGTTGAAAGATTATCTTGCCGAGGCGACCCCGGCAGCGATGCAATGAGCGAAGTGCCGCTGCGTTTTTACACCCGCATCGGCATCAGCACGTAGAGCGCCGCAGCGCCTTCACGGTCGAGTACCAGCGTCGGCGAGCCGGGATCGGCGAGTTTGAACAGCGCCGTGTCGCCGTCGAGCTGGTTGGTGATGTCGAGCAGATAGCGGGCGTTGAAGCCAATATCGAGCGGCGCGGCGTCGTAATCGACCTCGAGCTCCTCGACCGCCGAGCCGGAATCGGGGTTGTTGACCGACAACGTGAGTTTGCCGTCGGCCATAGCGAGCTTGACCGCCCGGCCGCGTTCCGAGGAGATCGTCGAAACGCGGTCGACGGCCTGCTGAAACGGCTCGCGCTCGACGGTGAGAAATTTGTCGTTGGCCGCCGGAATGACGCGCATGTAGTCGGGAAACGTGCCATCGATGAGTTTGGTCGTCAGCACGACGTCGTCGAACCGGAACCGCGCCTTGGTCGGCGAAATCTCAATCGTCACTTCCTGCGCCAAATCCTCGATGAGCTTCTGCACCTCGGTGACGGCTTTGCGCGGAACGATGACGCCGGGCATGCCCGCGGCGCCGGGCGGCGCGGGGATCTCGACGCGCGCCAATCGGTGCCCATCGGTCGCCACGGCGCGCAGCATCGCATGGCCGTCGGCCTCGAGCGAGTGAACGTAGATCCCGTTGAGATAATAGCGTGTCTCTTCGCTGGAGATCGCGAATTGGGTTTTGTCGATGAGCTTCTTCACGTCGCCAGCGGACAACTTGAACTGATGCGTGAAATCGCCGGCCGCGAGGTCCGGGAAATCGCTTTCCGGCAATGCCTGAAGCTGGAAGCGCGAACGGCCCGAGCGCAACAGCAATTGCCCCGCCTCTTCGCCGCCTTGCAGCGACACCTGCGCGCCTTCCGGCAATTTGCGGACGATCTCGTAAAGGATATGGGCGGGCAAGGTGGTCGCGCCGGGTTGCGCGACATCGGCCGGAAGACGTTCGGTCACTTCGAGATCGAGATCGGTGGCTTTGAGCTGCACCGAACCCGCTTCCGCCGAGACGAGCACGTTGGAAAGGATCGGGATCGTCGTGCGCCGCTCGACAACGCGATGTACATGGCCGAGCGCCTTCAGGAGAGCGGCCCTTTCGACAGTGACTTGCATGAGGCGAACCCAATCTGAGCGACGCATCCGGAGCCGGCCAAGGGCCGCCGCGCGGAGGCGCAACTCTGACGCGGCGCTGGGCAAATCGCAAGCGCCGGCCACCCAAATGCCCAGGTTTCCCGGCGCAAACCTCGGAAGTTTCGCCGCTTTCGGGCCGCGGTGCTGCTTTACCCCCTTTTAATCCCGCCGCCCTAGGGTTTGCGCAGGAAACCGCGCTGGCGAGAACGAACGGGTAGGCGCAGGAGTATGGCGAGGCGGCGTGAACCGATCTCCGATTCGGATGAGGATGAGCGGCCGCGCCGCCGTCGCAGGAAAAAACGGCGGCGCTCGCTGCTCGGCGCGTTGATCTATTGGTCGCTGATGCTCGGCATCTGGGGCGCGGTCGGCGCAACCGGACTTATCGTCTACAACGCCGCGCAACTGCCGCCGATCGATCAACTCGCGGTTCCGAAACGTCCGCCCGACATCGCCATCCTCGGCGACGACGGAACGTTGCTCGCCAACCGCGGTGATACCGGCGGCGCGGCGATTCCGCTCTCCGAGCTTCCCGATTACCTTCCCAAGGCGTTCATCGCCATCGAGGATCGGCGTTTCTACGAACATTGGGGAGTCGATCCGTTCGGCATTCTGCGCGCCTTGATCCGCGATGCGATCGGCCACGGCGGAATGGAAGGCGGCTCGACCATCACCCAGCAGCTCGCCAAGAACCTGTTTCTCACGCAGGAACGCACCCTGTCGCGCAAAATCCAGGAGGCCATCCTGGCGGTGTGGCTCGAACACAAATATTCGAAGGACCAGATCCTCGAACTTTACTTGAACCGCGTCTATTTCGGTTCGGGCGCATTCGGCGTCGAAGCGGCTTCGCAGAAATATTTCGGCCACAGCGCGCACACCGTCACATTGCCCGAGGCCGCCATGCTCGC
>JASHSB010000057.1 GCA_030036945.1 Methylovirgula sp. | reverse complement strand
GCTCGAAAAAAGATTTCGGTCGATCGATTTCGGCGGCGGCAGGTCGAAATAGGAATGCGCCAGCAACGCGGCGAGCACCGCCGCGTTGACCTTGCCGGAAGCCGCGGTGCCGCCGCCCTCGTCCATGTTCATGCCGGCGCGGCGCCGCATCAAATCGTCGATGAGCGCGTTGCCGGGGCCCGTGTCGAAGGCGATCGGATCGCCGTCCGCAAGGAAGGTGAGATTGGCGACGCCGCCGATATTGAGTACCAGCAGCGGTCCGGCGAGTCCCTCGGCTTTGGCCAGCGCCTGATGATAGACCGGCACCAGCGGCGCGCCTTGGCCGCCTGCGGCGACGTCAGCGGCGCGAAAATCGTAGACTACCGGCAAGCCGAGCCGGCGCGCCAGCGCCGCGCCGTCGCCGATCTGCACCGTAAACCGTTCCGCCGGCCGATGGATCACTGTCTGGCCGTGAAATCCAATGACCTGCGGCCTCGGCACATGTTCGAGCGAAAGAAAGCGCTCGACCGCCTCGGCATGGCGCGCCGTTAGCATGGTCTCCGCCGCGCCGAGCGCCTCGGGGCGCGCGGCGCGATCGCTCGAATCGAGATGGCTTGCCTCGATGAGCGCGCCGCGCAGCAAAGCGCGATCTTCCGCCCCATAGGGAAAGGAACGCGCCAGGCCCGGTACCACCTGCCCCATCCCGTCTGTCTCCAGATAGGCGACGTCGATGCCGTCCATCGACGTGCCGCTCATCAGGCCGATCGCGCGTAGCAGAGACATTTGCCGCTCCCTCGCGCCCGGAACTATACATGCCGTGGCAATTTGGGGCGCGGCGATTTGCGGCTTTTCGGCCTTGACGCGGGGTAGCGCGCAGCTAGGTTCGCGCTCGCCCGAGGATCCCGTGCCCCAAGCCGTTCGCCCGAAGTCTGATTTTCTCGCCGTGCTCGCCGAGCGCGGCTTTCTTCATCAATGTTCGGATCTCGCCGGCCTCGACGCGAAAGCAAAGAGCGGCGAGCTCGTCGGCTATATCGGATTTGATTGCACCGCGCCTTCGCTGCACGTCGGTTCGCTCATCCAGATCATGATGCTGCGCTGGCTGCAGAAGACCGGCTGCAAGCCGGTTGCTTTGATCGGCGGCGGTACGACGCGGGTCGGCGATCCTTCCGGCAAAGACGAAAGCCGCAAGCTTCTTTCCGAAGAGACGATCGCCGCCAACAAGGCGGGGATCCAGCAAACGTTCGCCAAGTTCCTGCGTTTCGGTGCGGGCAAGACCGACGCGATCATGCCCGACAATGCCGAATGGCTGTCGGGCCTGCGCTACATCGATTTCCTGCGTGAGGTCGGCCGGCATTTTTCGGTCAACCGCATGCTGACGATGGATTCCGTCAAACTGCGCCTCGACCGCGACCAGGAACTCTCGTTCCTCGAATTCAACTACATGTGCCTGCAGGCCTACGATTTCGTCGAACTTCACAAGCGCCACGGAGTCGTGCTCCAGATGGGCGGCTCCGACCAATGGGGCAATATCATCACCGGCATCGATCTCGGCCGGCGGAGGGGAACGGCGCAACTCTACGGCTTGACCTCGCCGCTTCTGGCGACGGCTTCGGGGGCCAAGATGGGCAAGACCGCGCAAGGCGCCGTGTGGCTCGATGCCAAGCTGCTTTCGATCTACGACTATTGGCAATATTGGCGCAACGTTGAGGACGCCGACGTCGGACGCTTCCTGAAACTATTCACGGAACTGCCGCTCGCCGAGATTGCCCGGCTCGACGCTTTGCGCGATTCCGAAATCAATGAGGCGAAAAAGATCCTGGCGAGCGAGGCGACCGCGCTGCTGCATGGCCGCGCCGCGGCCGAACAGGCGGCGGAAACCGCGCGCCGTACGTTCGAGGAAGGCGCGCTTGCCGAGACGTTGCCGAGCGTGAACGTCCCGCGCCACGAACTCGCGGCGGGGATCGGCGCGCTCACGGCGTTCGTAAGGGCCGGGCTCGTCGGCTCGACCGGCGAGGCGCGCCGGCAGATCAAAGGCGGCGGCCTCAAAGTGAACGACGCAACGCTCGACAACGAACGCGCGACGCTGACCGAGGCCAACCTCATCGAGGGATGCATCAAGCTCTCGCTCGGCAAGAAACGGCACGTGCTGTTGAAGCCCGAGGGCTGAGCCCTTCCTACTTGCCGCGCGTCAAGCCTGAGCATCATCTAGGAACCCGCCAAGCACGTCGGATCGAAATCTACACCCATCCGGCAATCCGCGACCGCTTTCCCGGCGCCGCGTCCGGCTATAGACAGTTAGCCGCGGTGGGCGAGCGGGGACTTGCCTAGCGCTTCGATATTCCCGGGCGCCTATTGTTGCTGCCGAGCGTTCGAGGATTGCGGCGCGGCGTCGGGCGCGTCCGGCACGTCGGGCGTCGCGAAATCCGTCGTCGCGCCGAAGATCTTGCGCAGGATACCGGGTGCGATCGCGGTCAGAAGATTGACGTTGAGCACCGGCTTCGTGGCCGCGCCGGTGATGCGGTAGTTCACGGCGAACAGGCCTTCGTGCAGCCCGCCGCCGAGCAGCAGACCGAAGATCGGAATTTGCGAGACCAGATTGTTGACGCCGTAGGCCGGTACGAAGGTCCCGTCCAAAGAGACGCGATCGCGGGCAAAATCGAGCCAGCCGTCGGCGGTCAGGCCGACCTGCGGGCCGTAGATCGTCCCGTCGCGCAGATCGAGACGGGTGCCGGCGCGTTGGAAATTTACCTGCAGGCGCGTGAACTGTACGGCGTTGAGGTCGATTGACTGGTCGAAATCATGCGCTCCGGAGGTTTGCGCGGTTCCTTCGGCGACGAGGCGCCGCAACGCCGGCTCGTCGCGCAGGACGAAATTGCGGATCGCCAGCGCCCCGGCCATCGCGTCCTCGCCGAGCCGCAGCGAGACGGCAAGCTGGCCGCCGTCCATGTGCCGATAGAGATCGATGAACGCGAGGAGCGCGCCGGCATCGTTGGTCGAAAGATCGAGCTGCGGGGCCGGCGTGTCGGCGTTATCGAGATTGCCGTAGATCGTGCCGCCGCCGAATTTGCCGACCAACGCGAACTGCCGCAAGGCGTCTTTATTCTTGACGAAATGCAGATCGACGTTCGACATCGTCCGCTTATTGAAGCCGTTCAGCGCCATCGCTTTGAGATCGACGTCGAGGCTCGCGCCGGCGAGGTCGGCCGTGACGTCCTTGCTCTCCTTGTGCGCGTCGGATTCGTCGGCTGCGTGCGAGAACGTCAGCGTCTTGAGGAACGGCCGCGCATCCAAGACGGTCGCGCGGATGATCAGTTTCAGGGTGTCGCCGGCCTTCGAGGCTTCAAGCTTCATGTTGTCGCCCGCCGAAAGTTTCATCTGCGGAAACTTCGCCGAGATCTGCGTGGGATCGGCGCCACCGATCGTCACCGAGCCACGCGCCTCGACCGGCGCGGCGCCGATTTCGACGTCGTCGAGCGAAATCGAATGGTCGGCGTTGATGGTCAGCGCAAAACTGGCCTTCCCCGGACGGCCGGCGGGTTTGTTGATGCCGAGACTGTCGATCGCCGCGTGCGTCAGATCGAGGTTGATCTGCGCTTTCGCCGGCATCGCGGCGCCGAGCGGCACCGTTACCTGCGCGCCGATCGGGCCGGTGACGCCGGGCAGCATGGCAAGTCCCTTTTTGGCGCGCAACGCGTCGTCGACGACGAGACTGATGGCGGCCTGCCCCACATGGCTGCCCGCCGGCATGGTCAGATCGACATCGGCGGGCGCCCCGAAGATTTTTCCGGGACCGGTAGCCTTGAGGCCGTTGTCGTCGACGACAACATTCAGCGTCGCCGCGTCGAGCTTTGCGTCCCCAAACAGCTTGTCGGCCGAGAAATCGGTCGCAACCGCTTTGATCCTGAGCTTCGTGTCGGCAGGACGCGCCCCCGGGCCGAGGCGCAGAGCGATGCCGAGATCGCCGGCGATCTCCCCGTGCAGCGTCGAAGGATCGACGGGCAGCGAGGCGTAGGGCTTCAGCGCATCGCGGCTTAAAAGATCGCCGACCGCCGTGACGTCGCCCGAGACTTTCCCGGAAAGCTCGGCGAGCGTCGGCCTGACCTCGGCGTGGGCGATATGGAACACGCCATCGGTCAGCGTGAGCTTGCCGGCGGCGCCGAGGTCCATGTCGCCGCGCGTGGCGTGGAAGATCGACGTATGGCCGGTCACGTGGCCGGTCCCGTCGATGCCCTGCAGCGCGGGGACGCCCGGCAAGAATTCCACCGCGCCGTCGGAAAGCGC
>JASHSB010000056.1 GCA_030036945.1 Methylovirgula sp. | reverse complement strand
CGCCCGTGCCATCATCGACGGCGATCGTCGTTTGCGGCTTCCAGACGAAACCTACTTTGCGCGGCTCGCCGAATTTTGCTTCTAGCTTTTGAGCAACTTCGCGCATGGTTTCGAGCGTCGCGGTGATCTCATGGCCGTCCGGCGTCGAGACGACGTCCTCGGCGCCGGCTTCGATCGCCGCTTCCAGAATCGCCTCTTCGGAAGCAACCTTTACGTCGAATTCGATCACCCCGACGTGGTCGAACAGAAACGATACCGCGCCGGTCTCGGCGAGCGAACCACCCGCCCTGGCGAAGTAGGAGCGTACTTCCCCCGCCGTCCGATTGCGGTTGTCAGTCAGCGTCTCGACGATCACCGCGACGCCGCCCGGGGCATAGCCTTCGTAGCGGACCTCTTCGTAGCTTTCTGCCTCCGCGCCCGAAGCTTTCTTGATCGCCCGCTCGATGTTGTCCTTCGGCATATTTTCCGCGCGCGCGGCGATGATCGCTGCGCGCAGCCGCGCGTTCATTGCCGGATCGGGCAGGCCGAGCTTCGCGGCGACCGTGATTTCGCGCGCCAGTTTGGAGAAGAGCTTGGAGCGGATCGCGTCCTGCCTGCCCTTCTTGTGCATGATGTTTTTGAACTGACTATGCCCTGACATGCGCTTTCCCGCCGTCTCGTGATCTTCTGCGGTGCGTCCCGCGCCGATTCGGGACGGTCTATAGTCCCGAGGACCGCGGAAATAAAGAAAGCCGTGCGGCGCCCATTTCCGCTGGCACAGATACGCATCGCCGTGCCATGGGAGCTAAGCGCGGCGATCCCGCCTCATTCCGCGTGTGCCGCAAGGCCCAGGGCCTCGCGCAATTCGCGTTCCGCGGCGCTACGCTCGACCTTGAAACGCGCACTGTCGGCCATCACGCCAAAGAGCGCATAGGCGAGCTCTTTGCTGGCCTCGAGATCGGTCGCGTGGTGGACCCCGCAGACGAGACGGCTATGCGCAAAATCGTCGGCGCGGGCAAAGATCGCGTCTTTCTTCTCCGGCAGCATCGAGGCGAGTACCAGCGCTTCGAGATAGCCGGACATCGCGTGGCCGCTTGGATAGGAGTCGTTCTTCATCGTCGCGCGACAGACAGGATGCAGCGACTTGTCGAATTGATAGGGCCGCAGCCGCCCGAAGACGCGTTTGACCGGCTCGATGTCGGCAAGTTCGTCCTCTTCGACATGCGCCGAGAGCGCGGCGGTCAGTGGCAGAGCCTTGGCGTTGAATCCGTCGCCAAGGACGGGTTTAAATATGAAAATGTCGCGTTCGGCCGCGTCGGCCTGGGCGTGTGCGACAGCCGCGGGCGTGCGCCGATCTTCGATCTGATGCAGTTGCCGGATCTCCGCCTTGTTCGTTGCGCTGTCGTCGGCCGGCGGCGCGGGCAACATGTCGGCTGCGTCGATCTCGGCCGACGCGACGAAATAGGCCTGCGGCGTTCCGGCAAAGCCGGCGGCGGAGAGCAAAGCAAACAGAAAAATCGCCAAGAGCGCGTGTTTCATCATCCTTCCCCGCAGACCGGCTATTTCCAAAAACCGGGCCGCGCCGCGCTCAGCCTGCCACCGATCCTGACCGGGGCGATCTTTACCGCAAGTCCATGCGCGCCGGTCTCGACCGCGATGCCGCACAGTGTAGCTTCGCCGCCCGCCGGCTCCATACGCGTCCCGGGTGTCTTTTGGATGAAACGACGGATCGGTTCCTCTTTCTCCATGCCGATGATCGAATCGTAATCGCCGGTCATGCCGACGTCGGTAATGAACGCCGTGCCTTGCGGGAGGATTTGATGGTCGGCGGCGGGCACGTGCGTATGCGTGCCGACGACGAGCGTGGCGCGGCCGTCCACGAAATGCGCGAACGCCTGTTTCTCGCTCGACGCCTCGGCATGGAAATCGACGACCGCCGCGTCGCAGGCCTCGCCGAGCCGGCAGGCGCCGATTTCCTTGCCGCCCGCCTCGAACGGGTCGTCGAGCGCATCCATGAACGTCCGGCCGATGAGATTGACGATCAGCACGCGCTCGCCTTTCGCCGTCTCGACCAGCGTCGCACCGCAGCCGGGCGTACCGCGCGGGTAATTCAACGGCCGCACCAGGCGCGGTTGGTGTGCGATGAACGTCAACGCCTCGCGCTGATCGAAGGCGTGATTGCCGAGCGTCACGCAATCGGCGCCGGCGGCGAGGAAGTCGGAGAGAATCGGCTCGGTAATGCCAAAGCCGCCCGCCGCGTTCTCGCCGTTGACGACGACGCAATCGAGTCGCCACGCTTGGCGCAACTTCGGCAACTGCTCGCCGAGGACGATTCGTCCGGAGCGGCCGACGACGTCACCGATGAAGAGCAGCCGCATCGAAAGGTCCCCGCACCGCCAGCATAAAGCGACGGCGACGAAAGCGGCAAGCGCGGCTCTTCACGTGCAAACGATCCACTCGCGCTCGGTCAGTACGAAATCGAGCTTCTCGTCGTAGCTTTCGCTCGGGACAGCCGGCAGTTCCTGGGTCGCATAGCCGATGCCCACTGCGGTAATCGGCTGTATTGTCCGCAGCCTTTTGAGCGTACGGTCGTAAAATCCGGCGCCGTAACCCAGCCGGCGACCGGCGCGATCGAAGGCCAGAAGCGGCACGAAAAGCAAATCCGGGAAAACTTCCGGCGCCGGCAAGGGCTCCTTGATTCCCCATTTCGCTTCGCCGAGCGGCGCGCCTTTTTTCCAGAGCCGGAAGCAAAGCGGTGCGCCGCGGCCTTGCATGACGGGCAGCGCCGTGGCAATGCCCTGGGCGCCGAGTTTGTCGAGCAGCAGGAAGGTCGAGGCTTCATCGTTGATCGACCAATAGGCGGAAACGATCTTGGCGGCCTTTTCGGCTGCGAAGGCGGCGCCGATCACGGCCAGCCGGCGCGCGAAGGTCCGCGCCTCACCCTCTCCTACCGACGTTCGGCGCGCCAAAGCTTGACGGCGCAAATCGGCTTTGGCGGAGGTAACGTCCATACACGCCCGGCGGCGAAAAAAGCTAGCGCGGGGCCGCGATGGCCGTGGGATTCCGATCCCGGGAACCTACAAAGTAGGTGGGCGCCGTGTGGCCGAGCCCACAGGCAAGGCTAGGGACAGCCCCCTTCGAGATCGATAAGGCCCCGGGGAATATACGATCCGCACGCACCCCGCAGCTCCGCCGCGCCAATCTAGGGCCGCCTCGCGGCAATTGCCAGAGGCAAAGCGGGCCCGCCGATCGGGTTACGGATTGGAATTTTTTGTCAACCGCGCCAGCGCCGATGCTGGATCACGACACCTACCACAAAGGCACAGCCCAAAACAGCCGATCCAAGCAAGGATGCCAACTTCAGATGTGACGAATATGGCGAGATCCAAAAATCAATTTGCAGCAAGATAAAGAGCGCTTCCCCAAACCAATAAATTGTGCGGCGCATACGAAAGCCTTCCAAGATCGCGGGATCTCAGCCGATCATACCCGGCCAGCGCATATGCCAAGTTGGCAGGCCGGAAGCTTGATTGACGCCCGGCTCGCGCCGCTCGAAGCCCGATTTCTCGTAGAAGCGCAGCGCCCGCGCATTGTCGGCATTGACCTCGAGGCCGAGGCCTGAGGGACAGCGCCGCTTCGCCTCGTCCAAAAGCAACGCGCCGATCCCGGTACCGAAGAGCGCCGGCCAGATCGCGATTTGTTCGAGAACGCCGCGCCCGCCATCAAGCAGGATGAAGCCCAACGGATGTTTCCCGGCGAAGGCGCAGATCATCTCCCCGCCTCGGGCCTCGATGTCGCTGACGTAAGCAAGAAACCAGCCCCGCCGCGCAGCAAAATCGATGCTGGGCATGGCCGCCTGCCAGCTTGCGACCCAGAGATCGGCGAGCCGATCGAGGTCATCGTCGCGCGGCGCCAGCCGGAAGGAGGATCCCGCCTCTTGCCTCGAAATTTTCCGCGGCGTCTCCTTCATCGCGCAACTCTCAGCGCGTGCGCCGCGATCAGCGTTGGTGAGGGCGGATGATTGCCCGACAGCGCGGCTCGAGGCGTTCGACGTTCAGCAACAAACAGGCATGAATTTTGGCGTGATCGGGGATGTCTTGCTTACAAAAACGGAAGGCATCGTCGCGACAGGGATGTTTCTCCGGACGCGCCGGCGGCTCGACCGCGCCGGCGGTTCCCACCAGCGCGAACAAAAACACACCGCATGTGCATTTCAGAATGGTCTTCATTGCATCGTGTCCCCATAGCGCGAATAGGCCCTAAGTAGGCCGAAATCTCGCGCGCGTCGACGACTTCGACTAAGTTCGCCGGCAAGCCGCCAAAAACCCATAAGCTGGAAAAGGTGCAACGATGACGGGCGCGAGAATGTTCGGAATGTTGGCGCGCCTGGCGATCGGTGGCTGGGCGGCGTCCGCAATCGTGATGCCGGCGGGCGCGGCGCCTGCGACTCCCGCCGAAATGGCGCGCAACTCCAAAGTTGGGAGCCTTGTAAATCCCTACGCTGCCGGAGAGGCCGCCCACGACCCGGCGCTCGCGGCCGAAGGCTATACGCTCTACAGCAACTTCGGCTGTCCGGGCTGTCACGGCGGCGGTGGCGGCGGCGGAATGTGCCCGCCGATCACCACCGGCGTATGGATCTATGGCGATGCCGACGAGACTCTGTTCCGGCTCGTGGCTCTCGGCTCCGTCGAACTGCAAAAGCAGGGCTTTTCGAGACGCGGGTTCCGGCATGTGGTCGGACCCATGCCGTCCTACGGTTCCACGATTACCAACCCCGACGACCTTTGGAAGATCGTCGCATGGATCAAGATTCAGACATACAATAACGCCAAGGACAGGGAGCATTAGCTTTCCCTGGAAATTGAGCTTCGCCGGCGCATGGGCTCGGCGATCATCGTTATGACGACAGACGAATCCGATTCGTGCTGCGGTTGCCGGCGCGTGACGCGCCCAC
>JASHSB010000005.1 GCA_030036945.1 Methylovirgula sp. | reverse complement strand
TCTCCGAGGTGCTCGATTATTGCCGTACGGCCATGGCCTTTCTCGATCGCGAAGAATTCCGCATTCTGTTTCTCGATAGGAAGAACGGCCTGATCGCCGACGAGGTGCAAAGCATCGGCACCGTCGACCACGCCCCCGTCTACCCGCGCGAAATCATGCGCCGCGCGCTCGAACTCAACGCCACCGCGCTCATTCTCGTGCACAATCACCCGTCGGGCGAAACGTCGCCGTCGAGTGTCGATATCCAACTCACCAACCAGATCGTCGCCCTCGGCAACTCGCTGAACGTCGCGGTGCACGATCATTTGATTATCGGCAGGGAAGGATTTGCTAGTTTCAAGGGACTGCAATTGATCTAGCGCCCTGCTACCTGCGCCTGTAAAAGTATTATATACACGTAAAGATTGTGGAGAAGATCGGAACTACCTTGTCGGCGGCCGCCGCGGCCCTCGAACGCTACGTTAACGGAGCGTCGATAAACTTGACCGGCTCGCATGGTTCGATTTGAGAAACGGCTGTGTCCCCAGGCGCGGAGCGACAAAGGATGTGGTGCCACGAATGGTCGCGCGCATCGCCCCAACGGGACTCTTGAAATCATGCGACTGACTGATCTTACGCATTTTGGTCTGCTGCGGTTCACGCTGATCCCCGGCCGTCTGCATCGACCTTCGATCGCGGCTTGGACGGTGGCGTATGGCGTCACCACGTTATTGTTCCTGCTGCTCGGCATTCGCCTCGGCGTCGCCGCCGCGCAAGATTCCATTCCGCTGTTTTCCGTGAAATTTGTGCTATTGGCTTTCACCGACCGGGTGAACGTCCTGCTGGTGGTCTCCGCGATGGCGTTTCGCTTGGGGATGGCCGCGCAGGCCTATCGGATCGTTCGACAGCTTACCGACAGCGAGGCAAGGGCCAAGCAGGTCGCCGGCCACGACGTGCTCTGTGGATTGCCCAATCGCTTCCTATTCAACGAACTTGTCGACGCGGAGATCGCCCGTTGCAAGCGAAAGCGCTGCCAATGCGCGCTGTTCTATCTGGACCTCGACGATTTCAAGCTGGCCAATGACACCTTCGGCCATGAGGTCGGCGATCGGACGATCATGGCGGTTACGGAGCGGCTCGGCAGGGTTCTGCGCAACGGCGATCATTTCGGCCGCCTCGGTGGCGACGAATTCGCCATTCTGCAAACCGACGTGATGGACCCGCGCGATTGCGCCCGGCTTGCACAGCGCCTGCTCGACGCGATGAGCACGCCGTTCGATGTCGCCGGCCAGCAGATTTTCATGGGCACGTCGATCGGGATTGCGCTCTGTCCGCAGAATGCCGCCGAGCGGCAGGACTTGATGCGCGTCGCCGACCTGGCGCTGTACCGCGCCAAACAGGGCGGCCGCAACCGCTTCGCCTTTTTCGAAGCCAAAATGGGCGAAGAATTGCGGATGCGGCAAAACGCCGAAGACGAGCTGCGCGCCGCGATCGAAAACGACGAACTCGTCATGCAATATCAGCCGATCATGTCGGCGTCGGGCGACAGAATCGTTAGCGTCGAGGGGCTGGTGCGTTGGCGGCATAAGACGCATGGACTGCTTCCCGCCGATAGTTTCGTCGGCCTCGCCGAAGACCGCGGCCTGATTGTCCCGCTGGGCGAATGGGTCTTACGGCACGCCTGCGCCGACGCCAAGCGATGGAAGCGGGTCAAGGTGGCGGTCAACGTCTCGCCGATCCAATTCCGGCAGAAGGATTTCGTCACCACGGTCGAAAAAATCCTTGCCGAGACCGGGATCGACCCGGAGCGCGTCGAATTCGAACTCACCGAAGGCGTGATAATTTCCGACGCCGATCTCGCCGAGCGTCTGATGATCGACCTGCGCGCCCTCGGAGTCACCATGGTGCTCGACGATTTCGGCTCCGGCTATTCGAGCTTGATCTATCTGCGTCGGTTTGCCTTCGACAAAATCAAAATCGATCGCTCGTTCCTGGAATCCATGGAGATGACCGGCGAAAGCGCGATTATCGTCGAATCGATCGTCGCTCTCGGCCGCTCGCTTGGCCTGACGGTAACGGCGGAAGGAATCGAGACGATCGAACAGGCGCGCTTTCTTGAAACGCTCGGCTGTCACGAACTGCAGGGCTTCCTTTTTTCCGGGCCGCTCACCGCCGACGAGGTCGAGGAGAAACTCGCCGAAGAGCGCGCTCCCGAGACATCCGCCCGCTCGGTCGCCTGAACACACTTGGCCGCGAGCGCGGCGCGTTCACCGCAGCTTGAATTCGGCATCGAATCTAATGATCTCGGCCGGCTTCGGCCGGCGCGTTCGGCATCGAGCGCGGCGAGTGGATCGCCGCATATCAATCCATTCGTTCGACATAAACCTTGATTTTGCCGGCGCAGAAAGGCCGGCGCGCCAAGCAGTCTCTTCCGCGACCCCGAATTCACGGCGACGCGGCACGTCCGTTTCGATCGCTTCGCTCGCCACGCAAACCAGCGGCCTTCGAGGCCGCTGGTGCTTTGTGTTCAACGAATAAGGCTAGATGTTCGACGAATGAGGCTAGTGATGTCGATGCGGGCCATGTCCGCCCCAGCCGCCGCGTCTGCCGCCATGCCAGCCGTGCCAGCCGTAGCCGCCGCCCCAGCCGAAGCCGCTGCGCCAGGCGTAGCCGCACCAATACCAACCTGGGCCATGCCAGCCGACCGGGTACCAACAATAGTTCTGGCCGCCCCAGAAGAATTGTGTCTTTTGGACGTCGTTAAGATTGATCGCCGACTGGCGCACGCCCGACTGGTCGGCGATTGGCGCGGCTTGCGCGACGCTGATCACGGAACTCGCAGCCAGAGCCGCCGCCGTGAGGGTTGAAAGAATAAGACGCACGTTCATCTCCTCTCGCTATCGGAAGAACCGGCCATGAGACGGGGGTGACTCACGATGTTCCTCCTTGAAGCTTTCTTCCTTTTATGTATTGCGATACGGGCATATCCAACCGAGCCCGACAGCAACCCATCTTACCTAGATTTCACCGCCTGAATGGAAGATGAAGTAAATATCGCAGATCCCTATAAACCCGACCTTAGCGCCGCCGTTTTCGAATGAACCGATAATTGCGCCGAGCGCAAACGGTTCCTGAATTAATAGATGTTCAGGAATTGCTTTTGCAACTCGTACAAAAGCTTTGGTCCTAGGGTGGTTTGGGGCGAAGGGCGTCGATGAGTTTTCGATCGATCTACCGGCATGGGTTCGCCCGCGTTGCGACGTGCACCACTTCTTGCCGTTCGGCCGATGCGCCGGCCAACGCCGAGACGATCTTAAATGTGTTGACCGGCTTGCACGAGAAGGCGGTCACCGTCGCGGTCTTTCCGGAGCTGGCGCTGTCGGGATACGCGATCGACGACCTGCTTTTTCAGGATGCCGTGCAGGAAGGGGTCAACCGGGCGGTCGGCCGGCTCGTCGACGCATCGCAGGCGTTGATGCCGCTGATCCTGGTGGGCGCGCCGCTGCGCCACGCCGGACGACTTTACAATTGTGCGCTCGCCATCCACCGCGGCCGCCTTCTCGGTGTCGTGCCGAAAGCGCATTTGCCCAACTATCGCGAGTTCTACGAATCCCGCCACTTCGCCTCCGGCGCTTCGATCCGCGATCAAGAAATCGCGATCGGACCGCACCGGGCGCCATTTGGGCCGGATCTTCTGTTTGCCGCTGAGGACGTCGCGGGTCTCGTCGTTCACGCCGAGATCTGCGAGGATCTTTGGGTACCGATCCCGGCGAGTTCGCATGCGGCGCTTGCCGGGGCGACGGTGCTCGCCAATCTTTCGGCGAGCAACATTACGATCGGCAAGGCCGATACCCGCCGGCTCCTCTGCCGGTCCCAATCGGCGCGCTGTCTTGCCGCCTATCTCTATTCCGCCGCTGGCCAAGGCGAGTCGAGCACCGATCTTGCCTGGGACGGGCAGACGGCCATTGTCGAGAACGGCGTCATTCTGGCAGAATCGCCGCGTTTCCCGGAAAGCGGCCAATGCGCGGTCGCCGATGTCGATCTCGATCTTTTGTTGCAGGAACGGCTGCGCCAAGGCACGTTCGACGACAATCGCCGCGCCAACTCGGAAACGCCTTTCCGGCGGGTTTCCTTTCGTCTCGCCCCGTCGGGCCGCGACGTGGGCTTCGAACGGACCGTCGAGCGTTTTCCTTTCGTGCCTTCGAACCGCGCCCGATTGGAGCAGGATTGCTACGAAGCCTACAACATCCAGGTGACAGCGCTCGAGCAGCGCCTTGCCGCGACTGGGATTTCCAAGCTCGTCGTCGGCATATCGGGGGGGCTCGATTCGACCCACGCCCTGATCGTCGCCGCCAAAGCGATGGACCGGCTTGGCAAACCGCGCAGGGATATCCTCGCCTATACCATGCCGGGCTTCGCCACGAGCGAGACGACCAAGACCAATGCATTCAAGCTAATGAAGGCGCTCGGCGTCAGCGCGCGCGAGCTCGATATCAAGCCGGCGGCGCGGCAGATGCTCGCCGACCTCGGACATCCTTTCGCCAAAGGCGAGCGCCAGTTCGACGTAACGTTCGAGAACGTCCAGGCCGGGCTGCGTACCGACTATCTCTTCCGCCTCGCCAACCAAAATGCCGCTATGGTGATCGGAACCGGCGACCTTTCGGAACTGGCGCTTGGTTGGTGTACGTATGGCGTCGGCGACCAGATGTCCCATTATGCGGTCAATGCGGGCGTTCCCAAGACTTTGATCCAGCACTTGATTCGCTGGTGCGTCACAAGCCGGCAGTTCGCTCCCGAGGTGCTGGCGACGCTGACCGCCATTCTTGCCGGGGAGATTTCTCCCGAACTCGTGCCGCCGGGAGCCGACGGCGCGGCACAGCGCACCGAGGCGGAAATCGGCCCCTTTGAACTGCAGGATTTCAATCTCTTCTACGTTTTGCGCCATGGGTTTCGGCCGTCGAAGATCGCTTTTCTTGCGCTGGCGGCCTGGGCAGACCCGACAAAGGGAGAATGGCCGCCGGATTTTCCGCCGGATCGCCGCCACGCCTACGATCTTCCGGCGATTCGTCATTGGCTTGAAGTGTTCATCCGGCGCTTCTTCGCCATGAGTCAGTTCAAGCGCTCGGCGATGCCAAATGGTCCCAAGGTCGTTGCCGGCGGCACGCTGTCGCCGCGCAGCGACTGGCGTGCGCCTTCCGACGGCAACGCGCAAGCTTGGCTCGACGAGCTTGCGCAACAGCTGCCTTCCGCGCCGGATAAAGATTAGTAAGGTACTGATTTTCAATCATAATGTTTTATTTGTGCAAGTGTGCGCAGGACACCGTCGCTCGCCTTGAATCCGCGCATCGACGGATGCGCGAACGTTGAGCGCGCGCGTGGATCGATGCGGATCCGCGCCGCCCATCGCCGGATGCGCGCGATTCCGTTTGATGCGAATTGTTTGTTTGCGAGTCACGTGCACGAAATGCGCGGACCGCTCTAGAAATTCGCATCGAAGCTGGACTAAGATCGAACTGCGTGTTGCGCACGGGTGCGAGATGCCTCAAGTGATCGTCGCCGGGGAACCGTTCAACGTCGTC
>JASHSB010000055.1 GCA_030036945.1 Methylovirgula sp. | reverse complement strand
GTCCTGCAGCGTCGGCCACGACAGCTCGGTATCGAGCGGCCCGTCGAAGAGCTTTTGTATCCAAGCCGAATAGAGATCTTCGGTCGCGCGGCTCCATGTGTTGCGCAACGGCCAGACGCTTCCCGGCGTCGTGCGCGGCGGCGGCGGCGCGTCGCCGCGCACGACAATGTCGCGTGTGACCGCGCTGCAACCGCCCGGTGCGTGAGCGAGCGCGAGCATAGCGTGCCATGTTCCCAGCGTCGGCGAGGCGACCTCGGCGAACCAGAAATACGGCGGGCCGCCCTGCCGGCCGGCCGATTTGGCCGCAACGCTTCCATCCGGCGCAATCAGCGAAAGTTCGCCGTCAAGCGGCTTCTCCGCGGCAAAGACGATGCGCAGCGGCGCGCCCTTCCACGGCGCCAGGGGCGCGGGCAAGACCGCAAGGCCGGCCGCGTCTTCGCACGACGCTCCCTGTGCCCGAGATTCGACCGTCGAGAAAAGGAAGATGAAAAGCGCGCTTGCGATCGCAGACAACGTCGTCGCAGCGGCGGAATACCGGCGTGCGAAATCCATCTGTGCCACCTTCCCAAGAACTCATTGCCATAGGCACCGGAGGGCAGGATAGCGGATTAGCAGAGGTTCAGGAACCTAGGTATGAATTTGCGACGTGCCGAGCGTTGCGCCGTCGATAGCCCTGACGATACCTAGAGCGCCCCGACGATGAGCACGACCAACAAGGTAAAGAGGATATAGGCGGCGTAAGCATTCACATGCCCTACGTGCATCTTGCGTACGGAATCGGCGACCCGCCGCAAGCCGCGTACGGGCGGCCCGAGGAACAGCCGGTCGACGATATGAACCTCGGTGTATTCACGGCGGATTGCCGCCCGAAAATTGCGCGCAACCGCCTCGGTGTTGTCCTCCGTCGCGGCGGGATGCAGCACGGCCTGAAAGACGACGCGAACCGGGTTTGAGAATCCGGTAGCCGTATAGGTGATCGCCGGGAGCAGACGGCGCAAGCCGCCGTCCCAGGCTGGCCTGCGATCGACGCAGCGCTCGCGCGTCAGCAGACGGAAGCCGAAGAAACTCAATGCGATGATGGCGGCCAGGACGACGAGCGTGTAAGAAGTCGACATCGCAAAGACGACGGGATTGCGCGCTTCACCGCGATGCAGGACGACGAGGCCGCGTCCGGGCAAGACGCCGCCGCCGACCTGGGCGCCGAGATCGTGGAATTCGGCGAGGAACTTCGGCGCGATCGCCTCGCGCTGTTGCGCGGCCGTATCGAAGAACGGCGGAACAAGTGCCGCCGTTGCGCTGGCATGCGCAAGCGGCGCGGCGGCACGATCCAGCACCGGAATGACGTAGGTCGGCAAAATGCCGAGCGTGATACAGCTCGCGGCAAGCAGCGCCAGGGGAATCTGTTTCGGCGCTGGCGCCTCGGTGGCGCGCGCCGCTCCGTCCGAACGCGCCATGCCGAGAAAGCCCATGGCGAAAACCTTGGCAAAACAGGTAACCGCCAAGCCGGCCGTCAAAGCGAGAAGCGCGCCGCAAACGGCGAAGATGATCTTGACCAAGGTGGAAGACAGCAATTCGGAACGCAGGATCGTCTGTAGCGTCAGCCATTCGCTGACGAAGCCGTTGAGCGGCGGCAACGCCGCGATCGACAGCACGCCAACTAGGAACAGGCCGCTCGTCCACGGCATGCGGCGCGCGATGCCGCCGAGCCGATCGAGGTCGCGCGTTCCGGTGCCGGCCTCGACCGCCCCCGTGCCGACGAAGAGAAGCGCCTTATAAACCGAGTGATTGGCGGCGTGGTAGAGCGCGGCGATGAGCGCGATGCTCGCGGCTACCTCGTGGTGGCTCTCGAGGAACACCATCGCCGCGCCGATGCCCGCCGCGACAATCCCCATGTTCTCGATGGTGCTGTGAGCGAGAAGCCGTTTCATCTCCGACTGAATTGTCGCGTAAAGAATGCCGAACAACGCGGAAAGGCTGCCGATCACGAGCACGACGATGCCCGCACCCTGCGTGGCTACCGGCACGAGATCGAGATTGACGCGGATGATTCCATAGATTCCGAGATTGACGATCACCGCCGAGAGCAGCGCGGAAACGTTAGTCGGCGCGACCGGATGGGCGAGCGGCAGCCAGCTATTGACGGGAACGAGCCCCGCCTTGACGGCGAATCCGAAGAAGGAGAGCAGGAGTATGGCCCATTTGAGTCCGTCTCCCAGCGCCGGCCCGACCCCCCGCATCGCGGCAAATTCGAAGCTTCCGGCATGAACTGCGATGAGAATAAAAGCGATCTCGACCGCCATCGTGCCCAGTTCGCTCATCGCCAGCATCACGAAGCCGGCCTGCGAACTGTCGTCGCGCTCGTATTGGTAAGTCACGAGAAGATAGCTCGTAATCGACATGGCTTCCCATGCGATCACGAAAGAGACCGCGTCGTCGGCGATCAACACCAAAACGATCGAGGCAAACAGCGCATGATAGAGAACGCTGAAATAACGCAAATTATAGTGCCCGACGTAATGGCGCAGATAGAAGGCGGAAAACAGCGATACGGGAAAAACCACCAGCCCCAGGATGAAGAGGAAGAGCGCGGAAAGCCGATCCGCACCGAGGATCAGCCTGCCCAGCGAAAGAATTTGCCAGAGTTCGATCCGCAACGATGCGTTGCCGAGAAGCAGCTCGCCGCTCGCGGCAAGAAGGAGAAGCGCGGCCAACGCCGCGATCGTCGCGAGCAACGCGGGCGTGAAGCGCTCCGGCACCAAGAACGCGCCGACCGCCCCGGCTCCGCAGAGACCGAAGAAGATTGCGAAGAGCAGACTGACATCGGTCATTGCGGGTTCGCCTCCGCGTTGGCCGGACGCGAGATCAACTCCGAGGGCGGCTTTCTTCCTACGACGACCATGAGACCATGCAGAATGGCAAGCGGCGGGGGCGGACACCCGGATACGACCACGTCGACCGGAATCAATTCCGCGACGCCGCCGCCCGCCGCGAAGCTCGGGCCGAAGACGCCGCCGGAGGCCGCGCACGCGCCGATCGCCACCACGCGCTTCGGCGTCGGCATCGCTTCGTAAGTTTTGCGCAACGGAAGGCGCATGGCATCGGAAACGGGACCGGCGACCAGCAGGACATCGGCGTTGCGCGGCGTCGGCGTCATGAAGAAGCCGAGGTTATGCATGTTGTAGTAAGGATTGGTGAGTTGCCGCGCTTCGCTCATGCAGGCGCCGCAGGCTCCCGCATCGAGAAAGCGGATGTGTAGGGAACGGCCGAAGGCGCGGTCGAGCTTTCTGCGCATCGCCGCCACGTCATCGGCATAGGCCGCCCATTCGTAGCCGTCCCGCCACGGGACGGCCGGCTCTTCCACGTCGGAGTGACAACGAAAACAATCGACGCAGCGGCGCTGATCGACGGCAATTCCGCCCTCGCACGAATTGATCGCGCCGGTTGGACAGCGCTCCACCAAGGCCGCCGCGTCGCGCGCCGGGAGAGCCACGCCGCGCGGCTGGCCGGACGACAATCCCGGCGCTGCTTCGACGGCAGACCGGTAGGCGCTTGTCTTTATTCCGGTGCGCAGGCCCTTGAGAACCCAGTTTGCCATGATGTGCCCTAGCGATCGCACTCCGCGTTCGAGAGCCCGAAGCTCGCCAGGATGATGGGAAAATCCTGGAATGCGAAGTTCTCGGTAGCGATATGAAACCCGTGCCAATTCGTGAACGACGGCGGCGTGATCCGATAGCGCGCGACTGTACCGTCTTCGCCCAATCGCACCCAATGAAAGGCAGCGCCCGAAGGCGCTTCGACGGCTGCCAGCGCGGCGCCGGGGCGTACCGCAATGTCGGGGGCGCGGATTTCTTCCGCGGGAAGCGCCGCGAGGATCTGGTGAAGGATCGCAGCCGACTGTTCGATTTCCGCGAAGAACACGCGCAGCCGCGCGTATCCGTCGCCCTCTTGCTCGACCGGCGCCGTGAAATCGACTGTCCCGTATGCGGCGTAAGGGCGAATTTTGCGCATGTCGCGCATCGCGCCGCAGGCGCGCGCGATCGGCCCGACGAGACCGTAGGCGACGGCCGCGTCGGGCGGGACGATGCCGACTTCCTCCAGGCGGTCGAGGAAGCTGCTCGAATAGCGCAACATCCGGTGCAGTTCCTCGCATCGCCGGGCGATCTCGTCCGCCGCCGTTATGAGATGCTGGCGGTGCGCTTCGCTGAGATCGCAGGTTACGCCGCCCGGCACGACCGCGCCGAAGAAATAACGATGCCGTGCGACCTCGCAGCTCAGACGAATCAGATCCT